>DASZFR010000025.1:0-22435 GCA_035939635.1 Solirubrobacteraceae bacterium
GAGCTGCGCGTGGGTGGCCACGGGCGTGGCGAGCATGACCGCGTCGAGCTGGGGGTCCGCGAGCAGGTCTGACAGGTCGCCGGTGACGCGCACGCCGGCGAAGGCGCGCGCCGCACGCTCCCTGGCCTTTGCGCTCTCGTCGCACAGCCAACGCAGCTCACAGCCCGGGATCGCAGCGAGGTTGCGCGCGATGTTCGGGCCCCAGTAGCCGAGCCCTGCCACGGCCACGCGCGTCGGCGTGGCCGCCTCCAAGACGTCGGGTGTCGGCGCTTGGCTCACAGCGTGTCGATCGCCGCCACGCAGCGCTCGGCCGCGTGACCGTCGCCGTACAGCGCCGGGCGCCGCGCGGGTGGTGTGTGCTCGAGCGCCGCCAGCGCGGCTGCGGTGTCGAGGTCCACGAGCGTGTTCCAGCCGGCGTGCACCGTCTCCACCCACTCGGTGCTTGCGCGCAGCGTCACACAGGGCACACCGGCAAGGTACGCCTCCTTCTGGACGCCGCCGGAGTCGGTGAGGATCGCGCGAGCGTGTACGAGCAGCGCGTTGAACTGCATGTATCCCAGCGGGTCGCTGAGCGTGACGCGCTCGTCCGCCGCCAGCTCATCGAGCATCCCCGCGTCGCGCAGGCGATCGCGCGTGCGCGGATGCAAGGGGAACACGACCCGCCAGGGCAGCGCTTTGACCAGGTCCATGAGCGCGCGCAGCCGCGCCGGCCGGTCGACGTTGCCGGCGCGGTGCGCGGTCAGCAGCAGGTACTCGCCGTCCTGTAGGCCGAACTCGCGCAGGGGCTCGAGATCCTCGCGCGCGGCCTGCGCGCGGCGCAGCGCGACGTCGACCATCACGTCGCCCACCAGCTCGATGCGCCCGGGCGCGGCTTCGGCGCGCAGGTTCTGCACGGCGGTGTCGGACGCGCACAGCAGAAGGTCGGCGATGCGGTCTGCGAGCACGCGGTTGAGCTCCTCGGGCATCTCGCGTTCGTGCGAGCGCATGCCCGCCTCGACGTGCACGAGCGGCACGTGCGCCTGGCCCGCGGCGAGCGCGCCCGCGAGCGTGGAGTTGGTGTCGCCGTACACCAGCACGGCGTCGGGCTGCGCGTGGCCGATCAGCGGCTCGAGCGCCGCCAGCATGCGCGCTGTCTGCGAGCTGTTGGCGCCGCCGGAGATGCCCAGCTCGTGGTCGGGCGACACGAGGTCGAGCTGCTCGAAGAACACGCGCGAGAGCAAGACATCGTGGTGTTGTCCGGTGTGCACGAGGATCTCCTCGTGCTCGCGGCGCAAGGGGCGCGAGACGGCCGCCGCCTTGACGAACTGCGGCCGGTTGCCGACGACGGTGAGGACTCTCACGCGCTCACGGACATGCGGCGGCTGTTGCGCCTCAGGTCGCGGCGGCGACGACGGCGCTCGACCAGTCGATCACCGCTGTCGGGCGCACGATGTGGCGGCTGAGCCCCAGCTCGTCTGGCGCGAGCCCCAGCGCGAGCCCGACGAGCTGGGGGAGATGCAGCACCGGCATGTGCAGTTCGCGGCCCACCACTCCTTCGGCGATCGGCTGCTGCAGGTCGAGGTTCAGATGGCACAGCGGGCAGGGCGTGACGAGGCAGTCGGCTTCGGCGTCGACCGCGTCGCCGAGGTGGCGCCCGGCCTGCTTGAGCGATGCCTCCTTGTTCATGGTGATGATCGGAAAGCCGCAGCACTTGCGCATGCCGGCGTACTCGATCACGGTGCCGCCGAGCGCGTCGATCACCTCGTGGAGGTAGTGGTCGCGCGGGTGCTGCGCGTCGATCCCGAGGCGGCTGCGCGGGCGCACGATGTAGCAGCCGTAGAAGGGTCCAACCTTGAGGTTGTGCAGCGGGCGCGCGACACGCTTGCGCAGCTCGTCGAGGCCTATCTCCTCCACCAGCAGCCACAAGAAGTTCTTGTTGGTCAGCCCCTTCTCGTAGCTGAGGCCCTCGTTCGACAACGTCTGGTTGACGTGTGCGCGGTATTCGGCGTTTGCGTCCAGGCGTTCCTGGCACTCGCTCTGAGCGCCCTGGCAGGTGGAGCAGATGTTCATCATCAGCTCGGCGCCAGGCACCTGCTGCGCGAGCGCAAACGTGCGCGCGTTGAGCGTGTCTGCGAGCTCCTGGTTGTGCTCGGCGATCACCCCCGCGCCCGAGCAGCAGGCGCGATCGAGCTCGACCAGCTCGATGTCCAGCAGAGGCGCCACCTTGGCCATCGAGCCGTGCAGCTCGGGGGTGAAGCCGCGGCTCACGCAGCCGGGCCAGTACGCCACCTTCACGTCTGTGTCTCCTGCGCCGAGCCGGCGCCGTCGGAGCCGGTCTCGCCGCCCGCCGCGCCGCCCGCGCCGTCGCCCGCGCCGGCCGCGGCGTCTCCCGCGCCGGCCGCGGCGTGAGTGGCGGGCTGCTGGTCGTCCTCGTCGAAGCCGCTGATGAACAGGTTCAGCTCGTAGCGCTGCGGGCGCTGCTCGACCTGGTCGTAGATGCGCTGCACGCCCTGCAGGTCGGGCTTGGCCAGCTTGTGTCCGAACAGCGCCAGGCGCGGGTTGATTTTGCGGCGCAGCACGCCGGCGACGATGGTGGGCAGCGAGGACAGCAGCTCTTTGGCGGCGGCGGGGTGGAATTTGCCAGACCACGAGTTGCCGCCGTAGGAACGCGACAGCAGCTCGGCCTCGTGGTTGAGCCCGTAGCCGCGGATCAGCGTGGTGAAGGCGGCCTCGTGGCGCTCCCCGTTGTTGCGGTCCACGATGTGGTTGTCGCTCGTGGCGATGCGCCGCAGGCGCATGATCTGCCCCATGGGGTTGACGTCCTTGGGGCACGCTTGCACGCAGCTGAAGCAGTGCGTGCAGTCGAACATGCCGTGAGGGTCTTGGGCCAGGTCGTTGAGGCGCTCGAAATGCTCGTCGTCGCGGGGGTCGCCGACGAAGCGGTAGGCCTTGGCCAGCGCGGCGGGACCGATGAACTCGGGGTCGACCTCCATCGACAGACAGTCCGACACGCACGCCCCGCACTGGATGCAAGCCATCGTCTGCGTGACGTCGACCATGCTCTCTTTGGACACGAGGTACTCGCGCTCGGGCACGGGTTGCTTGGCCAAAAGCCACGGCGTGACGCGACGGATCTTCTTCCAGTGCACCGCGTCCATGTCGACGATGAGGTCCTTGAGCACGGGCATGTTGCCCATCGGTTCCACCACGATCGCGTCGCCCTGCGCCGAAAGCGCTGCGTCCTCGAGGTGGGTGTGGCACGCGAGCGCGGGCGCGCCGTTGATGCGCACGCCGCACGAGCCGCAGATCGCCTGGCGGCACGAGCAGCGGATGCCAATCGATCCGTCGAAGCGGTCGCGCGCCTGCAAGATCGCCTCGAGCACCGAGCGGTGGGGGGCCAGCTCGATCGTGTGCTCGTCCCAGTAGGGGGCCTGTAGTGACTCGGGGTCGTAGCGGCGCAGCCTGAGCGTGTACGGCTGCGGAGGCCGGTGCACGTCTGTCATCAGTACTTCCTCTCCTCTGGCTGCCACTGGGTGATGGTGACCGGCGAGTAGCTCAACTTTGGGCCGTCGCCGGTGAGCGTGATGTCGATGTGCTTGAGCCACTCGCCGTCGTTGCGCTCGGGGAAGTCGGTGCGAAACTGCGCGCCGCGCGACTCGGTGCGCTCCAGCGCGCCCAGCACGATGGCCTCGGCGCAGTCCACCATGAAGCCGAGCTCGATCGCCCCGAGCACGTCCTGGTTGAACACGGTGCCGCGGTCGTCGATCCACGCGCGCCCGGCTTCCTCTTTGAGCCGCGCGATCGTCTCGCGCGCGCTTTCGAGCCCCTCCTTGCTGCGGAACACGGCGGCCTCGCGGTTCATCACCTCGCCGAGCTCCTGCTTGATCTCAGACACGCGCCGGCCGTCGTGGGGGCGCGCAATGATCGATTCGATGAGCTCGCCGTCGCGGCGCAGCTGCGCGGCGCCGTTGGCGCGTGGCATGCCCATGCTGGCGGCGCGCGCCGCAGCGTGTTCGCCGGCGCGGCGGCCGAAGATCAGCGTGTCCAGCAGCGAGTTGGCGCCGAGCCGGTTGCCACCGTGCACCGACACGCACGCCACCTCGCCGGCGGCGTAGAGGCCGTCGATCGAGGTACGTCCGTCAACGTCGGTCTTCACGCCCCCCATGATGTAGTGCTGGCCGGGCCGAATGATGATCGGTTCGCGTGTGATGTCCACGCCCGCGAAGTCCTTGCCGAGGTTGACGATCTCGCGCAGAGCCTCGAGCGTGCGCCTGCGCGGCACCACGGTGACGTCGAGATACACGCCGGTTTTGTCGGGGCCCACGCCGCGCCCCTCGTCGATCTCGATCTGCTCCGCGCGCGAGACCACATCGCGCGACGCGAGCTCCATCTTGTTCGGCGCGGACTTCTCCATGAAGCGTTCGCCGTTTGCGTTGAGCAGGTGCGCGCCCTCGCCACGCGCGCCCTCGGTGATGAGGATCCCGCTGTCGACGAGGGTGGTGGGGTGGTACTGCACCATCTCCATGTCCATCAGCGGCGCGCCCACGCGGTAGGCGAGCGCGATGCCGTCCCCGGTGACGATGAGCCCGTTGGTGGTGGGCGCGTACGCCTGCCCAGCCCCGCCGCAGGCGAGGATCACGTTCTTGGCGCTGAACGCCTCGAGGCGCCCGCTGCGCACGTCGCGCGCGATCACGCCACAGCAGCGCCCGTCGCCGTCCAGCTGCAGGGAGGTGGTGAACCACTCCTCGAAGGTATCCACGCTCTCATGGCGGCTCATCAGCTGCTCGTAGAGCACGTGCAGCATCGCCTGGCCGGTGATGTCGGCGACGTACGCGGTGCGGTTCATCGAAGCGCCTCCGAACGCACGCAGGTCCAGTTCGCCTGCCTCGTTGCGGTGAAACGTGACGCCGATGTGCTCCAGGTGCATGACCTCGGCGGGGGCCTCCGAGCACATCACTTCGATCGCGTCCTGATCGCCGAGGAAGTCAGAGCCCTTGACCGTGTCATAGGCGTGTGAGCGCCAGTCGTCGTCGACGCTGATCGCTGCGTTGATGCCGCCCGCGGCCGCGACCGAGTGCGAGCGCACCGGGTGCACCTTGCTCATCACGGCCACGCTCGCGCCGCTGGACGCGGCGGCGAGGGCGGCGCGCTGGCCGGCGAGGCCGGCGCCGATGATGAGAACGTCGTGTGCTGGCATGGGTTTGCGGTCTTCACCCCGGGGGGTCGCCGGCGTGCGGGGGGAGACTCTATAAGGCAACCACCGATCCGCCGGGCGCCCGCCGCCGCTAGGTGGCCAGGCGCAGCGCGCGGCGCACCTGCGCGAGCGTGACCACGCCCTTGAGCACGCCGTGCTCGTCGACGGCCACCATCGCGCCCAGGCGGGGCAGCCCCTCGGCGCCCAGCAGGCTGCGCAGCGGCTGCTCCTCGTCGATGCGTACGGGCTCCGTGTCGTCGAGCACCTCGGTCACCGCCAGCGCGGGGCGCCCGGCCGAGATCTCGGCGTCCACGCGTTGGTCGTGCACGATGCCCAGAAAGCGCCGCGCGGGGTCCACCACGGCAAACCACTGCCAGCGATAGCGCGCGAAGAAGTCGTCGTGCGCCTCGAGCAGGGTCGCCGACGATGGGATCGTGACCGGCTCGCGGTCCATCACGTCGGCCACGGTGAGGCTCTCGATGCGGCTGCCGAGGGCGCCCTGCGCGACAGCGACGCTGGCCGACTGGTAGAGAAAGAAGGCGAGCAGCAGCGCCAGCAGCCCGCTGGAAGTGCCGCTGGCCACGCCGGCCAGCCCCAGCAGCCCGATCACCACCGCAAACCCCTGGCCCATGCGCCCGCTTACGTTGGTGGCGCGGTTGCGGTCGCCCGTGCGCCACCAGATGGCGGCGTGCGCGATCCTGCCGCCGTCGAGCGGGAAGGCGGGGATGAGGTTGAAGACGAGCACGAGCGCGTTGATCGTGGCAACCCAGCTCAGCCACACAAGCTCCGGCGTGGCGTGCACGCCGGAGCTCGCGAGCGCGGCTTTGATGAAGTGGTTCGGGTTGGCGGTGAGCTGACCCGCGAGCGTGCACAGCACGATCACCGCGAGCGTCACGGCCGGCCCCGCGGCGGCGATGCGAAACTCCATCCCCGGCGTCTCGGGCTCGCCGCTGCGCGTCATGCCGCCGAGCGCCCACAGGTCGATGCCCGCGACGGGCAGGCCGTTGCGTCGCGCGACCAGCGCGTGGCCGAGCTCGTGCAGCACGAGCGAGGCGAAGAACGACAGGACCGAGGCGACCGCCACGAGGTAGGCGGTGGTGCGCGAGCCGCCGAGCATTTCGTGAAACGGCCCGGTGACGACGAAGATGAAGAAGAACACCACGAAGAACCAGCTGATCCCCACGCCGATGCGGATGCCAAAGATGCGAGCGAGCTGGAAGTTCGTGCGCGGTGCCATCAGTTCAATGGTATGGCCGAAGACAGCGCTTCCCGGCAGCGAGCCGCCGGGCGCTCGCGTCGCCGCGCGCGCCGACGCTCAGGCGGTGTGCGCGCGCCCGCGCGCCACGATCGCCTCGAAGTCGCTGCCGGCGGGCAGCGTGCCGTACTCGAGGCCGCCTTCGCCGCCCAGGCGCGAGGCGCAGAACGCGTCCGCCACCGCGGCGGGCCCGTTGCGCACCAGCAGCGATCCCTGCAGGCACAGCGCCATGTCTTCGACCACGCGCCGCGCGCGGGTCTCGAGCGTTTGCGGGTCGGCGAAGTGCTCGCGCAGCCGCCCGACGCGGTCGTCGAGGCGGCGGTCTGCGCCCTGGGCGAGCTCGACCTCGGCGAGGTAGACCTCGAACGCGCGGGGCGAGCGCGCCAGCGCGCGCAGCACGTCGAGGCTCATCACGTTGCCAGACCCCTCCCAGATCGAGGCCAGCGGCGCCTCGCGGTACAGCCGCGGCATGCCGGACTCCTCCACGTAGCCGTTGCCGCCGTGGCACTCCATCGCCTCGTAGGCGTGGTTGGGGGCGCGCTTGCAGGTCCAGTACTTGCCGACGGCGGTCGCGAGGCGCTTGAACAGCTGGGCGTCAGAGTCGTTCTCGCCGGCGCTCGCGTCGGCGTCGGCTTCGTCGTAGGCGCGCGCGAGGCGCATGGCCAGCGCGGTGGTGGCCTCTGACTCCACGCACAGGTCCGCGAGCACGTTGCGCATCAACGGCTGCTCCACCAGCAGCTTGCCGAAGGCCTTGCGGTGGCTTGTGTGGTGCACCGCGCGCAGCACGCCCGTGCGCATGCCCGCGGCGGAGCCGATCACGCAGTCAAGCCGGGTGTGCCCGACCATCTCGATGATGGTGGGCACGCCGCGCCCGGGCTCGCCGACCATCTGGGCCCACGCGCCGTGCAGCTCGATCTCGCCGGACGCGTTTGAGTGGTTGCCGAGCTTGTCCTTGAGGCGCTGGATGTGAAAAGCGTTGCGGCTGCCGTCGGCGAGTATGCGCGGCAACAGAAAGCACGACACGCCCTCGTCGGTCTGCGCGAGCACGAGGAATATGTCTGACATCGGCGCCGAGCAGAACCACTTGTGGCCGGTGATCTCGTACTCCGCGCCGCCGCCGCCGCCGTTGAGCGGCACCGCCACGGTGGTGTTGGCGCGCACGTCCGATCCGCCCTGCTTCTCGGTCATGGCCATGCCGGAGATCGCGCTGGGCTTGGCGCCGGGCGCCACCAGGCGCGGGTCATAGCTGCGCGACATCAGGCGCGGCTCCCACTCGGCCGCGAGCTCGGGCTGCGCGCGCAGCGCCGGCACGATCGCGAAGGTCATCGTGATCGGGCAGCAGTAGCCCGCCTCGGCCTGCATCGCGGTCATGTACAGCGCCGCGCGCGCGGTGTGCGCGCATGCCTGGTCGCTCGTCCATGGCAGCGAGTGAAGCTCGTTCTCCACCCCCATTTTCATCAGGCTGTGCCAGGCGGGGTGAAACTCGACCTCGTCGACGCGGTGCCCGAAGCGGTCGTGGGTGCGCAGCACGGGGCGGTTCTCGTTGGCAAGCCGCCCCCATTCCTGCGGCTCGCCGCCCAGGAAGCGTCCGAGCTCTGCGGCGCGCTCGTGGACCCAGCCGGCGCCCTCGCGGTGCACGGCCTCGACCAGCGCCACGTTGCTCGAGTACAGGTCCAGCCCGTCCAGCGGCGGCGCCTGGTTGAACACCTCGTGCGTGCGCCACGGCGCGGCTTGCTCGCCGTGAGCCTGCGAGACGGTGGCCATGGGTGAAGTGAAGCAGATGCGGCGCCGCGCCCGCGATCGGCGTGCAGATAGCATCGCGACGCGTGAGCAAGATCAAGGTACGCACCCCGCTGGTGGAGCTCGACGGCGACGAGATGACGCGGATCATCTGGGCCTACATCCGCGAGCGGCTGATCCTCGCCCACCTCGACGTCGAGCTCGACTACTACGACCTCAGCATCCAGAGCCGCGACGCCACCGAAGACGCGATCACGGTGGCGGCGGCCGAAGCGATCAAGCGCCACGGAGTGGGCGTGAAGTGCGCGACGATCACGCCCGACGAGGCTCGCGTGACGGAGTTCTCGCTCAAGCACATGTACCGCTCGCCCAACGGCACGATTCGCAACATCCTCGGCGGTGTGATCTTTCGCGAACCGATCGTGATCGCCAACATCCCGCGACTGGTTCCCGGCTGGAAGAAGCCGATCGTCATCGGCCGCCACGCGTTCGGCGACCAGTACCGCGCCAGCGACATGGTGGTCGCGGGCGAGGGCAGGCTCACTCTCACTTTCACCCCGGCCGACGGCGGCGAGCCGACCGAGCTCGACGTGTATGACTTTCCCGGCGGCGGCATCGCGATGGCGATGTACAACCTCGACTCCTCGATCGAAGACTTCGCGCGCGCGTCGCTGCGCTACGGGCTCCAGCACGGCCTGCCGGTGTACCTGTCGACGAAGAACACGATCCTCAAGCGCTACGACGGCCGCTTCAAGGACATCTTCGCCGAGATCTACGAGGCCGAGTTCAGGGCCGACTTCGAGGCGGCCGGCATCAGCTATGAACACCGCCTGATCGACGACATGGTTGCCGCGTCGCTGAAGTGGGAAGGCGGTTATGTGTGGGCGTGCAAGAACTACGACGGCGACGTGCAGTCAGACAGCGTGGCGCAGGGGTTCGGCTCGCTGGGGCTGATGACGAGCGTGCTGATGAGCGCCGACGGCAACACCGTGGAGGCCGAGGCGGCGCACGGCACCGTCACGCGCCACTACCGCCTGCACCAGCAGGGAAAGCCGACGTCGACCAACCCGATCGCCTCGATCTTCGCGTGGACCAGGGGGCTTGCCGCGCGCGGGCGCATGGACGATACGCCCGAGGTGAGCGACTTTGCGACGACGCTCGAGCGCGTGTGCGTGGAGACGGTGGAAGAAGGGAAGATGACAAAAGACCTGGCGCTGCTGGTTGGGCCCGACCAGTCGTGGCAGACCACGGAGGAGTTCTTGGACTCGATCGAGCAGAACCTGCGCCGGGCGCTGGCGTGAGCGGGCGTGCGGTTAACTGCGCAGCATTCTTGAGGCCTTCAACCGGGAGACACTAAGCGTGAGCACAACACACACTTCTGATCATCGAAAGATCGCGCGCGCCGCGTGCGCGGGCGACAGCGAGGTGACCGGCGCATGACGCCGGTTCGCGTCGCCGTCACGGGTGCGGCCGGACAGATCGGCTACAGCATCGTGTTTCGCATCGCCAGCGGACAGCTGCTGGGCCCCGACCAGCCACTGGACCTGCGCCTGCTCGAGATCCCGCAGGCGATGCCCGCGCTCGAGGGAGTGGCGATGGAGCTTGTCGACTGCGCGTTTCCGCTGCTGGAGAACCTGGATCTGCACGACCGGCCCGACGACGCGTTCGACGGCGTCAACGTGGCGTTGCTGGTCGGCTCGCGGCCGCGCACCAAGGGCATGGAGCGCGCGGAGCTGCTGGGAGAGAACGGCAAGATCTTCACCGTGCAGGGCCGCTCGCTGAACGAGCGCGCGGCGTCCGACGTGAAAGTGCTCGTGGTGGGCAATCCCGCCAACACCAACTGCCTGATCGCGATGCGCAACGCGCCGGACATCGCGGCGGAGCGGTTCACGTCGATGATGCGCCTCGATCACAACCGCGCCGTCGGGATGCTCGCGTCAAAGCTCGCGGTGCCGGTGAGCGACATCACTCAGATGGGTGTGTGGGGTAATCACTCGCCGACGATGTACGCAGATCTGTTTCACGCACAGGTGCGGGGCGAGCAGGCGGCGAAGTTGGTGGACGACCAGGAATGGATCGAGCAGGAGTTTTTGCCAAACGTGGGCAAACGCGGCGCCGCGATCATCGAGGCGCGGGGCGCGTCCAGCGCTGCCTCGGCGGCGAACGCGGCGATCGAGCATACCTGGGACTGGGTGGGCGGCAGCGGCGGACGCTGGGTGTCGATGGGGGTGCCCTCGGACGGCTCCTACGGAGTGCCCGAGGGGCTCATATGCGGCTTTCCCTGTACATGCGAGCAGGGCAGCTCGTCGATCGTGCAGGGACTTGACATCGACGACTTCTCGCGCGCCAAGATCGACGCATCTGTGGCGGAGCTGATCGACGAGCGCGACATGGTCGCGCAGCAGGCTCTGATTTAGAAGATGAAAAAAGCGAGGGCGCGCCTGCCGCGGCGCGCCCTCGCTGACGTGCAATGCGTCGCTTGACGCGTCAACCCTTCGGGAACCAGCCGCGCCCTTTCTTGGTCACCTTGCCTTCAGTTTCGAGACCGGGCAGCACGCGGTAGAGGTAGTTCTGCTTTATCCCCATCTTCGCCGCGAGCTCGGGAATCGTGATTCCCGGCTGGCCCTGCACGAAGGACAGCGCCTGCGCGGCGCGCGTCCCACTGCCTTTGCGGCGCCCGGCGCGCCGGCGCCCGGTGCCGGGCGGCCTGCCGGGTTTTTTGCGCGCTTTGGTGGCGGTTGCGCGGGTGGTGGCTTTGGCTTTCGTGCCAGACCCGCGCGGACGTCCAGGACCGCGACGGCGAGTAGTTGCGGCGGCGGAGGCGCCCGAGCTTGCGGGGCGCACTTTGGCGAGGGCCGCGGCGGCAGCTTGCAGGCGGCCGTGCTCCTCCACCGCAGGTTTGAGTTCGCGCAGCCGCTTGGTTATCTCTTGGCGCTTCTGCTCAAGGAAGTCGTTCACGATCCATCCTCTTGATTGGTTTTCACCTGATGGGTGAGCTAACGATTGGGTGACCACCTTACACTAGTCGCTTAGGTAGAAGTCTTTTCGAGGTATGCACGCAAACGCTCAAGTGAGCGTGTGGCCTCGCGTTGGGGCATGCCGCGCGCGAGCGCTCGGCTGACCACGGCGCCGAGCGGCCCCAGCGGTGCGTGAAACTCGTTGCGATAGTCAAAACGCGTGCCGCCGTTGTTCGCGGCGAGGCGGTATTCGGTGTGAGCGCGCGAGCGGGCCGGGCCCCTGCCCTCCCACACAGCCAGCTCGGGCGCGTCGCAAGCGACGAGCGTCCAGTGAACGTGCACGCTCACACCGCGCAGATGAATCACCTGCTCCATCTCGAACCCCACGCGGGGCGGCGCCGAGTCGGCCGCCACCAGGCGGCGGTGAATGGTGACCCACTTCTCGAGCTTTGCCGGGTCCATGACCACCGCCCACACGCGCGCGGGGGCGGTGGCTATGTCAGTGCACGCCGTGACCACGCTCACTGGCTACCCACCGACGCTGAGCGACTGCGATGCTCGCGGCAGGCGCTCGTGTAGTCACACCGGTCTATCACCGCGCCGCCAGCGGTTCGCGCTCTTCCCACTCGCCGAGCGCATGTTCAACCGCGGAGTCAAACGAGTGCAAGCTCACGCCGAGCAGCGACGCGGCACGGTGGTCGGCTGCGAGCAGATCGGCGCTGAGGCTGCCCATCAGCGGCAGCACCAGCTCGGGCTCCTCGCCCGCGATCGCGGCTGCGACGCGCGCCGTGAGCGGCGTCATCGCAAGACGAAGCCCGATCGCGGGCCGGCGCACCATCATCAGCTCGGCGATACGCGCGATCATCTGGCCGTAGCTGAGCACCTCCGGCCCGGGCGCGTCGAGCGACTGGCCGCCCACGTCGGCGGCGGCGGCGGCGGCGAGCATCTCGATCATGTCGCGCTCGTCGATCGGCTGCGTGCGAAACCGCTGCCAGGAGGGCAGCGTGAGCACGGGCATACGCTCGACGAGGTGCACGAGCAGCCGAAAGGAGCGCGAGCGCGCGCCGATCACTATCGATGCGCGCAGTGCCACCGAGTCTGGCACCGCGTCGAGCAGGATCCGCTCTACGGCGAGGCGACTCTCCAGATGCGGCGACAGCCGCGCGTGCTCGGCCGAGCCGTTGCGCCCGCCGCCGTCCTTCAGCGGCTGGGCGCTGCGGGCGCCGGGGAGCAGGCCGCCGAGATAGACGATTCGTCGCACGCCCGAGCCGCGCGCCTGCGCGGCGAAGGCGCGGGCGCCGATGCGGTCGCGCAGGGCAAACGCGCTGCCGCCGGCGGCCCGCTCCATCGAGTGGATCAGGTAGTAGGCGACGTGCACGCCGGACATCGCCTGCGCGAGCCCCTCGCCGGTGAGCACGTCGCCGCGCACGATCTGAACCTCGCCGTCGACAAACGGCGCCGCTAGATCGTCCGGCAGCTCCGCCAGGTGGGCGGGGTCGCGGCTGAGCGCGACGACCTCGTGGCCCTCGCGCAGCAGCCGCGGCACGAGCAGCGAGCCGGCGAAGCCGCTGGCGCCGGTGACCAATGCGCGCATGGGCGCAGATGATGACGGCGCGCCCGCGGCTGCGGGTTACGAGCGCGCCGGGGCGCTTGGCGCGGCGCCTTGTCACACGTTCGTGACGCTGGCGCTCCTAATTGCAGACAAGCGGCGCTTTTCGCTGCGATTTGCGCGCTGATCGTCGAGGAGGGGGTTGTTGCGATCCTGTTGCGATGGTTTGATCTCGCGAGCTGACTTCGAGTCAATCCTGATGATCGAGGGGGCGGTGTGGCCGGTACGAAGGGCAAGACTTCCATGCCCAAAGTGAGTTGCGAGGACTGTTACTTTCGGCGCAACCTCCTCTGCGCGCTCGCACAGTCAGAGCCGTGCGCGACCTACCGGCCCCACGAGGCCCAGCTGCGGCCGCCGCCGCAGCTTCGCTTGGTGTTCCGCACTGAGCTGCGCACCCGCGCCGCGTGGGCGTTTCCCTCGGCGCAGGAGCAGGCCTCGCTGCACGCCTGAGGAGCGATCGGCGTGGCGGCGGCGCGGGTATATTGAGCGCACCAGCCAACGCTTTCCCACAAGACGAGGTGCGCAGATGGCAGCGAAGGACAGGATCGGCCAAGCCGGAGAAGCTGTGCGAGCCGCGCAGCGCAACCGCTACCTGCAGCGTCTGATGCAGGACGAAGAACTGCGGGGCACGCTGCTCACCGCATACGGCGCGGCGCGCAACGCCTACGGACGGATGACAAACGGCAAGCCCGCGGCACAGGCTCTGTTTGAGGACCGCAAGCTGCAGCGTGAACTCAAGGAGGCCGCAAACGCCCTGCGCGAAGCATCGACTGCCCTGCGCAGCCCGCCCCGGCGGCGCCGGCGCGGCGGGATGGGTGGCACCCTGCTGGTCGTGATCGTCGGCGCGGCGCTGGCACTCGCGCTCAACGAGAGCCTGCGCTCCAAGGTCCTCGACCTGCTGTTCGGCGCCGAGGAGGAGTTCGACTACAGCTCGACCACCGCGCCGAGCGAGCCGGCGCCGACGGGCGCGCCGGCGGCCTGATCCGCGCGCGCACGCCGCGTTGGCGATGAACGTGATCGCTGCAGAGCGGGCGCGTGCGCGCAACGGCGCCGGCGACGCGCCGGCGCCTGCGATCGCGGCCGCTGGGCGCTCGCTGTCGGGCGAGAAGGCGCAGCGCATAATCGAGGCGATGCGCCGCAGCGTGGCGCTGCGCGGCACGACGGGCTCGACGTTTGACCACGTGGCGCGCGAAGCGGGCGTTTCGCGCGGCCTGCTGCACTACTACTTCGGCACCAAGGAGCAGCTGCTGGTGCAGGCGGTGCGGCGCGACTGTGAGCTGCGCATGGAGATCCTCGAGCGCCAGGTCTCCTCCGCGCGCAGCGCGGACGACTTCATCGAGCTGATGGCCGACAACCTGCAGCACATGGTGCGCGATGAGCCCGAACTGCTCACGCTGATCTTCGAGCTGTTCTCGCTCTCGCGCCGCAACGAGGACATCGCCCTGCAGTACGCCGAGCTGATGCGCAGCACCCGCCGCCACGTCGCGGCAATGCTCGACGCCGGCCAGCGCGAGGGCATCCTGCATCTGCAGGCGGCCCCCGAAGAGGTGGCCGAGGTGCTGTTCTCGCTCGCTGACGGGCTCGCGCTGCACATGCTGTCCGAGCCCGAGCGCGACTTCACGGCCACCGTGGCGGCGGGCATCGCCGCCGCGCGAGCGCTGCTGGGCGCGTAGCTGCGCGCTTGAAATCGGCGCGGTTGGCACTCCTATAATCGAGTGCCAATGCCGATTTATGAGTACCGGCGGCCGGACGGCACGACGTTTGAGCTTCAGCAGTCCTTCAGCGACGACCCGCTGGAGGTGGACCCCGACACGGGTGTGCCGGTGGAACGCGTGCTGCACCCGCCGGCCGTGCACTTCAAGGGCAAGGGCTTCTACTCCACCGACTACGGCAGCCGCCGGCGCGAGCGCGAGACGGTGGCGGCGGCCGAGGGGGGCGGCGACGGCGCGTCGAGCAGCTCCGACAAGAGCTCCGACAAGAAGAAGGACGCGGGCAAGGACGGCACCTCCAAGTCGGCCGACGGCGCCGGCGGCGCTTCCAAGAAAGCCTCCTCGACGGTCTCCAGCGGCTCCTAGTCGCGGCGTCGCGGGCTCACCCGCGCATGAACTGCGCGACGGCCGCGTGGCGTTCGGATTCCGAGACGTGCAGGCCTTCTTCGCCGCCGGGTAGCCGGAAGGTGCTGTCGGGTTTGAGCACGCGCACCGGTGGCGTGCCCGACGTGGCCAGCGAGCCGAAGACGCCCAGCAGCGTCTCTGCGCTCATGTCGGAGATGACCGCGGGAGGTGCGTTCCATGCGATCCACGGCAGGCGAAAGAAGCTCGACACCGACAGCAGCCGGCTCTTCATCGCCGTGAACAGCGCCTGCTGGTGTTCGGTGCGCTGCAGGTCGGTCTCGTTGGGACGGCACAAGTTGTCTCTGGCGCGCGCCAGCGCCAGCGCGGCCTTGCCGTCGAGGTGGTGGGTGCCCTTGGACAGGCGCAGCGTGTAGCCGCCGTTGCGAAAGCCCCCGTCGAGACGCGCGACAACGCAGTCGCCGGTGTAGTCCACGCCGCCCATCGCGTCCACCAGCTGGGGCAGGTCTTCGAAGTTCACTTCAACCAGGTGGTTGATCGGGATCCCGAGCCAGCTCTTGATCACCGAGATCGACATCGCGGGCCCCCCGAAGGCGTAGGCGGCGTTGATCTTCTGCAGGCCGTGACCCGGGATTTCGACAACCGTGTCGCGCGGGATCGACAGCCGCGCCGCGTGGCCCCCGCCGGTGCGGATCAGCATGATCGTGTCCGAGCGGCTCGGCCCGCTTGTTGTCGCGCCGGGTTCCTTGCTGTTCTTCTGGCGGCGGTCGGAGCCGAGCACGAGGATGTTGTTGGCGGACGTGAGCGGATACCCCGCGGGGTCCAGCGCCTGCGCGACGTCGGCCGGCGGCGAGCTGCGCTCGAAGTGCGAGCTGATCAAAAACAGCGCCAGCGAGAGCAAAAGCCAGCCGGCGATCAGGGCGAGCAGTCCCAGCAGCACGCGTTTGGGCGTGAGGCGCTCTCGCCACCGCTGCAGCAGCTCGCCGGCGCGCGGCGGCGGGCGCAGCGCGCTGCGCTCGCGCCGCGGCAAGAACCGTGGGCCAGCGCGATAGCGCGTGTACGGGGGTGGAGTGGGCGGGCGCTCGGGGGTCATGGGAGGGGCTGCCCTGACCCTATATTTGCTTGATGACCCATTCGCCGGGCGCAGTTGGGCGTCTCGTCGTGTGCCCCACGCCGATCGGCAACATGCAGGACGTGACGCTGCGGGTGCTCGAAGCGCTCGCGAGCGCGGACGTGGTCGCGTGCGAGGATACGCGCCACACGGGGCTGCTGCTCAAGCGCCATGGCCTACGCCGGGCGCTCGTGAGCCTGCACGAGCACAACGAACAGCGGCGCAGCGGCGAGCTCGTGGCGCGCATCCGCGCGGGCGAAGTGGTGGCGCTGGTCTCGGACGCGGGCACACCTCTGCTCGCCGATCCCGGGTACGCGCTCGTGCACGCATGCGTGCAGGCGGACCTGCCGGTAGAGGTGCTGCCCGGGCCCAGCGCGGTGACGACCGCGCTCGTGGCGTCGGGACTGCCACCCGATCGCTGGTGCTTTGTGGGCTTTCTGCCGCGTGCTGCCGAGCCGCGCACCAGGCTCTTCGCCGGCGCCAGGCACACGCTTGTGGCGTTTGAGTCCGCACGGCGGCTGGCGGGCACGCTGGCGCTGCTCGCAGAGCTCGATGCGCAGCGCCCGGCGGCGGTGTGCCGCGAGCTGACCAAGCTCCACGAAGAGGTGCGCCGCGGCAGCGCGGCGGAGCTCGCGCAGCACTACCGCCAAAACCCGGGCGCCCAGCGCGGCGAGGTCGTGCTGGTGATCGGCGCGGCGGCGCAACCGTTGCGGGACGACGAAGCGCTCGGCGCGCTTGCCGCGCTCATCGAGGCGGGCGCGCGTGCGCGCCCCGCTGCGGCGGTGGTCGCGCGCCTCACCGGCGCGCGCGCGAACGAGCTGTACCGCGCTGCGGCACAGCAGCGCAGCCCCGCCGGGGCGCCGGCGCGCCGGTAGCCTGCGCGCGATGTCGTTCTATGTGACCACCCCGATCTACTACGTCAACGCGGCGCCACACCTGGGGCACGCCTACACCACGATCGCCGCCGACGTGATGGCGCGCCACCATCGCCAGCGCGGCGAGGAGGTGTTCTTCCTCACCGGCACCGACGAGCACGGGGAGCCGGTGGCCGACGCAGCTCACGCGCTGGGGCTCGAGCCGCAGGAGCTCGCGGACCGCAACTCGCAGCGCTTCCGCGCGCTGGCGCCGCAGATCGAGGCGAGCAACGACTTCTTCATCCGCACCACCGACGCGCCCCACGAAGCAAAGGTGCAGGAGGTGCTCTCGCGCGTGCGCGACAACGGCTTTGTCTACAAGGGCACCTACGAAGGCTGGTACTGCCCGCGCTGCGCCGACTTCAAGTCCGACAACGAGATCGAGGAAGGCAACCGTTGCCCGATTCACCACATCGAGCTCACGCGCGAGCAGGAGGACAACTACTTCTTCAAGCTGTCGGCCTTCCAGGCGCAGCTCGAGCAGCTCTACGCGGAGCGCGAGGACTTCGTGTCGCCGCGCACGCGCTACAACGAGGCGCTGTCGTTCATCCGCTCGGGGTTGCGCGACGTGCCGCTGACGCGCCACAAACTGACCTGGGGCGTGCGCGTGCCGTGGGACAGTGAGCACGTGTTCTACGTGTGGTTTGACGCGCTGCTCAATTACTACAGCGCGCTGTCGTACGCCCGTGAGGGCGAAGACCTCACCGCGCGGTTCTGGCCGGCGAACTTTCACCTGATCGGCAAGGACATCCTGCGCTTTCACGCGGTGTACTGGCCGGCGCTGTTGATGGCCGCGGAGATCGAGCTGCCGCGCCGCCTCTTCGTGCACGGCTATTTGCTGCTGGACGGCGAGAAGATGAGCAAGTCACTGGGCAACGTGCTTGATCCGTTCGCGGTGATCGAGCGCTTCGGCGTGGACGCGCTGCGCTTCTACGTTCTACGCGAGGTGCCCTTCGGCCAGGACGGCTCGGTGTCGAGCGCCGCGTTCGAGCTGCGCTACGAGACAGAGCTCGCCAACGAGCTCGGCAATCTCGCAAGCCGCACGCTGGCTATGGTCGGGCGTTACCGCGACTGGCAGCTTGCGCCGGGTCCGCTCGACGACGCGCTGGCGCGTGACTTCGACGCGCTGCCCGAGCGGGTGAGCGAGCTGATCGACCGCGCCGAGCTGACGCTCGCACTGGAGGAGATCTGGCAGCGGGTGCGCCGGCTGAACCGCTACGTGGAGGAGCAGTCTCCGTGGCGCCTCGCGGCCGAACCGGACCGCGGCGAAGACCTCGATCGCGTACTGCGCACGCTCGTCGAGGGACTGCGCTCGCTGGCGGTGCTGTTGTGGGCGTACATGCCGGCGAGCTGCGAGCGCCTGTTGGGCGCGCTCGGCCGCCCCGACACCGCGCTCACCGGCGCCGCGCTCGCCGCCGGCGGCGTGGAGCGCGTGAGCGCTCTCGAGCCGCTGTTTCCGAAGGTCGCCTGACGCGGCGCGCTTTCAGTGATCGACTCGCACACGCACCTGGACCTCTGCGAGCAGGAGCCGGCAGCGCTCGTGGCGGCGGCCGAGGCGGCCGGCGTGGGGCTGATGCTCACGATCGGGATCGACGGCGCGTCCTGCCGAGCCGCGCTCGCCGCGGCGGAGGCTTTTCCACAGGTGTATGCCGCGGTGGGGCGCCACCCCAACGCCGCCAAAGGCTTTGACGAGGCCGACCTCGCAGAGCTGCGCGCGCTCGCGGCGCACCCTCGCTGCGTGGCGATCGGCGAGACCGGCATCGACCTCTACCGGGAGGGCGCGCCGCTCGCCGACCAGCAGCGCGCGTTCGCAGCGCAGATCGCGATCGCGCGCGAGGCGCACAAGCCGCTTGTGATCCACACGCGCGCGGCGGAGGAGCAGACGCTGGCGCAGCTCGCGGCTGAAGCAGAGGGGGTGAGCGTGGTGATGCACTGCTTCTCGATGCCCGAGCGGCTCGACGAGTGCCTGGAGCGCGGGTATCAGATCTCGTTCGCCGGCAACGTCACCTACCCGAGCGCGTCCGCGCTCGCCGAGGCCGCGCAGCGCGTGCCCGACGACCGGCTGCTGCTGGAGACCGACGCGCCCTACCTCACGCCGCAGGCGGTGCGCAAGGAGCGCAACCAGCCGGCGTTCGTGTGTCACACACTCGATTTCGTCGCGAACGTCCGTGGCCACGAGCCGGGCGAGCTCGAGGCGGCGGTCGAGCGCAACGCCGCGCGCGTGTTCGGATGGAGCTGAGCGCCGTGGCCGACGCGCCGCGCCAGGCGAGCCTGCGGCGCCTGCGCCGCTTCGGCGTGCGCCCCGATCGCGACCTGGGCCAGAACTTTCTCGTCGACGACAACATCCTCGGGGTGATCGGGCGCGCGGCGGCGCTGCGCAGCGACGACGTGGTGCTGGAGATCGGCGGCGGGCTGGGAGTGCTGTCGGAGTACCTCGCCGAGCGCGTCGCGCACGTGCATGTGGTGGAGGTCGACGAGCGCTTGCGCGACGCGCTCGGCGACGCGGTGGGCGCGCGCGAGAACGTGAGCGTGCATTGGGGCGATGCGATGCGCCTCGCGCTCGCGCAGCTGCGCCCGCCCCCGCGCAAGGTGGTGGCGAACCTGCCCTACGGCATCGCGGCTGGTGTGCTGCTGCGCACCACCGAGGAGCTGCCGAGCGTGTCGCTGTGGGTGGCGATGGTGCAGCGCGAGGTTGGCGAACGGCTCGCCGCCGCTCCGGGCAGCCGCGTCTACGGCGTGTCCTCGGTGCTCGCGCAGCTCTCGTGCAACGTGGAGCTCCTGCGCGTGCTGCCGCGCAGCGTCTTTTACCCCCCGCCACACGTGGACTCGGCGCTGGTGCGGCTGCGCCGACGCGGCCCCGCCGCACAGGTCACGCCGCAGCTGCGGGCGCTGGTGGCCGGCGCGTTCGCGCACCGGCGCAAGACGCTCGCGGGGTCGCTCGCGCTAGCCGGCGGTTGCGCCGCCTCGCGCGAGCAGGTGCGCGGTGCGCTGGTGGCGCTCTCGCACCCCCCCGACGCGCGCGCCGAGCGCCTGTCGGCCGAGGACTTCAGGGCGCTCGCCACGCGGCTGGCGCAATGAGCGCGCTGCGCGCTGCGGCGCCGGCGAAGGTCAACCTCGGGCTGTGGCTGGGGCCGGTGCGCGGCTCCGACGGACGCCACGAGCTGGTGTCGGTCATGCAGTCGATCTCGCTGGCCGACGAGCTGACGCTGGCGCCCTGCGCTGCGGCGTCCGGCGGCGACGAGATCCGCTGCCCGGGCGTGCCCGGCGACGCGGATGAGAATCTCGCGGCGCGCGCGCTGCGAGCGTTCAGGGAGGCGACCGGGCGCCCGCGCGCGCCCCAGCGCCTGACGATCGTCAAGCGCATCCCCGTGGCCGCCGGGCTCGGCGGCGGCTCGGCCGACGCCGCTGCCACGCTGCGGCTGCTGCGCCGCGCCTGCGGGGTGGGCGACGCCCGCCTGCTGGCCGATATCGCACAGTCGCTGGGCGCAGACGTGCCCGCGCAGGTCGCGCCCGGGCGCTGGCTTGCCGGCGGCGCGGGCGAGCGCCTGGAGCGCCTGCCGGCCCCGAGTGCGCCGCTGGAGCTGCTGGTGCTGCCGCTGGCCGGCGGGCTGTCGACCGCCGCGGTGTACCGCGAGGCCGACCGTCTCGGCCTGCCACGCTCCAGGCGGCTGCTCGCGCGGCGCGCCACGGAGCTGCGCCAGGCGCTCGCCGGCGGCGCGCCGCTGCCCGAAGCGCGGCTGCTGCACAACGATCTGCAGCGCGCCGCGTGCTCGCTGCAGCCCGCGGTCGAGCGCGTGCTCGCCGCGGCGCGCCAGGCAGGGGCGCACGCGAGCTTCGTCAGCGGCTCCGGTCCCACCGTGGTGGCCGCGTTCGCGGGCCCCGGCGCGCGCGGGCAGGCGCGCCGCGCGGCGGCGCTGCTGAGCGGCCGCGTGCCAGCGGTGCTGCGCGCGCGCTCGGTCACGGCCGGCTCTGCCCGCGTGCGCGCGACGCCCGCGCCCGCTCGGGTGGCTGGCTGAGCCCCGTTCGCGCTCGCCAGGCGACGGGCGCGTGCGTCACAATCACTGGCCAGACGATGAGCCGAACGACGATAGACGCATTGGTTGCCGTGTGCGCGGGCACGTTTGGCCTTGCGCTGTACGCGGGCCTGATCCTGATGCCGGCGTGGAACGCGTATTCGCGGCTGTGGGAGCGCCTGGCGGCGACCGTGCTGTCGCTGTACGTGCTCGCCGTGCTCGTGGGCGCCGGCGTAGCGGGGGCGCTCGCCGTCGTGTACTTCTGGGGCTAGCGCCGTGTCAGAGCTCGCGGCGCTGGACGCGATCACCGAGGCGGTCGAGTCGGGCGCCGGGCTGCCCGAGGTGGTCAGGGCGGCCGCCAAGGCGCTGAATGCCAGCCTCGCGGTGACCGACGCGTGGGGCGCGACGCTGGCCGTGGCGGCCGCGTCGCCGGCCGAGGAGCGCGCGCTGCTGGCGCAGGGCAAGGGCGTCAGCACGCTGCCGCTGCGCGTTGCGGATTCGGTCGTAGGCACGCTTTACGTGCGCGCTTCCACGCAACCGAGCGCGACGCTGCAACGGCTGCTCACCACGCTGATTGCCTCCGAGGTGGAGCGCGTGCGCGCGCCCGAGCGCATGTCGGAGTCGGCCGCCGCAGACTTCCTGGGCGTCGTGGTGGCCGGCGAGGCCACCTCGCCCGCGGAGCTTTCTGCGCGCGCGAAGGAGCTGTCGCTGGACCTCGCCGAGGGCGCGAGCATGGTCGTCGCCCGCGCCCACCCGCAGACGCCCGCCGATGAGGGCTGGCGCGGGCGCGTGCGCGCGGTGGCCCAGCGCGGGGCGCGCGCCGTCGCGAGCCGCTCGATCGCGGCGCTCGCCGAGCGCGATGCGGGGCCGGGCGCCGAGGTCCTGCTGCTCGTCCCCGGCGGCCAGGAGCAGGTCGCGGCGCGCGCCGCGGAAGCGGTCAAGCGCGAGCTGGAGGCGGGGTTGCCGGGGTGCACGTTTGCGATCGGCCGCAGCCGCATCGCGCACGAACCAGGCGAGCTCGCGCGTGCGGCGAGCGAGGCGCTACTGGCCGCGAACGTCGCCGAGGGAGCGCCCGACAGCGCGCCGCTGGCGTTCGAGCAGACGGGGGCCTACCGCCTGCTGTTGTCGGCGATGAGCGAGAACCCGCAGGAGCTGCAGCGCTTCTACAACGAGACCGTGGAGCCGCTCGTCGCCTACGACAACCAGTACGAGACCGACCTGGTGGGAACGCTCGAGGCGTTCCTGGAGGCCGACGGCAACGTGGCCGGCACCGCCCAACGGCTGTTCACGCACCGCCACACGATCTACTACCGCCTCGAGCGCGTGCGCGAGCTCTCCGGCCTCGATGTGAGCTCGAGCGATGGGCGCGAGAAGCTCAGCCTCGGCCTCAAGGCGATGCGCGTGCTGGGGCTCTCCGCGACGGGCGGCCCCGCCTCGGAGCTCGGCGCCGAGGGCGGTCGCGTGCCACGGCGCACCGCGGATCGCTCGGGCAGGCGCCCCTGAGCCTGTAGGCGACACGCGGGCGCCGCCGGGACCCGCTCGATCACCCCGTCAGCGGCGCGTGCCGAACTCGATCGCGTACGTCGCCCCG
>DASZFR010000026.1:0-5040 GCA_035939635.1 Solirubrobacteraceae bacterium
CGCTCGCCCGCGCGCGCGACGAAGAGCGGGCGCGCTGCGTGGTGCTGGCCTCGTCGCACGAGAAGACGTTCTCCTCGGGCGCGAACCTGGGCGGGTTCGCGCAGGACGTGCCCCTGGTCGAGAAGCACATCGGCTCCGAGCGCTTCGTCGAGCTGTTCCGGCTGATCGGCGCGCTCGGCAAGCCCACGCTGTGCGCCGTGCGCGGGCACGTGCTCGCCGGGGCGCTCGGCATCGCGCTGGCGTGCGATCTGATCGTCGCCTCCGAGCAGGCCACGTTCGGCACGCCCGAGATCAACGTGGGCACTTTCCCGTTCATGATCATGGCGCTGATCTACCGCAACGTGCCGCGGAAGAAGGCCAACGAGCTGCTGCTGCTGGGCGAGCGCTGGGACGCCCAGCAGGCGCTGGCCGCGGGGATTGTCAACCGCGTGGTTTCCGCGGACGAGTTCGACGGCGCTGTGCGCGAGTGGGCGCTGAAGCTCGCGCGCTCCTCGCCGGTGATCATGCGCCTGGGCAAGGATGCGATGCGCCGCCAGCTGGACATGAGCCTCGACGACGCTCTGGACTACCTGCGCGCGCAGCTGTCGCTTGCGCTGTCGACCGACGACATCGTCGAGGGCGTGACGGCGTTCTTTGAGAAGCGCGAGCCGCAGTGGAGCGGGCACTGATGATGCGCGCAGGGCGCTGTCGCGGCGCAACGCGCAAGGCGGCGTGCGCGACCGCGCCTCGGAGCGGGCGCTGATGGCGACAAAGGAGCAGACTCCGCTGCTGCGCCCGCTCGTGGAGGACCTGGAGAGGCGCCGCGCGCAGATCAAGCTCGGCGGCGGCGAGGAGAAGATCGCAAAACAGCACTCCGAAGAAAAGCTCACGGCGCGCGAGCGCCTCGCGCTGTTGATCGACGAGGGCACGTTCAACGAGCTTGGCATCCTCGGGCGCCCGCACTCCTCGCAGCGCGCGATGGAGGGCCGCGACGCGCCGGCCGACGGCGTGATCACGGGCTACGGCAAGGTCGATGGTCGCATGGTGGCCGTGTGTGCGTACGACTTCACGGTGATGGCCGGCTCGATGGGCATGACCGGTGAGCTCAAGGTGGGGCGGCTGCGCGAGCTCGCGCTCACCAAGCGGATCCCGTTCATCTGGCTGCTGGACTCGGCCGGCGCGCGCATCCAGGAGGCGGTGGGGTCGCTGTTCGCGGGCTCGGGCCACCTCTTTCGCGAGGAGGTGGTGATGAGCGGGGTGATCCCGCAGATCGCGGCGCTGATGGGCCCGTGCGCGGCGGGCACCGCGTACATCCCGGGCCTTGCGGACTTCGTGCCGATGGTCAAGGGACGCGGCTCGATGGCGCTGGCCGGGCCGCACCTCGTGCGCGCCGCGATTGGCGAGGACGTCACCCAGGAGGAACTGGGCGGCTCGCGCGTGCACTGTCGCAAGTCCGGCGTGGGCGACCTGGAGGTGCCCGATGACGAGAGTTGCATCGAGGCGATCAAGCAGTACCTGTCGTTCATGCCGCAGAACTGCGAAGAGTCGCCGCCGCTCCTAGCCACCGACGATCCGGTGGAGCGCGCCGCCGAGGAGCTGCTCGACGTCTTGCCGGAGTCAAATCGCAAGCCCTACGACATGTATGAGGTGATCGGGCGCATCGTCGACGACGGCTTCTACTTCGACATCAAGCCGCAGTGGGCCAAGACCATCATCACCTGCCTCGCTCGCTTCGGCGGCCGGCCCGTGGGTGTTGTGGCAAACCAGCCGAAGCAGCTCGGGGGCATCCTCGACAACGACTCCGCCGACAAGGCGGCGCGGTTTGTGAACCTGTGCAACGCGTTCGGCATCCCGCTTGTGTTCCTGATGGACGTGCCCGGCTTCATGGTCGGCACCAAGGTCGAGGCCGAGGGCATCATCCGCCACGGCGCGAAGATGCTCTACGCGGTCGCCAACGCGACCGTGCCGAAGATCACCGTGATCACGCGTAAGGCCTACGGCGCCGGCTACTACGTGATGAACGGGCGCGCGTACGAGCCCGACGTGATCGTGGCGTGGCCCAGCGCGGAGATCAGCGTTATGGGCGCCGAGGGCGCCGTCGAGATCGTGATGCGCAAACAGGTCGAGGAAGCGGAGGACCCGCAGGCCAAGAAGGCAGAGTTGATCGAGGCCTACCGCAAGATCATCGACGTGTACATCGCGGCTGGCAACGACATGATCGACGACGTGATTGACCCGCGCGAAACCCGCGCGGTTGTCTGCAAAGCACTCGAGATGGCTGCCGGCAAGCGGATCGAGCGGCCGTGGAAGCGACAGGGGGTGGTGCCCGTATGAGCCTTGACGACCCGGTTGTGATCACCTGTTCGATCTCGGGCGCGATCGCAAACCGCGAGCAGTGCCCCGCGATCCCCTACACGCCCGCCGAGTACGCGTCCGAGGCGCGGCGCATCGTCGACGAGGGGGGCGTGATGATCCACATCCACGCGCGCAAACCCGACGGCACGCCGAGCTATGAGGTGGAGGACTTTGCCGCGATCGCAGACGCGATTCGCGTCGAGGTGGGCGACGCGGTGATCATCAACTTCTCCACCGGCACGATCGGTGTGCCGGTGGCCAAGCGCATCGAGTACCTGCGCGCGTGCCGCCCCGAAGTGGCCGCGCTGAACATGGGCTCGATGAACTACGCCAAGTACTCGCGCGCGCGCAAGAACTTCGTGTTCAAGATGGTGTTCGCCAACCCGTTCGACGAGATCATCGAGCTGCTCGAAGCGATGAACGAGCTCGGCATCAAACCCGAGCACGAGTGCTTCGACGTCGGCCACGTGGGCAGCCTCGCGCCGCTGATCGACATGGGGGTGCTCAAGCCGCCGCTGCACGTGGACTGCGTGATGGGCGTGGTAGGGGGCATCCCGCCGACCGCGCGAAACCTGGCGGCGATGGTCGACAACATCCCACAGCCCGCGCACTGGGGCGTGATCGGGATCTCACGCGACCAGTGGATGCTCGTAACCGCCGCGCTCACGCTCGGCGGCTCGATCCGCGTGGGGCTTGAGGACAACCTGTACCTGCCCGACGGGCGCATGGCGAGCTCAAACGGCGAGCTGATCGCCAAGGCGCGGCAGATGACCGAGGACGTGGGCCGCCGGCCCGCGACCGTGCAGGAGGCGCGGCAGATGCTCGCGGTGGGCGCGCGCGAGCGGGTGAGTGCGTGACGCCGCCGCTGGCCGGAATCCGCGTGCTCGACCTGTCGCGGCTGCTGCCGGGCGGCTTCTGCTCGCTGCTGCTCGCCGACTTCGGCGCCGACGTGCTGAAGGTGGAGGACACCGGCATGGGCGACTACATCCGCTGGTCGCCGCCCTACTACGAGGGCGCGCACGAGAGCGCGCGCTCGGCGTTGTTTCTGTCACTGAACCGCAACAAGCGCTCGATTCGCCTCGACCTCAAGCACGACCGCGGCCGCGAGGTGCTGCTGCGGCTGGTGCGCGACTACGACGTGGTCCTGGAGTCGTTTCGCCCCGGCGTGCTCGAGCGGCTGGGCGTGGGCTACGAGCGCATGCGCGAGGAGAACCCCGGCATCGTGTACTGCGCGATCTCCGGCTACGGCCGGCAGTCGCCCAAGCGCGACGCCTCCGGGCACGACATGAACTACCTCGGGATCGTGGGTCTTTTGGGGCTCACCGGCGAGCACGGCGGCCCGCCCACGCAGTCCGGCGGGCAGATCGCAGACATCGGCGGGGGCGCGCTGATGGCCGCGTTCGGCATCCTCGCGGCGCTGCGCGAGCGCGACGGCGGGCCTCGCTCGGCGGGCTCGGGCGAGGGTCAGTTCGTGGACGTCTCGATGGCCGACGGCTCGCTGGCCTGGCTGGCGATGGTCGCGGCGAGCTATTTCGCCGACGGCGTCGTGCCGCACCGCGGCGATCTGCCGCTCGCCGGCGCGCTGATCTGCTACCGGCCGTATGAGTGCGCCGACGGCTGGGTGTCGCTGGGCGCGCTCGAGCCGAAGTTCTGGCAGGCGTTCTGCCGCGGTGTGGAGCGCGAGGACCTGATCGAGCGCCAGTTCGAGCGTCCCGGCGGCGAGGCGCACCGCGCGGTGGTCGAGATCTTCAAGGCGCGCACGCGCGCCGACTGGGAGCAGTTCGCCGGCCGCCATGACTGCTGCCTTGAGCCGGTGCTGGAGCTGGACGAGGCGCTGGGCTCGCAGCTCGTGCGCGAGCGCGAGATGGTGGTCGAGCTGTCACAGCCGGGAGCGCAGCGCCCGGTGCGCCAGCTTGGCGTGCCCGTGAAGCTGTCACGCACGCCGGGCGAGCACGCGCGACTGCCCGGCCCCGAGCTCGGAGAGCACACGCAGCAGGCGCTGGCGCAAGCGGGATACTCGCCGCAGGAGGTGGCCGAGCTGCTGGACTGCGGCGCGGTGGCGGCTGCGGGCGAGGCGCAGCCCGCGAGCTTTCTCGCATGAGCGCCGCCGCGGCGGCGCGCGACCGCTCGCAGCCGCTGCTGAAGATGAGCGAGCTCGCGGAGCGCTCGGGCGTCAGCGCGGGCACGATTCGCTACTACCTGCGCGAGGGCCTGTTGGGGGAGGGGGGCGACATCGTGCGCACGAGCCGCAACATGGCCTACTACCCGGAGGCCTATGTGGCGCGCATCGAGCTGATCAAGCGGCTTCAGCGCCAGCGCTACATGCCGCTGCGCGTGATCAAGGGCGCGCTGCAGGAGGATCCCGATCGGGTGCACGCGCTGGTGGAGCTCGAGGACCGCATCCTCGAGCGGGCGCTGGCCGGCGCCGAGCGCGGCGCGCGAATGTCGATACGCGCCGCGTGCGAGCGCTACGCGATCCCGCGCAACGTGCTCGAGCGACTCGCCCAGATCGGCGTGCTCAGCCCCAACCGCAGCGGCTACGACGCCGAAGACGTACGCATCATCGAGGCGATCGCGAGCTTTCGCGCGGGCGGCTACGACGAGGCGCTGGGCTTCACCGTGTATGACACGCTGCGCTACCGCGACGCGCTGCAGCCGCTGGTGGAGCAGGAGGTGCGCGCGCTGCTGGACCGACTCGCCGGCGAA
>DASZFR010000027.1:0-11511 GCA_035939635.1 Solirubrobacteraceae bacterium
CCCCCGCGCGACTCGAGCATCGTGCGCGGGATCGCGTTCACACAGCGACCCTGCAGGTCGCCGAGGCAGTCGATCGACAGCTCCGGGCCGCCCATCGCCTGCTGCACCATCACCGGCTCCTGCACGTAGTCCGCGAAGAAGCGCGCCTGCGCCGGATCGTCCGCGCGGTGAATGCTGCGCGCGCCCGACCCGCGGCGCGGCTTGACCATCACGGGGTAGCGCAGCCGCTCGACGCTGTCGCCGGGGAGCACCGTCGGAGGTGACGGCAGCCCCAAACGCCCGAGCAACAGGTGCGCCTCGTACTTGTCGAACGTCTGAGCCGCGATCTGCGGCGCCGGCACGAACGCCGGCAGCTTCCCCTGCTCGCGCGCGTGCGCGAGCACCTCGATGTCGAGATCGGTCAGCGGCAGCACCGCGCCCACACCGTGCTGCTCGCATAGGCGCTCCAGGGCCGGCACGTAGCCGGGCTCCTCGATCCGCGGAACCGCCACCCGCACCTGCGCCGCGTACTGCGCCGGCGCGAGCGGCGACGGGTCCGCCGCCACAGTGGTCGTCAGGCGCGCAAAGCAGGACACGATGTCATAGCGCTTGCCCACCCCCGTCAGCAGAACCGCGACCGCGCTCACAGCCGGCCCTCCCAGCCGCCCGCTGCGCCCTTGTACAGGCCTTTTCCACCCAGCACCATCGCGGGGGTGCGCGCGAGGATGCGCAGGTCAAGCCCGAGCGAGCGGTGCTCGACGTAGTAGAGGTCGAGCTCGATCCGTTGCGACCAGGGCAGCGATGCTCGCCCGTTGACCTGCGCCCAGCCCGTGATGCCGGGCTTCACGGCGAGGCGGCCGCGCTGGCGGTCTGAGTACTGCTCGACCTGCACCGGTAGCGTGGGCCGCGGGCCGATCAGCGACATGTCGCCGCGCAGCACGTTGAGCAGGTTGGGCAGCTCGTCCAGCGACGTGCGCCGCAGCAGCGCTCCCACGCGGGTGATGCGCGAGTCGTTGGTGTTCACCGCAAGCCCCGCGCCGAGGTGCTCCGCGCCATCGACCATCGTGCGCAGCTTGAACAGGTCAAACGGCTCGCCGTTCTTGCCCGCGCGTCGCTGGCGGTAGATCGCGCTGCCGCGCGTCTCCAGGCGGATCGCCGCAACTGCAAGCGCGAGCAGCGGCGCGGTCAGCACCAGCGCAAGCGCCGCTGCCACGACGTCGATCAGCCGGCGCATCAGCGCGTGCCCTCCGCCGCGTCCCACCACGCCGGCGTGCCGTGGCGCAGCCAATCCCACAGCCCCGCCGCGGGCGACGCGGTGGTGAGCACGTAGTAACGCGCCAGCAGCAGCGGCCTCGCGCGCAACCTGCCGCCGAGCAGCGCCGCGAGCGCGAGCGCGAGCTGCAGCGCGAGCGTCACCCAGTAGACCGCGCCGCCGCCGTCGGCCAGCAGCGCCACGTTGGCGGCCAACGCCAGCACGTGCAGCGCCGGCGTGCTGTAGCGCAGCACCCGGTGGGAGAAGATCATCAGCGCGTACACCGGCGGGTAGCCGCGCGGCGAGAGCATGCCGCCGCGCAGCACGATCGGCCACGTGTGGCTCATCATGCGACGCTTGCGCGCAAACTCGCCCGCCAGCGACGGCACCATCAGCTCGCTCGCCCGGGCGCGCGGCACGTACACCGCGCGCAGGCCTCGCTTGACCATCTGAAACGGCAGCGACAGGTCGTGCCCCATCACCGGGTCGACCACCAGGTAGGTGTCGCGGCGCGTGGCATAGATCGCGCCGTTGCCCGCGGTGATCGAGCACAGGCGCGACTCGAGCTCGCGCACCGCGTTCTCATAGCTCCAGTACGCGCCCTCCTGGTTTGGCGGCTCGTGCCCCGCATCGGCGGCGCGGATGAAGCTCACCTGCCCGCACGCATAGCCCACCCGCGGGTCGGCGAACGCCGCCACGAGCTCGCGTGCGGCGTGGGGCTGCCACATCGCGTTGGCATCCGAGAACGCCACGATCTCGCCGCGCGCGCGCTCCACCGCGGCGTCCTGGGCGCGGATCTTGCCGCCGCGCGCAAGCTCGAGCACGACGTCCGCGCCCGCCTCGCGCGCGAGCGCGGCGGTGTCGTCGGTGCAGCCGTCGCAGGCCACGGTCACCTCCAGCAGCTCGCGCGGGTAGTCCAGCGCCAGCACGTTTGCCACCTTCCGCTCTATCACGCGGCGCTCGTTGTGCGCGGCCACGATCACCGACAGCGACCGCAGCCCAGCGACGCGACCCTCCCCCCCGCGCCGGCGCGCGCCGGCGCCGGCGCGCGCCATCAGATAGAGCGCCGCCGGGTATCCCACGTGCGTCCACACGATCAACCCCGCGAACGTCCAGAAGCACACCTCGAGCGCCGTTCTCATCGCGCGCCATTGTTGCCGAGCAGCCCTGCGTAGAGGTCAAGCGTGCGTCGCGCGATCGCCGGCCACGAGTAGCGCTCGCGCGCGGCCGTCGCCGCGCCGGCCGCAAGCTGCGCCCGCTCCGCGCCGTCAGACAGCAGTCGCGCGAGCGCGTCGTGCAGCGCGGCCGCGTCGCCCGCCGGCACCACGCGCGCCGCCCCCGCGGCGCCCAGCTCGGGAAATCCGCCGACGTCGCTGAGCAAAAGCGGCTTGCCGAACGCCAGCGCCGTGAACAGCACGCCCGACTGGTCCGCCTGCAGGTACGGCAGCACGACCAGGTCCGCGCGGCGAAAATAGCCGCGCAGCTCGGAGTCGTTGATGAAGTGCAGGTCAAAGCGCACGCCCGCGGGTGCACGGGCGCGCAGCGCCGACACGTCCATGCGCGGCGCGCCCGCGATCCACAGCTCGGCTCCCTCGATCCCGCGCCACGCCTCCAGCAGCACCTCGAGGCCCTTGTACGGGCGCAGCAGGCCCAGGAACAGCACCACCGGCAGGTCCGTTTCAAACGGGGGCGCCACTTGGCCACCGCCTTGCGCGAGGTGCGAAAGCGCGCCGTGGGGGATCACGTGCACGCGCGCGCCCGGCACCCCGAGCTCTTGCTCAAGGCGCTCGCGCCCGGCCTGCGAGTGCACCACCACCGCGTCGAAGTGCCGGTACAGCCGCTGCTGCGCGCGACGCCGGCCCGGGCCGGACTCGCGCGGCAGGATGTCGTGCGCTGTCAGCACCAGCGGGCGGCGCGCGCCGTCGGGGCCGCGGCGCGCCGGCAGCAGCAGCCCGTCGAGCTGCTGCAGCGAAAGCCACTGGAAGTGCACCACCTGCGCGCTTTGCGCCGCGCGGCGGTAGCGGAGCATGTCGGGCACGTGCTCGGCGAGCTTTGCCAGCCTCCGAGCGTCCGCAGCTCCGAGGCGGCTCGCGCGCCGGTAGAAGAACTCGCGCCGCTGGTAGCCGTCGGGCGCCGGTACCGGTGCGTAGGCGAAGCGGCTCGTGTACAGCTTGACCTGCGCACCCGCCGCCGCCAGCGAGCTACACAGCGCGTGGTCGTACGGCGGCGTGTAGGCCGATGGGTCGACGACGTGGACGCGCACGTGCACGCACAATAGGTGGGTGCGCGATCCGCAACTGAGCTACTGCGTGGTGAACACCGCGCGGCGCGACCTGCTCGCGCGGGCGCTGGACTCGATCGCCGCCGAGCGCGAGCGGCTGCCGTTTGCCTGCGAGGTGCTCGTGCTCGACAACGCCTCGGGCGACGGCTCGCGCGAGCTCTCCGAAGCGCACCCGGCGGTGGACGAGACGATCGCACTGGAGCTGCGCGCGGGCAAGGCGCTCAATGACTCGGCGTTGTTGCGCCGCGCTCGCGGGCGCTACGCGCTGCTCATGAACGAGGACACCGAGCTTGCGCCGGGAGCCACGCTCGCGTTGTACGAGGCGCTGCAGCGAGACGAGCGCGCCGCGCTCGCCGGTGCGAGGCTCGTGCGCCCCGACGGCATCCCGCAGGCGTGCGCGTGGCGCTTTCCCACCCCGTTGACCGCGCTCGCCGGCGCGCTGATGCTGGGGCGCGTCTACACCGTGCAGAGTCGCGGCGTCAGCACGCGCGTCGTGGACTGGTGCCAGTCCTCGGCGCTGCTGGTGCGGCGCGACGCGGCGGAGGCGGTGGGATATCTCGACGGCGACTTCTTCGTCTACTCCGACGAGGTCGACTTCGCGCTTCGCCTGCGCAACGCGGGCTGGCACAGCCTGTTTGTGCCCGGCGCGGTGGCGCTCCATCACGAGCAGCTCTCCACCGGGCCGTCGGCGCAGCGGCGCATCGTGGAGCTGTCGCGCAACCGCGACCTCTACATGCGAAAGCACCACACCCCGGCCGCGGTGCGCGCTGTGCGCTGGCTCACCGCCGCGATGTACTCAGAGCGCGCGCTTGGCGCTCTCTTCGTCCGGGGGCGCGAGCCGCGCCGTTACTGGCGCCATGTGATCGCCACGCTGCGCCCGGCGCGCGGGGAGGGGCTGCGCGAGGCCGCCGAGGCCTACAACCGCTCGTTGCGGGCGGCTGACGTTGCGCGCTAGCGCGCCTTACGCGAGCCCGTTGCGCGCACGCGCGTAGGCGGCGTCGCGCCGGGGTACGGCAGCGAGCGCGAAGCCTTCAGAGGCTTCGCACAGGAACGCGGCGTACGGGTTGTCGACGAGCTTCGCCGTGTACACCGCGCCCCGGCCGCTCGATGCCGTGGTCTTTCCAGACGCCGTGAGCGTGCCGCACAGCGCGGGCGCCGTGGCCGTCGCCGGGTACGTCGGGTTCAGCTCGCTTCGTTCCAGCACACCGGTGTACTGGCCCTGATGGCTGTAGTCGGTGCCGTGTACGATCACCACCGCATTGTTCTCGCGTATCAGCCTCGCGACTTCTTCCGAGACCGTGATGGTGCGGCTGTAGCGAATGTTGCCGCCCGTCGGATAGCGGGAGAACGTGAGGATGCTCGCCGGGCTTGTATCGCCGTTCGTCGTCAGCGCCACCTTCGCGTCGCCGTAGAACTTGATTCCGTCGACGGTGTCTATCGCCTGATGGCCGTTGTGCAAGCGCGCTGCCGAAGCCGGCGGACAGATCCCTTTTCCGCCCGCGTGGATGTGCATCGCGTGACCTAGCTGCTCGTTGTAGTCGAGTCCGTTCGTCGTTACCGAGACCGTGATCACGTTGCCGTTGAGGTGCAGCGTCGCAGTACCCGAGCCGTTGACTTTGTTGGTAGGCACCTGGCCGAGCGCGGCGTTGAAGGGTGTCCCCTTGGGCGTGGTGGAGGACGATGACAGCGCCACCACCGCAACCACCGCGCCGGCCGCGATCGCCGCGAGCAACGCCGCGTATCCCAAGCGCCTGCGCCGCGCCGGTCGCTCGCGCCCAGCACCAGGCGGCACTCCGCGCCCGGGCGGCGGCGGCTGCGCAAACTGCGGAGGCGGCGGAGCTTGCGCGCCCGAGGCGCTCTGGGTGTGGGGCGCCGGGGAAACGGCCGGCGGGGGCCACGCCTCGCCGCCCGCACCGCTCGCGGCCGGCACGTCGTCGCGTACCGCAGGCGAGGCGCTGACAGGAACGACCGGGCGCACCGCTGTGGCGCCGGCGTGCGCGCTCGCCGCGGCCGCGCCGGGCGTGGCAGATGCGCCCGTTGGCGCCGAAGCGAGCGCCACACTGGCCGCGTTGAGCATCGCCGCGCACGTGGTAAAGCGCTCCGACGGGTCGGGCGACAGCGCCTTTGCGATCACCGGATCCAGCGTCACGGGTAGGTCTGGGCGTAGCTTGCTGATCGGCTCGGGCGCCGCGTCGGGTGGCTGCAAAGCGCCGCGCGCCAGGTCGCGCTCGTAGGGCACCTGGCCGGTGATGCTCTGGTAGAGCACACACGCCAGCGCGTACTCGTCGGTCGCCGCGCTCACCTCGCGCCCGCGACTCTGCTCCGGAGCCATGTAGTCGGCCGTGCCGAGCACGCTGCCCGCACGTGTGAGGCCGCTGACCGATGCCAGGCTCTTGGCGATGCCGAAGTCGCTCAGATACACGTGCTCCACCTCGCCTGCCGCCGAGCGCTCAACCAGGATGTTGCCCGGCTTGACGTCGCGGTGCACCAGAGTGCGCGCGTGCGCCGCGTCGAGCGCCAGCGCGACGGGCGAGAGCAATTCGACCGCGCGGCGCGGCGCCAGTGGACCCGACTCGGCCAGCAGCGCCCGCAGGTCACCGCCCGAGACGTAGCGCATAACGATGTACAGCGACCCGTCGTGAAGCCCAAGGTCCTGGATCGGGATCACGTTCGGGTGATCGATGCTGGCGGCCAGCTGTGCCTCGCGCAGGAAGCGCTCGCGGAACGTGTCGTCGGAGCTGAGCTCCGGCGCCAGCACCTTCAGCGCCACCGAGGTGCCCAGGCGGGAGTGGCGCGCGCGATACACCACGCTCATTCCCCCGCGACCGATGACCGACTCGATGAGGTAGTTGCCGAGCTGGCCTCCGATGACCAGGTCGTCAGCCATAAGCGCTGAGTCTAAGCCAATCGCTTCGCGTTAGGCTCCCGCTCGAGCACCGGCTCACCCTGGAAACCATGCGCCTGGTCTTTGCGTCCGGGCCCCTCGTGGGCAGCACCGTCGAGATCGACGGCGGCCGGCTCACGATCGGCAGGGTTGCGGGCAACGACCTGCAGCTCGTGCACGACACGGTGTCGCGCCAACATGCCGTCATCGAGGTGCACCGCGACTCGAGCGTCGTGCTGCGCGACCTCAACTCGCGCAACGGGACCTTCGTCGACGACGAGCGCCTCTCCGGAGCGCGCACGCTGCACGGCGGCGAGCGCCTACGCTTCGGCGACGAACAGCTGCTCATTCAGCGCAGCGCGGGCGAGCTGCGCGGTGCGACCGCGAGCGCCCCTGCCGACACCCAAATCGGGGGCGCGAGGCCGTCGCGGGGCGCGGGCGAGCGGCCGCATGACGTGTCGGGTTTCAGTCAGGTCCTCGCGGTGCTGCGAAGACCGCGCGCGTGGGTGGCGCTGGGCCTGGTCGCCGTGGCCGCGATTGTGTTCGGCGTCGGTCAGCTGGTGCTCCCCGGTGTGGCCGAAGAACGCCTGCGCTCACAGCTTTCGCGCGACGGCGTGGTGCGCCGCGTGCAGATCGAAGCGGTGCCGGCGGTGAAGCTCTTGTTGCATCGCGCCGACAGTGTGCGCGTCGCGATGGACAGCTACCGCTCCAACCCCATGGGGCCGCACGGCTCGATCGCCGACTTCCTCAACCGCACACGCGACACGGCAAAGCTCAACGTGAGCGTGGCAACGCTGCGGTCGAAACTCGTGACGCTGCACAACGTGCGCCTGCGCAAGTCCGGAAACGAGCTGATCGGACAGGCGGAACTGACGCAGCCCGATTTGAGCGCGGCGCTGCCGTCCTTTTTGAACCTGCGCCCGGTGTCAGCCTCGGCAGAAGGGATCGTCGTCGCGGTCACCGCCTCGGTGCTGGGACATCGCGTTACCATCGACCTTGACGTGCGGGCGAGCGGCGGGCGTGTGGTCGTGCGTCCACAGGGCCTGCCGTTCGCGTCGCTAGCGACGATCACCGTGTTCGCCGATCCGGGCATCGATGTCGAAACCCTGGAAGCCGAACTGCACGGCGAACGTTACCTGCTCACCGCGCGCGCGCGGCTGCGATGAGCCCGTACGAGCGGCCGCGCAGCGAAGGCCGCCATTGGGTAGGCTCGGGCCTACCGCGTGGAAGGGGTCGCGGTTTGATTTCACGGGGCACGGAGCGGATGACTCGGCAAACGATCGCCACGCCGGCGTCCGCTCGGCGTGGACGCGCCGGGCGGTCGGGCTGATGGACGCCAGCTCGCCGGCCGCGCCGCAGGCCGCACGTGCAAGCGCACCTGCGAGCTTGCTGCACTCCGGCGAGCGCCACGTGCTGCTCAAGGACTCCTTCACGATCGGCCGCCTGCCCGAAAACGACCTCGCGATCTCCAAGGAGTCCGTGTCGCGGCAGCACGCTCGGATCGACGCAGCGCAGGGCGGGTACCTGCTCGTCGATCTCGGCAGCAGCAACGGCACGCAGCTCAACGGCGAGCGTTTTCGTGGCGAGTCGCGCTGGTTGACCAACGGCGACACGATCGTCATCGGGGATGAGCTGCTGCGCTTCCTCGCCGGCGAGGAGACGCGCCTCGCTGGTCCGCAGCGGCCCGTGGTCGACACCACGGTGGTGCAGCTCGGATCGGAACGGCTCGCGATCGGCCGCGACGCCTCCAATGGACTCGTGCTCGCCGACCCCAACGTCTCGCGCTTCCACGCAGAGGTGGCCCGCCTGGGCGACGGGCGCGTCGCGATCCGCGACCTCGGCTCGCGCAACGGCACGCGCGTCGACGGGGAAATCATCCGCAGCGCCGTGCTGCAGCCGGGCTCGCAGGTCGGCATCGGGCCCTACCGGCTGGTGTTCGACGGCGACGCGCTCGTGGCGCGCTCCGAGCAGGGCGCGCTGCGGCTGGACGCCGACGGGGTGGCGATACGCGTTGGCGCCAAGCAGATCCTCGCCGAGACCACACTGAGCGTGCAGCCGGGCGAGCTCGTGGCTTTCATCGGCGAGAGCGGATCCGGCAAGACCACGCTTCTGAAGGCGCTCGCGGGGGTCACCACGCCAAGCAGCGGCTCGGTGCGGGTGAATGGCGAGCCCGTCACCGCGCGCCTCACCGACATCGGCTACCTGCCCCAGGACGAGATCGTGCACCCCGCGCTCACCGTACGCGAGTCGCTTCGCTACTCGGCCCGGCTAAGGCTGCCGGGCGACAGCGGCGCGGAGGAGATCGAGGAAACGGTAGAGCGCGCGCTCGAGGAGCTCGGTCTGACCGCGCACGGCGACACGCGCATCGGCGCGCTGTCGGGCGGCCAGCGAAAGCGGGTCGGGCTGGCCACGGAGATCCTCAGCCGGCCCAGCCTGCTGTTCCTCGACGAGCCCACCACGGGACTGGACCCGGGACTGGAGTCTCGGATGATGGCGCTTCTGCGCGAGTTGTCGGGGAGATCGCGCGCGGTGATCGTGGTCACGCACGCCACCAAGAGCCTCGGGCTGTGCGACCGGCTGGTCGTGATGGGTCGCGGCGGGGTGCTGTGTTTTGAGGGCTCACCCAACGACGCGCTGCAGTTCTTCGGCGTGGACTCTCACGACGACATCTACCCCGCGCTCGAAGACCGCGACCCCGCCGAGTGGCAGCAGCGCCACCTGGCGATCAAGCCGCCGATGCCCCCGGCCGGCGCCGATGCACAAGACGCCCGCGCCGCTGGCCCGGCCCGCCGCGCGCGCGCGTCGATCGCGCGCCAGACGCAGATCCTGACCACGCGCTATGCGCGCCTCTTCGCGCGTGATCGGCGCAACGTAGTGATCCTGCTCGCGCAGATCCCGGTGCTCGCGCTGGCGATCGCAGGGCTGTTCAAAATCAAGGTCTTCGTGCGACCCAGCCCGGACGCGGGCCAGGCGGTGAAGCTCACGTTTCTTTTGCTGGTAACGACGGTGTGGATCGGCATGATCGACGCCTCGCGCGAGATCATCAAGGAGAAGACCGTGTTCGCGCGAGAGCACTCGGTCGGCGTGAGCCTCAGCGCTTACCTTCTCTCAAAAGCTGCCGTGCTGTTCGCGCTGGCGGCGATCCAGGCGCTGGTGCTAACCGGCATCGTGCTGGTCTTTCAGCCCCTGCACTCGAGCCTGCACGTCTACGGCACCGTGCTTGCGATCGTGGTGCTGACGGCGTTCGCCGCGGTCTCGATGGGCCTGCTCGTGTCGGCGGTCGTGCGCAACCAAGACCAGGCCACGAGCTTCATTCCGCTGGTGTTGATCCCGCAACTGTTCTTCGGCGGCTCGATCGTCGCGGTCGCGCAGATGAGCGCGCCACTGCAAGCGATCACGAAGGTCGTGGTCACGCAATGGTCCTATGCGGGACTGGGCGCCGCGATCGACATGAACCAGCGGATCGCCGAAAGCCCCGACTACAGCAAGGTGAGCAGCTTCGGCAAGGACTACTTCACGCTGTCGGCGCTCGATACTTACCTGGTGCTGGTCGCGTTCATATTCGTATTCATGCTGATCAGCGCGTGGCGCCTGCAGCGCCACGCGCGCAGCTGAGGAGGAGGTGGTTCAGATGGCAGAAGTGCAGCGCGGCGCGGCGATAACGCGACGCGAGCTGCTGGCTGGCGCAGCTGCTGCCGGCGCAGTAATGGGGCTCGACGCGTTCTCGCCGGCGAAGCTGATCGAGCGCGCGCTTGCTACCTCGCCCGCGGCCGGCACGCTCGCGGACATCAAGCACGTGGTCATCTTCATCAACGAGAACCGCTCCTTCGACCACTACTACGGCACCTACCGGGGGGTGCGCGGCTTTGCCGACCCAAATGTGCTGCGCCAGAACGACGGCACGCCTGTGTTCGCGCAGAAATTCACCGGCGCCCCGTTCGGCGCCGCCTCGGCCGGTTACGGCGGACACCTGCTTCCGTTTCACTTCGACACCACCAAAAACGGCGAGTGCATCAACGACATCAACCACTCCTGGGCGCCTCAGCATCTTGCGTGGAACGGCGGTCGCATGGACCGCTTCCTCGAAGTCGACATCAACCCCGCAGTGAACGGACCGAGCATCGGCGTCAACACGATGGGCTACTACACGCGTGCCGACCTGCCCTTCTATCACGCGCTGGCCGACGCGTTCACGATCTGCGACGGCTACCACAGCTCGGTGATCGGCCCCACGCAGCCCAACCGGCTGTACACGATGAGCGCGACGCTCGACCCCGCAGGCACGCACGGCGGCCCCGTGGTGGAGACCGACACCGCCGCGGTGCGTAGGAAAAAGGCCGGCAGCTACACGTGGACTACCTACCCCGAGCAGCTGCAGGTCCACGGCGTCAGCTGGAAGGTGTACGGCAGCCCGGAGACGCTGATCGGGGACAACGTGCTGCCCTACTTCCGCGCTTTTCACACGCATCCGAAACTGGCAGCGCGGGCGTTCGCCTCGACCTTCCCGGGCACCTTCCGCGCCGATTGCAAATCGGGCCGGCTGCCCCAGGTGTCGTGGGTGCTCGCGCCGTTCTTCGAGACCGAGCACCCGCCGGCGCCCGTCACCTACGGCGAGCTTGCGGTCGCGCAAATCCTTGCCGCGCTGACGGCGAACCCGACACTGTGGAGGCACACCGCTCTGTTCATCACCCAGGACGAGGGGGGTGGGTTCTTCGACCACGTCCCGCCACCCACCGCGCCTCCGGGCACGCCTGGCGAGTACCTGACCCCGCCGCAGCTGCCCGCCGAAGCAGGCGGGATTGCAGGGCCAATCGGCCTCGGCTTCCGCGTGCCGCTGCTTGTCGTCTCGCCGTTCTCGCGCGGCGGCTTCGTCTGCTCGGACACGTTCGACCACACGTCGCTGCTGCGCTTCGCCGAGACCAGGTTCGGCGTCGAGGTACCGAACCTGTCGGCCTGGCGGCGCGGTGTCACCGGCGATTTGACGAGCGCGTTTAACTTCGCCGCTCCGCACGCGTCTGTGCCGGCGCTGCCGAAGCCCAGACTGGGCGACCCGCGCGTGCTGCGCAGCACCTGCGCCACCACGGCGTCCAAGCTGCTCGAAGGCGCGAAACTGCC
>DASZFR010000028.1:0-9982 GCA_035939635.1 Solirubrobacteraceae bacterium
CAGGCGGTCGAATCGCAGGCCGAGGCCAAGCACGACGCAACAAGCGCGAACCTGGCTGAGACCGTCGCCGCGTCGGGCTCGGTCATCACGAACGGAAACAGCACTGTCAGCGCAGGTGCGTCCAACAGCGCTCAAAGCAGCGCCGCCAACGAAGCGCAGACAAACCAGGGCAACGAACAGACGCAAGAAGCACAGAACTCCAGCTGCACCGACGGCTGTGCTGCCGGCAGCCTGGGCCAACTGTCGTTCGAGGAAGCGATCACCACGCAGAGGGCGGAGTCGCAGGCGGTTGCCGAGCAGACCGCCACGACCGTGGACGGCACCGAATGGGGAATCTCTGACAACCGAACCAGTAGTGCCGACAACAACGCCGGCACGAAACAGAGCAACTACCAGTCACAGGACGGCAGTAGCTCGAGCTGCTCGATCGGCTGCGGCGTCAACGGTCAGTCCCAGGAATCGATACAGAGCTCGACCACAACGCAGAGAGCTGAATCGGAAGCTCACGCCCAACTGAACGTCGAAGGCAGCGCTGGCGACGAAGCACAAGCCAGCGGGGACCCGCAGTCCAACGCGAGCATCCAGCTCATCTGGCAAGTGCAGCTCTCGGAATGTGTCATGCATTGCTCCGGCGCGCAGCAGTCTCAAACCGCAGAGCAGCGCAACGAAACCGCGCAGGTCCGCGGACGACCGAAGGCCGCTGCTCCTCACAACGCCGCGGTCACGGAAAGCGGCGCCAGGGTCGAAAAGAGTCTCAGCCAGATCCAGTTGGGCTGCGTCGCGGAGTGCTTCGGCACGACGACCACCACACTGGCGACGGTCCCCCCGAGCTACGCGCAAGCGGTGCGCGCAGTGATACGCGCGATCAGGGTCGACCTCTCCAAAGTCGCCGCGGCAGCGGAGCAGAACACCGTCGAACAGACGTCCTACCAGTCGCAGCGCAACCCCCGTGGAGCGTCGGTGCAAACCCAGAGTGCCTCGCAGACGAATACCGGCGTTCAGCGCTACGGCGCCTCGCCGCTGATTGCCGCTCTCCAGAACACGCTGAACCGGTCAGCTGCGCCGGAAGCGGGCAACGGCGCGGTACAGGGGATCTGGCAGCTTCAAGTTGGGTGTCTGATGTTCTGCAACGAAACCGGGCTGTCCCAGCGCGCCGCGCAGTCGAGTTCGACTGACCAAGCTGAGGCGCCGGCGCAGGCAGCACCGGGCCTTGCATCGCCGTCGGTCGCCGGCGGCACGCAGCTCGTTTGGCAAGCGCAGATCGGGTGCCTCTTCTGGTGTCTGAACACCACCGAGCAGCAGACCGCCGCGGGTCAAAATGGGCCGACCGTTCACGCGGGGGACGGGACCCCGACGTCATCGCTCGCCGAAATGCCGGGACGACGCCGTGGCGAATCTCCGGGATTTGGCCTCGGCTCTCCGCTGCCGCCGCAGGTGGCGAACGAGCTGACCTACGCTGCGACGCTCATCCAGGAAATGCTCGGCCCGAAAGCCGCCGGACTTCTGCCGGCCGTCGAACATCCGCGACCGGCGCCGGCGGCCGCGAGCTCGGGCTCCCCGCCGACTGCAACCGGCACCGTCGCGCCGACTGCACCATCACCGGCGCTTGCACTCCAGCACGGGTCGGCGCTGCCTAGCGGCAGTGCCCCGGACAGGCCTCCGCGACACCCCGCCGCTTCGGGGCCGCCGCGCCACGACGGGCTTGTGACCGGCAGTCTCGGTTCGCCGCAGGCGACAGCTCAGGCTGCAGTGCTCACTCCGAGCGCAGGCGTTACCCGATCAACCACTGGGCTCGCCGCAGTCACGCAGGTCCCGGCGGGCAGCGGACGCGGTCTCAGCGAGACGGCCCCGGGTTCAGGGACCGACGCAACAGCCGACATTTCACTCGCAACTCTGCTGTCGGTGTTTGCGCTTTGTGGGCTGTGCGTCTTTGGTATCGCGCTAGCCGCCGCTCGCCGGGACCCGCGTGCTGGCAAACCCGGCGTCGGTGGATGAGGGAAACCACCAACTAGGAGACCTTGATGTCGAAGCTGATGACCATCCTCGTCGCGGCAGGCCTCGCCCTACTCGGCGCGACCTCGCTCGCTGGAGCATCCAGTACTTCAAGCAAACAGAAATCAACCACGAAAAAGGCTGCCGCCGTGATGCCGGTGCTGGGTGCCGCGGTGGAAGTTCCGGCCGGCAAATTCGTTAAGGCATTCGTGTATTGCCCCAAGGGCTACTACGTCACCGGTGGTGGTGCCTACAACGGCGCGATCACGGAGATCGCCTCGAGCCCGACCAAGGATCTGCGCGGATGGTTCGTGGACGGCACCAACAGCGACCCGCTCAATCGCACATTTCAACACCGCGCCGATGCGGTGGGTGTGAAAGGAAACCCGTCGACCGGGGCGCTGACGGCCGCCGCCGCCGACGCGCGCGTGGCTCGCCAGGCTGAGATCGAATACGCGGCGCGCTACAACACCACGTCGCGGTGAGGACTCGCTCACGGTGAGGCGACCGTCGCCTGGGTGACAGTCGGCTGGCGCATGCAGAGTGCCGAGCGCAACGATCCTTGCAGTCGTAGGGTTTGTATTCGGCGGTATGGAACATGCGTTGGAGCGGTACCCCCACGCTCTTTGGAGTTCACCACCACGAGCGGCCCGCGGCTTCTGGTTGCACACGCCGGCAGCTGGGGGCGCAGGCGCCTAATGGGAGAAACTCAGCGTCTCTTGTCAATGAAGCCCGCCAGGCTGGCCCAGGCTGCTCTGTGCATCCTGCTGGCGCTGGCTGCCGTATCGGCTACGGCGAACGCCGCCGAACCGGGGCCCTCGCCGGAACCCCCCTCGCAATCGCCGACGACGGCTGTCGCGACTCCGCAAGGTCCCCAGCCGGAACCGCCGCCGCAACCGACCCAGCCGTCACGCTCGGCGCCTCAGGCTGCTCCGGTCGCGCCGGTCCCGCCTGCGCCGGTCGAGGAAACGCCGCGTGCGACGGCGCCGGTCAAGGCCCCAACTACGCCGCTACGCACGCCTCATCGTCGCCGCTCCGCGCGAGCCTCACACGCCGCGCACCCCGAGAAATCCGCCAGCAGACGTGCGGCGGCGCCAGCTCCCGTCGCCGGGACGCTTGCTGCGCTTCCGAGCCATCGCAACGACGCGCTCTTGCTGGCGGCGGCGGCGGCGCTGGCCATTCTCTCGCTGGCGGCGTTCACGCTGCAGCGGATGCTCGCTCAGCTATCGCGCCTTTCACCCGGAGGGCCCGCCACGTGAGCGCGGCTCGCTTTGCCGCGCTACAGGCGAGCCTGGGTGCTGCGCTTGCGGTCGCGGTGCTGTTCGCGCCGAGCGCGCGTGCCGAACAAATCTGGCCCGAATGCGTGTCGGGAAGCGCCCCGGGCGAATGTCGGGAATCGGGTTGGTACACGACTCCGGTTTCGGTGATCTGGAAGTCGACCGGCGCTCCGCAACACACTGAACCGTGCGAACTCGGACGACAATACCGGTACGAAAGCGACACCGTGGCGAAATTGTCATGTGAAGCGGAATGGCAAGGTGGTGGAACTGATCGGAAGACAATCGTCCTCCACGACGAGGTCAGTGAACTCGCCACGGAAGCGGTCCCTGAACGACCGCCGGACTCCAACGGCTGGTACAACCACCCGGTCGCCATTACCTTCGCAGGACGAGGCTTCTCCGGCCCCGCGGCATGCTCCGCGACCGGTCCCTCGCCGACTGTCTCGTATTCCGGGCCGGATACGTTGAGCACGGCGATCGGGGCGAGATGCGTCGACCCCGCCGGCAAGTCTGCGAACGCGAGCTTTGGTCTGCGCTACGACGCGACACCGCCATCGCTCACCGATGCTTTGCCCACCCGCGCGCCGGATTTCAACGGCCTTTACAACCACCCGGTCAGGTTCGTCTTCACCGGCACGGACGCGATGTCGGGCATGGAACCGTGCAGTGCGACTTACGCCGGCCCAGATAGCGAAACCGCCGAACTGACAGGCGTCTGCCACGACCGCGCGGGCAACGCGGCGACGCTCACCGTGACGTTTCGCTACCACGCCACGCCGCCCGCGCTGAGCTTCACCGCAAGCCCGGGCGATGGTGTCGTGTCGTTGCGCTGGAGCGCCAGCACCAGCGTGGCGATCACGCGGTCACCCGGGCTGCACGGTCCCCACGCAAGTCTGCTCTACGAGGGGAGATCCGGTTCCTTCACCGACACGCGGTCGCGCGACGGCGTGAGGTACGCCTACACGATCAGCGCCAAAGACATCGCCGGCAACGTGACGCGACGCACGATCTCGGTGACGCCCGACCCGCGCCTGATCGCGCCGGCCCCGAACGCGCGCGTCACCGGCCCGCCGCTACTGCGCTGGACGCCGGTGCGAGGAGCGAGCTTCTACAACGTGCAGCTGTTCAGAGGCGCCAAGCTGCTCAGCACCTGGCCCTCCCGCGCAAGCCTGCAGCTCAGCAACGCCTGGCGTTACCAGAGCGCTGAATATCGGTTGGTGCCCGGTCGCTACACGTGGTACGTGTGGCCGGGGTTCGGCTCGGTGGGCGCCGCGCACTACGGTGCGCTGATCGGTCACCGAACCTTCGTCGTTCGGCCGACCGTCCTTGCCGGCGCGCCGCTGTAGCAGAGGCGCCGTCACGTCCCGCGCGAAGCGCTGGCTGCACGACGTCGCCCGCAGCCAGCTGTTGCATCGTTTTGTGCACCGTTGCTGAGGGCTGACGAGCTGCAATTAGACCTGCACAACTTTGCGCACCTTTACGCGCCGTGTTAACTCCACCCTCCACATAAGCCCGCGGCGGGACTGCCCGATGGGAGGCCCGCCTCGACCACCTAAGGAGGGGTGAACTGGAGGGAGTTCATGAAACGCCGCAATCTTTGCGCGCACCTTGTCGCGCTGGCCACGTGCACTTGCCTGTTGGGTGGGCTGAGCTCAGCACTGGGGGCCGCATCCGCGGCGGCGGACACGAACCCTCCGGGCTCACCCGGATGCGGTTGTGAACTGTCGTTCACAATCGAAAAGCTCCAGGAAATCGCCGGCTCCAAAGCAGGCTTCACGAAGTCCCGACTGATTGGGGCCATAGGCGAGACGGTCGACTACGAAATCGTTGTCACGAACACGTCGGACCTGCCGGAGGAACTCAGCGAATTCACCGATCCACACTGCGACCCGGGGACGATCGCGGGCGGGCCCGGCAAAGAACCGCTCTTGCAGGAACACTCGACCGTGTATACCTGCAGCCACACGCTCACGGCGACGGGCCTCTACACCAACGAAGCGACCGTCACCGCCAGCGACGTGCTCGTGGGAGTCCCGCTGACGAAGACCTCAAACCAGGTGGTGGTGGAAGTGCCCGCGCCTCCGCCGCCTCCGCCGCCACCGCCGCCAGCCCCGGCCCCGCCGGTACCCGCGTTCACGATCGAAAAGCGCCAGGAAATCGCGGGCAACAAAACAGGCTTCACCACCGCGCCGTTGTCCGGAGCCTTGGGCGCGACCGTCGATTACCAGATCGTCGTCAAAAATACTGGGAACACGGCGCTGAAGTTCACCGGCTTCACCGACGCGATGTGCGACCAGCCGACGATATCCGGCGGCCCGGGCGAAGGCGCGGTGGTTCCGACGGCATCGACCACCTACACCTGCAGCCACCTGCTGTCGAGCGCCGGGAAAGTCGTGAACACGGCCACCGTGACCGGTACGGCTACGGGCGTCGCGCCGCTGACCAAGACGTCGAATCCGGTGGAAGTCACCGTAGCGCAGCAAGTCGTGAAACCGGTGTGCGAAGATAAGCTCTTGGCGCCGCGCCTGCCGACGGGTCCCAGGCGCTCGGCCTTCACCGTGGTGGTTAGCTCGGCCGCGGTCAAGCAGATCACGTTCTATCTCGACGGTCGCAAGCTCAAGACGTTCAGCAGCGCGCAGGCCAAGAACGGCAAATTCACGATCAAGGTCGATCCCCGCAAACTGCGGTATGGCGCGCATCGTCTGTCGGTGAACGAGACGGCCGCCGACGAACTGTGCCCACCGGTCGCGAAGGCGAGCTCGTTCATACGCCCGGCCGTAGCCGTCGCAAAAGTGAAATTCACCGGCTGACAGGGCGGCGCGTGTCAGCAGGCGCTTGCATCGCGGCGCTTGCGGCGGCGCGCCGCTCGGTCGCACTGGGAGCAGCAGGAGGTCTTCTGCTCCTCGCCCCCTCCGCGGCCGCGAGCGTCACTGGGCTGGCCGTCGCATCTGTGAGCGGGCCGGCAGGGGACGCCGCGGTGACGTTGTCGAACCTGCGCACTCTGTCGCGCTGGGCGTACCCGCAGTCCCCGAGCGTCGTGCGCCAAGATCCGTCGGGGAACGCGCGCGCCGTTGCGCGCTTGAAGTTTCTCACCTCAGACAGCCAAGCGGAGATCTATCTCGCGCTTCGCTCAGAGACTGTCGGCACGGTCACGTGGATCCAGATCTCGGTCCCGGGTCGCCCCAACGGGATCACCGGGTGGGTTCCCGCAGCTGCGCTCAGTGAACTGCACATCTCGCGTGAGAACCTGCGCATCAACCGCGAGACGCTACGCGCCGCGCTGTATCGCGACGGACGCGTGATCTGGGGCGCGCCCGTGGGAGTCGGACGTCCCAGCTTGCCGACGCCGGCGGGTCACTTCTACGTGACAGAGAAGCTGACGATCGCCGAAGAACCGTTCTACGGCCCGTATGCGATCGGCACGAGCGCGTACGCACCGACGCTCAACGACTGGCCCGGCGGCGGCGTTGTGGGCATTCACGGCACCGACGAACCGCAGCTCGTCCCAGGGCGCCCGTCGCACGGTTGCGTGCGCCTGCGCAATTCCGACGTTGCCCGACTGTGGCGCCTGATCGAAATCGGCGCGCCGATCGAAATCGTGTGATGAGCGTGCGCCGCGGCCACTTCGCCGCAGGGAGGCCTCGCCGCGGCCGCGGCGGACGCTGCTTGCCACGGTCGCGCGGGCTACACTGGTCGCAGTGGAGCAGACGCCACGCGCAGCCGACAACGCACCGGCGCAATCCGGCCCCGACGGCGCGTCACGCGCGCCGGGCCAGGAGGAGATCATGGACGCGCTGTCCAACGTGATCGATCCTGAGCTCGGGCTGGATTTCGTCGAACTTGGCCTCATCTACGGTGTCGAGATCGACGACGGCCACGTCCACGTCACGTTCACGCTTACCACGCCGGGCTGCCCGATCGGCCCGCAGGTGACTGAACAGATTGACGAATTCGTGGGCGAACTGGACGGCGTCAAGACCGTGGAGTCCGAGATGGTGTTCACGCCGCCGTGGTCGCCGGAGCGAATGAGCGAGGACGCCAAGTTCGCGCTCGGGTTCTGACCGACCTCACGGGCCGAACACCTGCACGTAGGTCGTGCCGAGCACGGCGACGCCTGTCGCGCGCCAGTCCGGTTCAAGAATATTCGCGCGGTGCGACGGCGATTCCATCCAGGCTTCCACCGCTTCGCGTGGCCCTTGAGTGATGTAGAGCGCGGTGTTCTCGCCGAGCGCACGGACATGCACCCCGAGCCGGCGCGAGCACGATCGCAGCACGTCCTCGCGACAAACGCGCGCGATGTGAGCTAGGCGCCCATCGGCGTGCAGCCGTGCCAGGTGCGCCCTGGTGCGGGCTTGGTTGATGAGCCTCAGCACCATGCCGGCCGGAGATGGCGCAGCAACCAGAGCCGCCGAGACTACCGCCGCCACGAGGCGTCGCATGGCTGCATGGTCCGTCGCGCTCCGGACGTAAATCTGCGGAGATGGAAAACGCCCCGCAACCGGGGCTCCCGAGCGTCGCGCAACGCCGCGCACGCACGCCCCGGGGTGGGCAGTCGCCTGGTGGCGGCTCGCGGCTGCGGGGCGCGCTTCGCGTTACATGCGCGCCCCGCGGAGCCGGCTTGCCGCCGGTGGGGCTATGGCACCACCAGAGAGAACGTTTCGGTTGTCGTGGCTCCGAACTCTTTAACCTGAACTCCCTGCGTTGTGCCTTCCGAGCACGCGCCGCCGGCTGCGGAGAGTGTTACGTCTTCAACATGGCTGGTGGCGACCGGCGAGGTTTCGGACGCGGTGATCGAAGGTTCAAGGAATACACAGGTGGTGGTCGTGTCGATCGCCACCGCGCGCACCACGCCGTGCGAGCCCGGCCTGATTGTGGCCAGTTCTTTGGCCGCTTTCGCGGGCGTGATGGTGGCGTAGGCGCGCACTGTGCCCGCAGCACCCGGTGACCCCGGCTTGCCCGCGAGTCCCTGCAGCCCGGTTTTGCCCGTCGCGCCGGTTTTGCCGGTCGCGCCTTTGGGGCCTGCGGGGCCCAGCTGATTCCAGCTGATCGCCTTTTCGCCATGCTTGCAGCGGCTCGCGATCCTCAGCGCCCCGCCGTGCCTCTTGAAGCACGCGTGGATCGTGGGATTGCTCGCTGTGCTCGCCCACGCGGCGGCGCCCGCGGCGAGGAACACCGCGACGGTTGCGGCGACGTTTGGATACGTGAGGTACTGCCGGATCGTTTTCATACGGTGAATCTTCCCGGTTGCAGCCGTTGTCAAGCGTCGATTGCTCACGCGCAGTCGCACCAGCGTGCGCCACGCTGTGCGTGCGGCGTCAGGCGGTGGCGGCGACCGGCTTGCGCGCCAGCGCCAGCAGCTTCTGCAGCTCGTCGGAGATGCTCGCGCTGATCTCGTCGATGTCGGGCAGCGCGTCGAAGTCGCCCAGCAGGCCAAAGTTCATCTGCTGGTTGTAGGACATGATCGCGATCGCGAGCGCGTGGTTTTCAGGTAGGAAGGCCACCGGGTAGGCCTCGAGCATCTCGCGCCCGAGCACGTACAGCGGGAACTGCGGGCCGGGGATGTTGGTCACGATCAGGTTGAACAGACGCGTCGAGAAGTTCAGCCGCGAAGCTTGCGCGAGCAGCGTCGGCGGCGCGAAGTTCTGCGCGCCGGCGATCACCTCGGCGCCGAGCGCCTGCTTTGACTCCTTCAGCCCGTCCATCGCCTGCGAGACGAAGTGCAGGCGCTGCACGGGATCGGCGATGTAGACCGGCAGGGGACCGCGCATCACCACGAGGCGGTTGCCGCCCTCGCCGTGCTCGTCCTCGACGCGCACAGACACGGGTACGAGCGCGCGCAGCTCGATGCCCTCGGTGCGCTGCCCGCGCGATATCAGCCACGAGCGCATCGCCCCGCTCACGACTGCGAGCACCACGTCGTTGACCGTGCCGCCGAAGGCGTTCTTGACCGTCTTGAAGTCGTCCAGGGAGCACTGGATGCCAAAGAAGCGCCGGTGCGGGCCGATCGGCACGTTCAGCGGAGTTTCCGGCGCCGGATCCAAGCCTGCCCACACGATCTCGCCGATTCCCTCCGCCGCTTCGCGCGCTCGCGCGAGCGCGCGCTCGGGATGCGCCAGCGCGTCAACAGCGCCGTCGGCCAGCGCGAACGCCGCGCGCGCTGCGCCGCGGATGCCCGCCGCGACGAGCTCCACCGTGCCCGGCTCGCGGTGCGGCTGCCACGGGCGGCCGGAATGGCGGATCGGCGGCGGATCGGGCGACAGGTCGAACAGCACCGTCGCCAGGTCCACGCCGGCGATGCCGTCGACGAGCGAGTGGTGGGTCTTTGTGATCAGCGCGAAGCGGTCGTCCTCGAGCCCCTCGATCAGCCACATCTCCCACAGCGGCTTCGAGCGGTCCAGCTGCTGGGAGAAGATCCGGGCGGTGAGGCTGCACAGCTGCTCCCAGCGGCCAGGCGTGGGCAGCGCGGTGTGGCGAATGTGGTACTCGAGATTGAAGTTGGGGTCGTCGACCCACACCGGGCGACCGCTGTCGAACGCGGTGGACGCCAGCTTGTGACGGTAGCGGGGGACGAGGTGCAGGCGCTGTCGGATCTGCTCGAGCAGGTCGGCCATCGCTGGCGGCGGACCCTCAAAGATCGTCAGACCGCCGATGTGCATGTGGGAGGTCGGGCCCTCCTGATGCAGGAATGACGCGTCCACGGCGGTGAGGCG
>DASZFR010000029.1:0-6831 GCA_035939635.1 Solirubrobacteraceae bacterium
TATGAGCGGCGACCGCGAGCCCCAGGGAAGCGCTACCGGTGCGGGCGACCCGCGGGGGGCTGAACAGGCAAGCGATGACGAGCTGCGCGCGGCGTATGAGGAAGAACTGAACCGAATCACCAGCGCGGAGCTGATGCTGCAGTCCGCGGTGTCGCTGCTCAACGTCGCCGGGCGGCGCCTGGGGCTCGCACCTGCAGCTACGGGCGGCGGCGAGCAGCCGTCGCCGGCCGGCGAGCGCGACCTCGAGCAGGTGCGCGAAGCGATCGACGGAGTGCGCGCGCTGTTCGGCGTGCTCGAGCGCCGCTTCGGGCGAGAGATCGCGCCGCTGCGCGACGCGCTCTCGCAGCTTCAGCTCGCGTACGCGCGCGAGGCACAAGCCGCCGCGCAACCTCCGGGTGCGCAAGGTGCAGGAGACGAGAGCCCCCCAAGCGATCGCGGCGCGCCGCCCGAGGGAGGCGAGGCCGAGCAGGACTCAGGCGAGCGCGGTCCGGGACCCGCGGAGGCGAGCGGGCGCCTGTGGGTGCCCGGGCGCTGAGCGCCTCGCGGCCGCCGTTTCGCCTGTCAGCACGATAGACTGCGCGCGCGTTTGTGCCGGTTGAGCTTCCCTGAAGCTCTCCGGCTGTCAAACGTGCGCGCGAAGATCCTCGCGCGGCACGCCAATCAGACCGCGGAGGATTTTCCTTGAGCAGCTTTCTGACGAACCACGGGGTGGTCGTCGCCCTTGTTTGCGCAGCGTGTGCGGTGGTGTACGGGGTGGCCACGACGCGCGCGCTGCTCGTGCTGTCGCCCGGCAACGAGCGCATGCAGTCGATCTCTCGGGCGGTTCAAGAGGGCGCGCGCGCGTATCTGAACAGGCAGTACACGACGATCGCAGTGGTCGGCGTTGTGCTCTTCGTGGCGCTGATCTTCGTGCAGAACATCGCCGTGGCGTGCGGCTTTGCGATCGGCGGGGTGCTGTCGGGAGCGGCCGGGTACATCGGCATGAACGTCTCCGTGCGCGCCAATGCACGCGTGGCGGAGGCGGCGCGCGGCGGCGTGAGCCCCGCGCTCAGCGTGGCGTTCCGCGGTGGCGCGATCACGGGTCTACTGGTCGTGGGCCTGGCCCTGCTCGGCGCGGCGGGCTACTACGGCCTGTTGACCGCCGTGTTCAACGACAGTCAGAAGACCGCCGTCGACGCGCTGGTGGGACTTGGCTTCGGCGGCTCGCTGATCTCGGTGTTCGCGCGCCTCGGGGGCGGCATCTTCACGAAGGCCGCCGACGTGGGGGCAGACCTCGTGGGCAAGATCGAGGCGGGCATCCCCGAGGACGATCCGCGCAATCCGGCGACGATCGCCGACAACGTGGGCGACAACGTGGGCGATTGCGCCGGGATGGCCGCGGACCTGTTTGAGACATACGTGGTGAGCACGGTTGGCGTGATGCTGCTGGGCGTGCTCACGTTTCACGAGTCCACGAAAGTGGCGCTGTATCCGTTCATTCTGGGAGCGGTGGCGATCCTCGCGTCGATCGTGGGCACCTTCGCCGTTCGCTCGCGCACCGGAAACGTCGAGCGCGCGCTCTACCAGGGGCTGGTCGTCTCCGGCGCCCTGGCGGCGGCAGCGTTCGCGCCGATCACCTACTGGATGATGCGAGGCGTCACGTTCGTGTCGGCCGAAGCGCCTGTTTCTGCACCGGCGTGGTGGAAGTTTTATCTGTGCTCGCTGATCGGCATCGGAGTCACGGCGTGCCTGTTCGTGATCACCGATTACTACACGTCGACGCGCTTCTCGCCCGTCAAGAAAACCGCGCGCGCCTCGATCACGGGGCACGCCACGAACATCATTCAAGGCTTTGGCTCGGGTCTGCAGGCGACCGCGCTGCCGGCGCTCGTGCTGGTGCTCGGCATCTTTGGCGCGTGGAAGCTGGCCGGTGGCGGCACCACCGGGATCTACGGCGTGGGCGTCGCGCTGGTGGCGCAGCTGTCGCTCACGGGCCTGATCGTGGCGCTCGATGCGTTCGGCCCGGTGACCGACAATGCGGGCGGCATTGCCGAGATGGCAGACCTCCCCGAGGAGGTGCGCGACGTCACGGACCGCCTCGACGCGGTGGGCAACACGACAAAGGCGGTCACCAAGGGGTACGCGATCGGCTCGGCGGTGCTTGCCGCCGTTGTGCTGTTCGCGGGCTTTCGCCAGGAACTCGCGGCGCACGAGCACAAACTCCTGTCGAGCCTGAACTTTGGAATCAACGAACCGCAGGTTCTCATCGGGCTGATCCTCGGCGGCCTGATGGTGGCCCTGTTCGCGTCGCTGTCGATCGAAGCGGTGGGCCGCGCCGGCGGAGCGGTGGTCGAGGAGGTGCGCCGGCAGTTTCGCGAGCACCCGGGGATCATGGAGGGAACCGAAGATCCCGACTACGCCCGCGCGGTCGACATCGTCACCCGCACCGCGCAGCGCGAGATGGTGCTGCCTTCGCTGTTGCCGATCGCACTGCCGGTGATCGTGGGGCTGATCGACGTAAAAGCGCTGGGCGGGTTGCTGATCGGCGTGATCGTGGTGGGGTTCTTCTTTGCCGTGCTGATGACCGCCGGTGGCGGCGCGTGGGACAACGCCAAGAAGCTCATCGAGGACGGCGCGTTCGGCGGCAAGGGCTCCGACGCGCACGCTGCTGCGGTGACGGGAGACACGGTGGGCGATCCTTTTAAGGACACCGCCGGCCCCGCGATCAACCCGATGATCAAGGTGTCGCAGATCGTGGCGATTCTGATCATCCCCCTGATCACCTGAGGGGCGGATTGGCTGCATGACGTGAGCGCTGGCGGAACGCGCGGCGGCACTCACGCGACTGCATTGCGTCCTAAGCTCAACCTCAGATGACCGGTCGAAGCGTGCATCGCCTAGGCACTCGACTGCTGTCGGCGGCGATGGCCGTGATCGGCGTGGCGCTGATCGTCGAGGCGGTGGCGACGTGGCACCACGGCGTGTCGACGCTTGCGGTGCTCGGCGTGCTGTTCCTGGCCGCCGGTTCGGGAAGGCTCTACGCGGAACACAAGCGAGGCTCGCGAACGTGAGCAGCAACGACGACGGCGCGCAGCGCGACGGACGCGCGCAGCGGCGCGCACTCGCGGCCGACGCCGAGCGCGCGGCGCACGAGCTGTCCACGCGGTCGATCATGACGCTGCGCCGCAGCGTGGGCTCGCCGATCCTGTTCGCCGTCGTCTACACCTCGCTGGCCTCGGCCACCTACTTCTCGCTAGGGGTGATCTCGGGAAGGGCGCTGGGGCTTACGCCCCTCGTGTTCGCGGCGGGCGCGCTGCTGTTTGCCGTCACCGCCATGACGTACGCGGAGGGCGCCTCGATGCACCAGGAGCGCAGCGGCTCGACGGTGTTCGCGCGCTACGCGTTCAACGAGCTCGTGAGCTTCATCGCGGGGTGGGCGATCCTGCTCGACTACACGATCCTGATCGCGGTGACCACGTACTCGGCGACGCAGTACGTGCGTGTTTTCTGGCATCCGCTGGGTCATCGAGACGAGTCGCTCGGGCTGGCACTGGTGTTCATCGCGATCGTGGTGCTGGGCAACATCCGCGGTCTCGGGGTGCGACGTGCGCGGCGCATCGGCCTGCTGGTGCTCGCCGACCTGGGTCTGCAGGCGTTCGTGGTGGTGCTCGGTCTTGTGCTCTTCTTCGACCCGGGCACGCTGGTCAACACGATCCACCTCGGCACCTCGCCGAGCTGGTCGGATCTGGTCTTCGCCCTGACGATCGTGGTGGTCGCGTTCACCGGCCTCGAGTCGGCCGCGGGGTTGGCCGGCGAGCTGAAAATGCCGCGCGGCGACCTCAGGCGCGTTGTCGGCACGGGCACGGCGACCGTCTTCCTCATGTACGTGGGCATCGCGCTGGTGGCGGTCACAGCACTGCCGGTGAGCCATGGTGAAAGCCCGCTCGCGAAGCACTATCTGAACGCGCCGATGGTGGGGATCGTGGAACAGCTGCGCCCACACGGGCTGGCAGAAGTGCTGCGCTACGTGGTGGCGGCGCTCGCGACGTTGACGCTCCTGGCCGCGGCCAACTCGGCGATGCTCGGGTTGTCGCGCCTGGCCTACTCGCTGTCGACCAACCGTCAGATTCCAAGCGCGCTCGGCCGTCTGCACCCGCGTCGCTCCACGCCGTACGTGCTGATCATCATCGCCGGGCTGATCGCGGCCGCGCTGGTCATCCCCGAGGACCTTGACTTTCTCGTGGGCATCTACGCGTTCGGCGCGCTGCTGGCGTTCACGATCGCGCACGTATCCGTGTGCCGCCTGCGCTACCGCGAGCCCGATCGCGACCGGCCGTATCGGATTCCGCTCTCGGTCCAGGTTCGCGGACGGCCACTGCCACTGCCCGCGGTGTTCGGCGCGCTCGCCAGCGGCGCCGGCTTCATTGCGGTGATGGTGGTCCACGAACCGGCGCGCTACGTGGGAATCGGATGGATGGTAGGCGGGCTGTTGCTGTACGTGCTGTACCGGCGTGCCGATGAGATGTCACTGCTGCGCCGCGTCACGGTGGCGCCGGAGGCGCTGCGCGCGGAGCCGCCGCAGGAACGGGGGGAGTATGGGTCGATCCTGGTGCCGCTGTTCGGGAGCGAGCTCGACGAGGACATTGTGCACACCGCCGCGTTGCTGGTGGCGGGAAAACCCACCGACGAGGCGGCGATCGACGAAGCGACGATCGAGGCGGTGTGGATCTTCGTGATCCCGATGTCGCTGCCCCTGGACGCGCGCCTGCCCGAGGAGCAGATAAAGATCGCGCGTCAGGCGCTGGCGCGGGCCAAGGCGGTGGGGGAGGAGTACGCGGGAGTGCAGGTGGCCACCGCCACTGTACGCACCCGCCGCGCCGGCTTTGCGATCGTCGACGAGGCGCGCCGGCGCGGCGTGGAGGCGATCGTGCTCGGCGCCGAGGAGCCGTCGATGATCCGCGGCGGCGCGTGGCTCGGGGGGCGCGGCGGGAGGCTCGAGAACTTCGTGGGGGACGTCACCAAGTACGTCATCAACAAGGCGAACTGCCGCGTGATCGTCACGGCGCCGGCGGCGGCGGAAGAGCACCACGCCAGTAGCGAGACGCTGGCCGGCGCCACCCGATAGATCGCCGACACGCATCGTCTAACCTGCGCCCATGTTCGTGATGATCGTCGGCGCCGGCCGGGTTGGCTCGGCGGTCGCCAAGTCGGCGCTGGCCGCGGGTCATGAGGTGTCGGTGCTCGACGAGGACCCGCTCTCGCACGAGCGGCTTGACGCGGGCCAGGCCAAGAGCTGGGAGGACGCCGGCGGCCAGTTCACGGTTGGCACCGCGCTCGAGGTCGACGCGCTGGTGCAGGCCGGCATCGATCGCGCCGAGGTGTTCATCGCCTCAACCGACGGCGACAACACGAACCTGATCATCGCCCAGATCGCCCAGCGCCGCTTCGGCGTGCCGCGAGTGATCGCGCGCGTTATGGATCCCGCGCGCGCGGCATGGTACGGCGAGCAGGGACTGCCCACGATCTCGCCCACCCAGCACGCGATCGAGATGTTCGAGCGCGCGCTCGAGCTAGAGCCGGCCTAGCGTGTACGCCATCATCGCCGGCGCGGGCAAGGTCGGCCGCAACCTTGCGCGAGAGCTCATCAGCAAGGAGCACGAGGTGACGCTCATCGAGTCCTCGCGCGAGCGCTACCTTGGCCTCGAGGAAGAGTTCGAGCACGCTGTGCAGTACGGCGATGCGACCGAGCTGTGGGTGCTGGAGCGCTCGGGCATCCAGCGCGCCGACCTGGTGATCGCGGTCACCGGCGACGACGAGGACAACATGCTCGTCTGCCAGGTGGCCAAAGAGAAGTACCTCTGCGATCGCATCATCGCCCGCGTCAACAACCCGCGCAACCACGACCACTTCCGGCTGCTCGGCATCCAGCCCGCCGTGTCGGCCACCGACCTGATCCTGCGCCTCATCGAGCACGAGGTGCCGCGCTACGGCCTTGTGCACCTGCTCGCGCTCGAAGAAGAGCGCCTGGAGATCATCGAGCTCGAGGTAAACCCCGATGCCCCCACCGTGGGCGAGCGCATCGGCGACATCACGCTGCCCGAAGGCAGCCTGATCATCTCCGTGCTCAGGGAAGGCGCGGGCTTCGTGCCCAAGCCCGACACCGTGATCGAGGCCGGCGACGGCGTGCTGCTCGTGCTCAACCCCGGCCTCGAGGACGCGATCACGTCATATTTCGCGCCCGACGGGGCCGAGGCGCAGGGGTAGGGATCTCGCGCCCTGCTCACGGGGCGGGCGTGCGCGCTCGCGCTCGCGGGTTCTTGCCTGCCCAAGTGTCGGTTTGACCGTGGCAGTTCGGGCACAGGATCTGGAGGTTCTCGAGCCGGTTGTCATGCCGGTCTCCGTTGACGTGGTGAAGCGCCAGGGGAATTGGCTGTGCTCGCCATTGACTCAGGCCGCATGACTCACACACACGCGACTTCAAGCCCGCGTCAAAGAGACGCTGCTTGAGGTGATTGCGGTTGCGTCGCTGACCGGCGGCGAGCAGCTGCTCGAGCGGCATCCTCGCCGGACGAGGTGTGATGAGTCCCCGCCGTACTGCGTCATGCCATGCCGGCTTGCTAAACCCAAACCTCGCCCGGCACTCGGCCACACCGTGCCCCTCAGCGTGGTAGCGGCTTATCTTCGCCCAGTCGTAACGTCTGGCGCAGCGCGCGTCGACGCCCTTGCCCAGTCGCCGCGCGTGGTAGCTGACCGTGGAGCGCGAGAGGCCCAGCAACCTCGCCGCGGCTGCTCGGCTGTTGCCGGCGTCGAGCAGGCGGCGCACCTTGTCCTGAGTGACAAGCGGTGGCGCAG
>DASZFR010000030.1:0-2045 GCA_035939635.1 Solirubrobacteraceae bacterium
CGACGGGGCGCGCGTCAAGAAGGGTGATCTGCTGTTTCAGATCGACCCACGCCCGTGGCAGGATGAAGTCGATCGTCTGAGCGCCGAACGCACGCGCGCGGCCGCGGAACATGAACTGGCGCGCGCCAACCACGCTCGCGCGGAGGGGCTCATCACCGCGCACGCGATCTCCCGCGAGGAATACGAGCGGCTCGCCGCCGCGGAGACCTCCGCCAAGGGGTCCTTGGACTCCGTCAGCAGTTCACTGGCCGCCGCACGCCTCAACCGTGAATTCACCGAGGTGCGCGCGCCGATCGACGGCCACGTTTCGCGCGCCCTCATTACCGCCGGTAATCTGGTCACCAGCACAAACGTGCTCACCACGGTCGTGTCCGATGATCCGGTGTACGCGTACTTTGACGCGGACGAGGCGACTTATCTGCGCTACCGGCAACTGAACGCGGCGCCCAGCGGCACGGACGCAAGCCATGCCGCCGCGGCCGGCGTATTCATGGGTCTGGTGGACGAGGAGGGGTACCCGCACCAAGGTTCCTTGAATTTCGTCGACAACCGCGTCGACCCAGCTACCGGAACAATTCGGGCGCGCGCGGTGTTCGCGAACCCCGACGGCCGCTTTACCCCGGGGCTGTTCGCCCGCATCCGTCTGGTCGGCGGCACGGAGGCGGACACCGTGCTCATTGAAGAACGTGCCATCGGCACCGATCTCGGACGCCAGTTTGTGCTCACCGTGAGCGCCGACAACCGCATCGAGCAGCGCTTCGTCGAAGTGGGTCCGGATGTCGATGGGTTGCGCGTCATCCGCCAGGGGCTGCGTGCGGGAGACACGGTGGTCGTCAACGGCCTGCAGCGCGTGCGGCCGGGTCAGACGGTCGCCGCCTCGCACGTGCCGATGGACGCCAACCGCGTCGGCTTGCGCCAGATCGGCACACCGGCCGCCCCGGTGAAGGCGCCGCCACCACCCGCGCCCAAACCGGTGAGCAACGCGGTCGTCGCACGCGCCGGATAAACACGTCGATTGAAACGAGTTGCGTATGAAACTCTCCCAGTTCTTCATCTCCCGGCCGATATTCGCAGGCGTACTGTCGGCGCTGATATTACTTGCGGGGCTCCTCGCGCTGCCCACGCTGCCGATCACCGAGTACCCGGAGGTGGTGCCGCCGACGGTTGTGGTGCGCGCGGCCTACCCCGGGGCGAACCCGAAGGTGATCGCCGAGACGGTGGCGAGCCCGCTCGAGCAGTCGATCAATGGCGTCGAAGGCATGCTCTACCAGTCCTCGCAGGCGACCACGGACGGTGCCATGACTCTCACCGTGACCTTTGCGCTCGGCACCGATGTCGACAAGGCGCAGGTGCAGGTGCAGAACCGCGTGGCGCAGGCGCTGCCGAAACTGCCGGACGTCGTGCAGCGCCTGGGCATCACGACCGAGAAGGCCTCGCCCGATCTGACGATGGTCGTGCACCTGGTCTCCCCTGATAACCGTTATGACACCCTCTACCTCGCCAACTACGCGATCTTGAGGGTCAAGGACGAGCTGGCGCGGCTGCCAGGCGTCGGGGATGCCCGGGTCTTTGGCGCCGGCAACTACTCGATGCGTATCTGGCTCGATCCGGAGAAAGTCGCCAGTCGCGGCCTTACCGCGAGTGATGTGGTACGGGCGCTGCGTGAGCAGAACATCGACGTGGCCGCCGGACAGCTCGGTGCGCCATCCTCTGTCGCTTCGGCCGGAGCAGGCGGGCCAAACTTCCAAGTCGCCATCAACACCAAGGGACGCTTGAACAGCGAGGAGGACTTCCGCAGCATCGTCATCAAAACCGGCGAGCTCGGTCAGGTGACCCGCCTGCGCGATGTGGCGCGCGTCGAGCTCGGATCTGATTCCTACGCGCTGCGGGCGTTGCTCGACAACAAGGCCGCCGCCGCGATTCCGATCTTCCAGCGCCCCGGCAGCAACGCGATCCAGGTGTCGAAGAGCGTGCGCGCCAAGATGCAGGAGTTGAAGCGCGACTTTCCGCCCGGGGTCGACTACCGCATCGTCTATGACCCGACC
>DASZFR010000031.1:0-5348 GCA_035939635.1 Solirubrobacteraceae bacterium
GCGTGCTCGGGCGCGCCGATCTGCCCGAGGGCCTCGTGCGGATCGCCCACGGGGGCGCCGACGTCGGCATCGCGCTCGCGCAGGCGCCTGTGGACAAGGTGCTCTTCACCGGCTCGCCGGTGGTGGGTCGCGTGGTCGCGCGCGCGTGCGTGTCGGGCGAGAAGGAGGTCACGCTGGAGCTCGGCGGCAAGGACGCGATGCTCGTGCTGGCGGACGCGCATCTGGCGAGAGCCTGCGCGTGTGCCGCGTGGGCCGGTTGCGTGGGCGCGGGCCAGGCTCGAGGCTCTGTCGAGCGCATCTACGTGGTGCGCGAGCGCTTTGACCGCTTGCTCTCGGCGCTTGTCCACGCGATCGGCGGACTAGTCGTCGGCGACCCGGCCGACCCCGCGACGCAAGTTGGCCCGCTGGCCTCGCCGCGCCGAGTCGAGCACGTCAGCGCGCTCGTCGCCGAGGCCGCGCAGGAAGGCGCGCGCGTGCACTGTGGGGGACCCGTCGAGCCCGCCGGCTGCGCGGCAGGCTCCTTCTATGCACCGGCGGTGCTGAGCGGTGTCACGCACAGCATGCGCATCATGCGCGAGCCGACCGACGGCCCGGTGCTGTGCGTGATGGCGGTGGACTCGGTCGCCGAGGCGATCGAGCTCGCCAACGACAGCGCTTACGCGCTCGGCGCCTCGGTGTGGACCGCCGACCGCTACCAGGCGCTGCGCATCGCGCGCGACCTGCAGGCGGGCATGGTGTGGATCAACGACCACCTGCCGGTGCCCATGGTCTCGCGCGGCCCGTGGGGGGCAGCGGCTCGCGGGGGGCTGGGCCGCACGCTGGGCCAGGCCGGCCTGCGCGCGTGCGCACAGGAAAAGCTCATCACCTGGGACCCGCCGGCCACGCGCGGGCTGTGGTGGGGCCCCTACGACGAGGTCACCACGCGTGCGGCGCGTGCGGTCGCGCGGCTGCGCTCCGCACGCGACTCAGACCACAGCCGCGCCTGGCGCGAGGGCGCGCTCGCGCTCGCGCGCACCGGAGCTCGCGCGCTGGGGCGGGGACTGCCCCGCTGAGCGCCCCCACTACCCTTTGATTCATGCCCGCTCAGGCCTATGCCGGCAAGGAGTGCGTGTGCCAGCTGCGAAAGGAGATCTGCGACCAGAGCTGCGTCGCAGGGATGCTCGAGACGCCTTTCTACATCGCCTGCCTGAAGCTCACCGGCCGCAGCTGCGTGGTGGTGGGCGGCGGCGAGGTCGGGCTGGAGAAGGTCGAGGGCCTGCTCGCGTGCGACGCGCACGTTACGCTGATCGCGCCGCGCGCCCACGACGCGCTGGAGGCGTACGCCGGCGAGGGATCGATCCGTTGGGAGCGGCGCCGCTACGCGGGCGGGGGCGACCTCGAACGCGCATTTCTGGTGATCGCCGCGACTGACGACACCACCACGAACATCGCCGTGTTCGACGACGCCGAGGCGCGCGCGATGCTCGTCAACGTGGTCGACGTGCCGCCGCTTTGCAACTTCATCCTGCCGGCGATCGTGCGCCAGGGCCCGCTCGCGATCGCGATCTCGACCGCCGGCGCGTCGCCGGCGCTCGCCAAGCGCATCAAGGCCGAGATCGCGGCGAGCTACGGCGAGCCATACGCGCGCCTCGCGGTACTGCTCAACGAGGTGCGCGGCTGGGCAAAGGGCACGCTCGCCACCTACCAGGAGCGCAAGGAGTTCTTCGAGGGGATCGTCGGAGGCGCGCCGGATCCTGTGGCGCTGCTGCGCGAGGGCGATGAGCGGGCGGTGCGCGAGCTGATCTCGCGCGCGCAGCGCGAGCGAGAGGACGCCGCGCAGGTCTCGCGAGCCTGAGCGTGCCGGCGCTGGCGCTCGACGGGGTGGCTCGCCGCTACGGCGAGCGCGAGGCGCTGGCCGGGGTCACGCTGTCGCTGGCGCGCGGCGACTCGCTCGTGGTATTCGGCCCCAACGGCTCTGGCAAGACCACGCTGTTGCGGCTGCTCGCGGGTTTGCTGCGCCCACACGCGGGCAGCATGCGCGTACTCGGCTCGGAGCTGCCACAGCAGGCGTGGGCCGTGCGCGGGCGCATCGGGCTGCTCGCGCACGAACCGCTTCTCTATCGCGACCTCTCCGCAAGCGAGAACCTGGCCTTCCACGCGCGCCTGCACGGCGTGCCGATCGAGCGCGCCGAGCAGCTGCTGGCGGCGCTGGGCCTGCACGATCGCTGCGGCGAGCCCCTGCGCACGCTCTCGCGCGGGATGGTGCAGCGCGTCGCGGTGGCCCGCACGGTGCTGCACGACCCCGAGCTGCTGCTGCTCGACGAGCCGCGCGCCAACCTCGACCCCGCTGCGGCGGATGTGGTCGAACCGCTGCTCGCCGCCACGCCAACGCGCACCCGCGTGCTGACAAGCCACGACCCCGCCGCCGGGCTGGTCGAAGCCGACGTCGTGCTCGGGCTGCGAGCGGGCAGGACGGCGCTGCTGCGTGCGGCGGACGACGTGACCGTCGACGAGATCGCAGGGCTGTACCGGTGAGCCGGGCCGTCGCCGAGCGCCGCGAGCAGAGCGGGCTCGACCGCAGAGCTGTGCCGGTGAGCCGCGCCGTCGCGGCGCTACTGCGAAAGGAGCTGTTGATCGAGCTGCGCTCGTGGCAATCGCTGCCGGGCATGTCGCTGTTCGCGCTCACCGTTTTCGTGGTGTTCCACTTCGCGCTCAACCGCTCGAGCGTCGAAGGCGACCTGGCGGCGGGAGTTCTATGGGTGACGCTGCTGCTGGCTGGGCTGCTCGGCGTCAACCGCCTGTTCGTCGCCGACGCCGAGGAGGGAGGCTTCGACGGCTTTTTGCTCGCGCCGGTGGACCGCAGCGCGATGCTGTTCGCGAAGGTCGCCGCGCTGCTCATCTATCTCGTCGTGCTCGAGCTCGTGGCGGTGCCGGCGTTTGCGCTGCTGCTGCTGGGACCTTCGCTGTTCGGGGGGCTCGCGCAGCTGGTGGCCGTACTGGCGCTCGGCGACCTCGGGATCGCGTTCGTCGGCACGCTCGTGGCGGCGCTCGCGGTGCGCACCCGCGCACGCGACCTGCTCGGTCCGCTGCTCGCGCTGCCGCTGCTGGTGCCGGTGGTGATCGGCGCTTCGCGCGCCACGTCGCCGCTGCTCACGGCGCACGCGAGCGCCCCCGCCGCGCGCTGGCTGGCCACGCTCGGCCTCTATGATCTGTTGTTCGGGCTGATCGCCTACGCCCTGTTCGACTTCCTCGTGGAGGACTAGCAATGAAGAGCCCAAGCCTGCCGGCGCGCCTCGCCGCAAGCGGCCTGCGCACGCTGAGCATCGCCACGGTTGTGGCGGTGGCCGCCGCGCTGGCGCTCGTGTTCTTCTATGCGCCGTTGGACGCCGAACAGGGCTTCCTGCAGAAGATCTTCTACGTGCACGTGCCGCTTGCGATCGTCTCCTTGTGCGGCTTCGTCGTGGGCGGGCTGCTGGCGATCATGTACCTGCGCACGCGCGAGGCGATCTGGGACATGCGCTCCTACGTCGCGATCCACATGAGCCTCATCTTCGCGCTCGCCACGCTGATTACGGGCTCGATCTGGGCGCGCGGCTCGTGGGGTCACTGGTGGGTGTGGAACGAGCCGACGCTGGTGTCGTTTTTGATCGTGTTTCTTCTGTACGCCACCTACCAGCCGCTGCGCTTCGCGATCGAAGATCCCGAGCGACAGGCGCGCTACGCGTCTGTGTTCGCGGTCACCGCCGGGGCATTCGTGCCGCTGAACTTCATCGCGGTGCGACTGTCGACCGCGTACGTGCACCCGCGCGTGCTCGGCAGCACCTCCAACCTGCCGGCGCAGATGGCGCTGACGTTCGTCGTGTCGCTGATCGCCTTCGCGCTGCTCTACGCGACGCTGTGCGGCGCTGAGCTCGCAACCAAGCGCGCGCGCTTCCAACTCAAGGCGCTGCGCCGGCACGCCGAGGCAGCCGCCGGCGAGGGCGAGCAACCAGCGGCGCCGCGGCGCGCCGGCGCGCGCACGCCGCTGCACGGCGCCGGCACGCTGGCCGCGCCGGCGCAGCGAGGTGGCGCGTGACGGCCGCGGCGCTGCTTGCGGCGCTACCGGCGTTGCCGCTGCACGAGGCCGGCAAGTACGTCGCCGCGGCCTACGTGGTGGCGTTCACGGTCGTGCTGATCTATGTGGTGATCATCGTGGTGCGCCTCGGGCGCGTTCAGCGCGATCTCGACGACCTGCGCGCCGGCGAACGCGCGCCCGGAGCGACAGGCGAGCGCACGCTCGCGGAGCCGCCGTTGCGATGAGCGAGCTGCTCGCGCTGGGCGTCTCGCACAAGACGGCCCCCGTGGCCATGCGCGAGCGCCTGGCGTTCAGCGAGGAGCGCGCCGGCCAGTTCGCCGCGCAGCTCACCGCCACGCACGAGGTGCGCGAGGCGGTCGTGATCTCGACCTGCAACCGCACCGAGGTGTATCTCGTGGTCGGCGATCCCGTGCACGCCGAGGGCGACGTCCTCGGCATGCTCGCCCAGCGCGCTGGGATCCGCCCCACGGAGCTGGCAGACGCTATCTACTCGCCGCGCAACTGCGACGCGGCGCGGCAGCTGTACCGCGTGACCGCGGGCCTGGACTCGATGATCGTCGGCGAGGCGGAGGTCCAGGGCCAGGTGCGGCGAGCGCACGAGGCCGCCGCGCGCGCGGGTGCGACGGGCCCGTTCACCAATCGCCTGTTCGCCGCCGCGCTCACCACGGGCAAGCGCGTACGCTCGGAGACGAGCATCGGCGCAAGCCGCGTGAGCTTGCCGTCGGTCGCCGTGGACCTCGCGCTGAGCGTGCTCTCAGAGCTTCGCTCACGCCACGTGGTGATCATCGGCGCCGGCGAGGTCAGCGAGCTCACCGCACAGGCGCTCGCCGACCAGGGCGCGGGCACCGTCTTCGTCGCAAACCGCCACGCCGACCGCGCGCTCGGCGTCGCGCAACGCTTCGGGGGATCGGTGGTGGGCCTGGACGGGCTTCCCGAACAGCTCGTACAGGCAGACATCGTGCTGTCGTCCACCTCGTCGCCGCACCCGATCGTCGGCCGCGAGGAGCTCGAGGAGGTCATGCGCCAGCGCAATGGGCGCTCGCTGCTCTTGATCGACATCGCCGTGCCGCGCGACATCCATCCAGAGTGCGCCGAGCTCGCCGGCGTGAGCCTGTACGACGTCGATGACCTGCAGGCGGTAGTAGCGGAGAACATCAACACGCGCGAGGGCGAGGTACCGCACGCGGAGGAGATAGTGGAGCAGGAGATCCGCCGCTTCGCGCGCTGGCTGGGTCAGCTCGAGGCGCTGCCCACGGTCAGCGCGCTGCGCGAGCACGGCAACGCCGTGGCCGAC
>DASZFR010000032.1:0-8540 GCA_035939635.1 Solirubrobacteraceae bacterium
AGCGCCTGCGGATCGAGGCCGAGCAGATCATCTCGATGTTCATGCGCCGCGACTCGCACACGATCGGCGCCGGCGCGTTCAAGTCCGGCAACCTCAAGCCGGACTGGCCCCACCACGGGCTTTAGTCGCGGGCGGCCTGAGTCGCGGGCGAACCTGCCTTAGTCGCGCGCGAACTGCCCGTGGAAGCCGAACGGGATCGCGTGCGGCACCTCCGCGCGCGCGAGCTCGGTCAGCTCGCGGGCGTCGAGCACGAGCAGGAACGAGCGCGCGCGGGCGGTGTCGAGCGTGACCGACAGCAGCACGCCGTCGTCCTCGCGCTCTGCGCCCGGGCGCGCGACGAACACTGGCTCGCCGGGATAGCAACCGGGCTCGCTGACGCTCAGGCGCGTACCGTCGCTCGTGTCGACCTTGACGATGCGCTCAAACCATCCCGAGTCGCCTGCCGCGTTGCCCCATACGAAGCGGTACGGACGCTCGTTGCAAGCGCGGTAGTTGATGCGAGGCAGCTCGAGGTCGCCGGCGCCGAGACGCTCGCCGGCGACCGAGCGATCGCTTGGTCGCAGGCGAAAGCGCGTCAGCGTCGCAGTGGAGATCGGCTTGCCCGCCCGCAGCCGCTCCAGGTAGAGGTCCTCGACGATCTGTGCGTCTGGGTAGGTGCACACGTCCACGACCACCTCGTCGCCGTCATCGAAGGCGTTTACGTGGTGAAAAGCAAAGCAGGCGTCGGTCGCAAAGCCCGTCACGGCCCTTCCGCTCGAGCGCTCCACGAGCGCAAAGCGCGTGCCTCGTTGGGGCTTCCAGCGGTAGTTCTCGACGTAGGGGCGACCGGACAGCGCCAGAGCGAGCGGGTTGACCACGAACGGAAACTCGGCGAGCACCAAGAAACGCTCGCTGAGGCCGAACGAGTGCATGTACGCGGGCTCCGTGACCGGGAGCGATCCGAGCACGCGCGCCTTCGCAGGGCGCTCGCCCGCCGGGGCGGGCGGGACTTCGTAGAAGCGGTAGCTGCTGCGCGGCCCCAGCTTGGCTGCGTAGTTGAGCATCGCGCCGCTCGCGCGATCGGCGTGCGGGTGCGCCGTGGACAGTTGCCCGGGAGCCACGTACGGCCGCACGCTTGCGGCCTCGAGCGTGGCAGGGTCAAACTGCACCGGCAGCGGCGTCTCGGTCATCGCCACGTAGCGCTCCCCGAGCCGCGCGATGTTCACGTTTGCGTTGTCCGGCAACGCGCTCTGGGGGCTGAACAGGGTCTGCACCCGCCGAAACAGCGAGCGACACGGATCGGTCGCGAACTCGCCGTACGCCATGTGCCCCGTCTCGCGCGCGCGGCGGTACGAGCGGCTCTCGAGAAAGCGACTGCCGTAGGACACGCGCCCGCCGGTGATGGTGAAACGGTGCAGCATCGCCAGCCCGTCAAACCAGTGGCGCATCTGCTGTGAGCCGATCTCGAACTTCGCCGGGCCGGTGCGCAACAGCGAGCCCGCGAGCCAGCTCGGCAGCGTGCCGGACAGCTCGAGCTCATCCGCGGTGAGCTCGCTTTCCAGGGTGCGAAAGCCGAGCGCCCGCGACGCGACTGTCGGCCTTGCGTCGAGCGCCTGATCGGGAACGGCGACGGCAGCGCGTGCGTCGGAGGACGAGGGACTTTGAGTGACGGCGGCTTGCGACATCGACGGTGCCTCCTGTATGGTTCGGATCGAACGATACGTACCGTAATAAGATCGGAGCGCGATGTCAAGTGTGCGCCTGAGCGAGACCTCCTACATCGTCCTGGGGCTGATCGCCGAGGTAGGCAGCGCGACGCCGTATGACCTCAAGCGCATGGCCCAGGTAAGCACGGTGAACTTCTGGAGCGTGCCGCACACGCAGCTCTACAGCGAGAGCGCTCGCCTCGCCGAGGCGGGACTGCTCAGCGAGCAGCGCGAGCAGACCGGCCGGCGCCGACGCACCTACCGCGTCACCGAGCGCGGGCGCGCGGCGCTGCAGGCGTGGCTGACCGAGCCGACCGGCGAGCTGGAGCAGGTCCGCGACCCCGCGACCCTGAAGCTGTTTCTGGGCGCCGACCCGCACCGGCTTGCGCCCGAGCAGCTCGAGGCGCATCGCGCGCAGCTGCGGGCCTACGAGCAGGTGCGCGACAGTTTCGTAGACGGAGCCCCCCGCGGCTGGCAGCTCGCCTTGCAGGCCGGCATCGAGCACGAGCGCACGTTCATCCGGTTCTGGTCGCGGATGGCCAGCCGTCGAGGCGCTGACGGACGCGCAACCGAGGGCTGAGCGCCCGCGCGGCTCGGTGGTCAGCCGCCCAATCCGCTGACGGACGCGCAAGCGGCGGCTGAGCGCCCGCGCGGCTCAGGTGAACAGGTCCTCTTCGCGCGAGCGAATGAGCTGCGCCGCGCCGGGCCCGTCCTCGGCGGTGATGTGGCGCTCCAACCCTTCGACGATCGCCACCGGCTCGCCCGAGGCCTTGCCGCGCACGAGATCCGCGCCGGCCGCCGCGGCGTCGGCGACCGCCAGCCAGGTGGCTTGAAGCTCGCGCCCGGCCGCGTCGGTGCGCCCCCGCCAGTCCTCCAGCGGCTGCATCCCCGCGAGCCCGATCGCAACATCGAGCTGGCCGTGGCGCCAAGGTCGTCCGAAGCTGTCGCTGATCAGCACCGCCGGAGCGCGGCCGCAAAGCTCTCGCAGCCGCGCACGCATTCGCCGCGCGGACTCGTCCGGGTCGCTCGGAAGCACCACCAGCGTGCCGGGTTCCGAAGCGTTGGATGCGTCCACGCCCGCGTTGGCGCACACCAGGCCATGTCGCGTGCGGCAGATCAGGATCCCCCGCTCCGCCCGCAGCAGCTGCTCTGTCTGGTCGAGCACGACCTGAACCGCGCGCGGATCGCGCGCCAGCTGGTGTGCGGCTTCATCGCTCGCCCGCGCCGCGAGCTCGAGCGCGCGGGCAGACGGAACCACGTCGTCCAGGCGCACGATCGCGCCCTCGGACTTGGAGACCGCCTTCTGCGCGATCGCCAGCAGCTGGTCGTCGCGCGGTTCGTCCTGCGGCAGGGCCCGCAGGACCAGTGCGGCGAGGTCGTCACCGGCGCGGATCTCGGGGAGCCCCGCGATGCTGCGCGCGCGCAGGCCGGGCATCGCGGCGGGTCAGTCGCGCGTCGCGCCGGACAGCACAGCGATCCCTTCCTGCTGCTCCAGCACCGAGCGTGTTCGCACCGCCGAGGAGCGGGCCCCGGCGAGCGCTGCGCGGAGCGCTTTGAGGTCCTCGCCGGTGTCGACGTCGAGCAAAAGAGACGGTGGGTGCTCGAGACGCCAGCGCACACGCGCCTGCCGAGCCAGCGCGCTGTGGCGTTCGCAGCTGCCGGGACCGAAGCTCGGCTGAATCGCGTCGGGAGGGCTCAGCAGCAGGCCGTTGGTGCCGGTTCCGTGACGGTCGGGCACTATCACGACCTCGCCGTGCCCGTCGGCGGCGCCGCCGGTGCCGTTCGCGTCTGCGAGCAGCTGGTCGAGCTCGTCGGGCTCGAGCGCGGGGCAGTCGCCGGGTACGCACAGCACGCGCTCGCACCGCTCCGCGATCGCGCGGGCGACACCGATCGAGACCGCTGCGGACTGGCCGGCTTCGTCGCTGTCGGCGAGTACGAGCGCGCCATGTGCGCGTGCGTCCGAGGCAACCGTAGGCTCCGCCGTCACCACGATCACCAGCTCGATCGAGCTCGTGCGGCTGAGCGCGCTGAGCACGTCTGACACCATCGCTCGCGCGAGGCGCGAGCGAAACGGGTCGGCGACGGTGCCGGCGAGACGCTGCTTGGCCAAGGCGAGGCGCTTGACGGGGAGGATCGCCGCGGTGGCCACGGCAGAAGGTTAAGGCCGACGCTGGACCGGATGCTGTCGCGGCGTGGCTCTGCAGTCACGGGCCCGCAAGCTGGTGGGCAAACTCGAGCACCCGCGCGGCCACGCGCGCGCGTGCCTCCGCGTCGTCCATGCGCGTGTCCAGCTGCAATTCCGCCAGACCGTCCACGCGTTCGTCGCAGACGATGCCGTCCAGCAACTCGCCGTAGAAGGAGACGATTGCCTGCGCGTTGCAGTCGAGCGCTGCGAAGGCGAGGAACTCCGCGGTGGGTCCCTTGAGCACTTCGCCGCCAACGATCGGGCTCACCGCAACGACCGGTGCGCGCGTGGCCTCAAGCGCCTCTCGGATGCCGGGCACCGCGAGGATCGGCCCGATCGACGCCAGCGGATTGGAGGGCCCGATCACGACAGCGTCTGCCTGCGCGATGGTGCCGAGCACCTCCTTGCTCGCGTGCGCCGCCTCGGCGCCGCGGAATTCGAGACCTTGTACCGGCCCGCGGGCGCGCTCGCGGATCATGAACTCTTGAAACGCGTGCCAGCCCGAAGCGGTTCGCACCCATGTGCGCACCGAGTCATCGCTCACCGGCAGCACGTTTGCGCGCACGCCGAGCGAAGACTTCAGACGTTGCAGCGCGGCGGTGGCCGACCGACCCTCGGCGAGCATTCTCGCCCGCTCCACACACCACGCGAGGTCGCGATCGCCGAGGTTGAACCACACGTCGACGCCGAGCGCGCGCAGCGCATCCATCACCGCGAAGCTGTCGCCGCGCAGACCCCAGCCGCGCTCGTCGATCTGGTCGGCCAGCCAGAAACACACAAGGTCGGGATCGGGGGACACGTAGGCGCCGTACATCTCGATGTCATCGCCGGTGTTGGCGATCACGGTGAGACGCTCGGGCTCGAGCACCGACGCGAACCCGCGGGCGAGCTTCGCGCCGCCGGTGCCGCCGGCGAGCACCACGACGTCGGTGCCGATCACTCCCAGGTCGGGTCCCGCAGGCCGGTGATGCGGATGCCCGCGTGCACCTTGTAACGCGCGTTCACCGAGATCAAAAGCGCGGTGAGCGACTCGGTGATGCGGGCCATCTCGAGCCGCCCGCAGTCCACGCAGCGCAGGCCGTCGATGAGCTCCAGCAGCTTGGCGACATCGCGCTTGTCCTCGTGCGAGTCGCCGCACAGCAGCACGTCTTGATCGAGCGGATGCTCGAGGTCGGCGAGCGAGGCGGCGCTGACGGTGTGCAGCGCAGACACCACGCGCACGCCCTCGGGCACGAGCTCGCGCGCCTGCTGTGCGGCCGATCCCTGCCACACCCCGAGCATTCTCGTCGCCCGGCCTCCCACCGCGGCCGCGAGCGGCACGCTGGCGTCGATCAGCAGCTGGCCCGGGTGCAGCGCGGGGGCGAGGCTCTTGACTGTCTCCGCCTGGTTGCGAAATGGCACGCTGAGGATCACACTGCCCGCGCTGCGGGCTGCGCGCTCGTTGTCGTTGGCGGTGAAATGGCCCTCGGGAACCAGCGCCGTTGCGCTCTCGACGGTGTGTTCTGCGCGGCTGGCATCGCGCGAGCCGATCGCGATCGGCACGCCGGCTTGCGCCAGCCGGATCGCCAGGCCGAACCCGAGCGCGCCCGAGGCACCGATCACAGCGACCGGTTGCGTTGGCGAGGGCGGCACGGCGGCCGAGTATAGGCTTGCAAGGGTGAGACCGACGAGCAGCACGGACGCGCCGAGCGGCGACGATCAGGGCGCGATGGGCGCGCACGCGGGCCTCGCACAGGCGGTCCTGATCAGAGAGGTGGGACCGCGCGACGGCTTCCAGAACGAGCCCGAGACAATCCCCACGCAACGCAAGGTCGAGCTGATCGATGGGCTGGCGCGCACCGGCCTGCCGCGCATCGAGGTGACGAGCTTCGTGCGTCCCGACGTCATCCCGCAGCTGGCAGACGCCGCGGAGGTGCTCGTGGAGGTGGATGTACCGCGCTCGGTGAGCGTGTCGGTGCTGATCCCCAATGAGCGCGGCTTGGACCGCGCGCTCGCGCTGCGCGAGGCCGCGCAGGCCTCCGCGCCCGGGTCGCGGCCGGCCTTCGACGAGGTGAACGTGTTTCTCTCCGCGTCTGAGACGCATAACCGTAAGAACGTCAATCGCTCGACCGCCGACTCGCTCGCCGGTGTGCGAGCTGTCCTCGGCCGCGCGCGCGACGCAGGGCTGCGTTGCGAGGGGGTCATCTCGACTTCGTTCGGCTGTCCGTATGAGGGACACGTGCCCGCGCAGCGCGTGCTCGAGATAGCCGCCGCGTTACGCGACGCGGGAGCTCAGGAGGTCGCATTCGGCGACACCACGGGCATGGCGAACCCGCGCCAGGTGCGCGAGTTCTTCGCGGCCGCGCGCCAAGCGCTTGGAGAGGACGTGGAGATAACCGCCCACTTTCACAACACGCGCGGTCAGGGCCTTGCCAACGCGCTCGCGGCGCTGCAGGCTGGTGTGTCGAGCTTTGAGTCGAGCTTTGGCGAGCTGGGTGGCTGCCCGGTGCCCCCGGGCTCGACCGGCAACATCGCCACCGAGGACCTCGTATCGATGCTGCACGAGATGCACATCGACACGGGGGTCGACCTGCCCGCGCTGATCGCGTGCGCGCGCCGGGTGCAGGAAGTGCTCGGGCGTCCGCTGGGCAGCCACACGCTCACCGCTGGGCCCGTCGACTGGGCGGCCTGAGGGCACGCGGAACGCGGTAGCCCCGAACCGGTTGGGGCGCGCGGCGGAAGCCGCCGGGTCCGCTCAGCCGCCTACCGGGGCGGGCTCGGCCGCGGCGGGCTCGGCCCCGCCGTCAGCACCCGCGGTCGCCGTGGCGGGCTGACTCGCCGCCGCGCCCTGCGCCTGGCGCGCGCGCTCGCGTGCTTCGGCAACGCAGAACTCCTGCACCGCGATCTCCATCTCGAGAGTCTGCGCGAGCGCCGGGCGCGCAGAGGCGTCGATCACGCGCTTGGCGCGTCCCACCGCGAGCGGCCCGTTTGCAAGCAGCTCCTCCACGAGCTGCTGCGTTGCCTGCGCCAGCTGCTCCGGCGCGGCCACGCGGTTGACCAGACCGATGCGCTCGGCCTCTTCGGCGCCGATCAGCCGCGCGGTCATGATCATCTCCTTGGCGCGGCCGAGCCCCACCACCGCTGGCAGCCTGGTGGAGCCTCCGACGTCGGGGATGATGCCCAAGCGCACCTCGGGCAGGCCGAGCTGCGTGTCGCTTGACGCCACGCGCAGGTCTGCGCCGAGCGCGACCTCGAGCGCGCCGCCGACGCAGGTGTGGTGGATCTGGCACACGACGGGCTTGGGCATCGTTTCGCAGAGGTTCGCGCAGTCCAAAAACACGCTGCGAAACGGGCGCAGCGCGGATGTGTCGCCGGCGGACGCCGCCAGCTCAACGAGGTCCACCCCGGCCGAGAACACCCGGCCTTCTCCGCGCAGCACCACGCACTGCACGCTTGCGTCGTCGCTCGCGGCGCGAAGCGCGGCAGCGAGCGCGCGCAGGAGCTCCTGGTTCATCGCGTTTCGCTTCTCGGGACGGTTCATGACCACGTGGCGAACAGGTCCGTGGTCCTCGCTGAAGACGATGCTCATCGGCTGCTCCTCGTGTGCTTGCTTCGCGATTTGCGTGGCGGTCACCGGCTGACGGTCGCCAGAGGCTACCGCCTGCCGGCGCGCGCGATATCGCCCTGGGATACACAGGGCTGGAGGCGCCGGCGCGCCCGGCACCGCGCCGGCGCGCCCGGCACCGCGCCGAGCGCGCTTGGCGCTATCTATGAGGGCGCCGCTGACCCCGCCCTGTGTCCGAGGCAGGAGGGGGCAGGGCCAGCGGGCCGTTTGGCGGGCTCCCGGTGCCGGCTAGTGGAGGAGCCCCAGAGTGTTTTCCTTGTCGTCGACGAAGTACACGCCGCCGAAGTCAGGCGCGAGCGTGAGCCCGAACAGGCCGCCCTTTTCGGCGTTGGTTTCAAATGCCGCCACCTGCCCGCCGGACGGCGTCGTCTCGACGATGTTGCCGTCGCCGGCGTTGGCGGTGAGCACGTCGCCGTTGGGTGCCATCGTGAGCCCCAGCGGGCCCTTCAAGAGGCCGCCTTCGCTGACGGTCTCGCCGCCTCCTGGGAGCGGCTTCTCACGGGACAGCGCGTTGGGCACGGCGGCGATACGGCTGTTCTGCGTGTCGGCCACGTAGAGCGTGCCGTGTCGTCCCACGCCCACGCCTGTGGGCCCGACCACCAGCGCTTCGGGGTCGGTGCGCTCGTCAAAGCCGGTCGCGATCACACGCTCGGAGAGCAGGCGCGGAGCGTCGCCCTGGTCGGCGCGCAGTGCGAGGCGCACCACCGTGCCTTCTTCGGTCACGCTTTCGCCTTTTTCGACCGTGCCGTTGAGCACGTTGGTGACGAACAGCTCGACGTTCGGGCCGTCGGACACCTCGGTCATGTCCCACGGACCGTTGATCGGCCCTCCCTCGATCGTGCGCACGACCTTTCCGTTCGGGTCCAGGACGATCAGGCAGCCTCGTTTGGCGGTTTCGGCCTTGCCGTTTTGGGTGGGCAAGCTGCCTACGACGACGTAGCCGTTGGGCAGCACGTCAAGGGCGGTGGTCAGGCCGACGCCGCCCGGGCACGGCTCCGGCAGCGTCCCCGCTTCGATCTGGGCGAACAGCGACAAGTGGCCCGCGGGTGAGATCTGCACGAGCGTG
>DASZFR010000033.1:0-5762 GCA_035939635.1 Solirubrobacteraceae bacterium
CGCGCAGCAGCTGCGCGAATCAGGCGCCCATAGCCAGCCGCCGATCATGGAGGAGCTGAAGGTCCGCGCTCGCGAGGCGGGGCTGTGGAACATGTTCCTGCCCGATGCGACGCTTGGCGCCGGCCTGTCCAACAGCGACTACGCGCCGCTGGCGGAGATCCTCGGGCGTTCGCACATCGCGTCCGAGGCGTGCAACTGCTCGGCGCCGGACACGGGCAACATGGAGGTGCTCTTCCACTTCGCAACCGACGCCCAGAAGGAGCAGTGGCTGATGCCGCTGCTCGACGGCGAGATCCGCTCCGCGTTTGCGATGACCGAGCGCGACGTGGCGAGCTCGGATGCCACCAACATCTCGCTCTCGATCACGCGCGACGGCGACGAGTACGTGCTCAACGGGCGCAAGTGGTGGATCTCGGGCGCGCTGCACCCGCACTGCCGGATCATGATCGTGATGGGCAAGACCAGCACGGAGGGTCCGCGCCATCGTCAGCAGAGCCAGATCCTCGTACCTCTCTCCACCCCGGGAGTGCAGATCGTGCGCGGCCTGCCCGTGTTCGGCTACCAGGACCAGGAGGGCCATGCCGAAATCCTCTTCGAGGACGTGCGCGTGCCCGCGTCGAACCTGATCGCGGGCGAGGGCGACGGCTTCATGATCGCCCAGGCGCGTCTGGGCCCGGGGCGAATCCACCACTGCATGCGGGCGGTCGGCGCGGCCGAGCGAGCGCTCGAGGCGATGTGCGCGCGCTCGGTGGCGCGCGAAACGTTCGGCGCCCCGCTGGCGACGCGCGGCAACATCCTCGACTGGATCGCCGAGTCGCGCGTGGAAATCGAGATGGCCAGGCTGCTCACGCTGAAGGCCGCATGGCTGATGGACACGGTTGGCAACAAGCACGCGCGCACGGAGATCGCGGCGATCAAGGTCGCGGCGCCCAACGTGGCGCTGAAGGTCGTCGACCGGGCTATTCAGGTACACGGCGGCGGCGGCGTATCCGATGATTTCTCGCTCGCCTCCGCCTACGCGCACCTGCGCACGCTGCGCCTGGCCGACGGACCCGACGAGGTGCACAAGCTGTCGATCGCCCGGCGCGAGCTGGCGCCCTACCTGCCGCGCGAGCAGTAAGGCGCGCGCGCCATGTGGCCCGAGTCCGACGACGCGATCCTGGCCGGCGACCTCACGGCCGCGCTCGCCTACCGCACGCCCGCGGGCGGAGTGGTGCTCACGGCCGTGGCCCCGATCGGCCTGCGCGACCGCGACGCGCGCACTGTGGCGTTCACGACTTCGCTCGGCTTCGGGCGCAAGCTCGATCGCATCGACGCAAACCCCGAGATCGCGCTGGCCTACCACGCGCGCGAGCACGGCTTTGCCGGCGATCCCCGCTACGTGGTGGTGCAGGGCCGCGCGAGCTACGACGCCAAGCCGGACCGCACGGTGCTCGAAACCCAGGTGCAGCCAGCCTCGACGCGCTTCATGGGCGCGCCGCGGCGAGGCGTCTTCTGGGACCGCTGGCTGCGCGCGTACTACCAGGATCGCGTGCTTGTCACGGTGTCTGTCACGCGCCTGATCTCCTGGGCGGACGACAGCTGCGCCGGTGAGCCCCTCGTCTCAGGCGAGCCGCTGCCCGCAGCACAGCCGCCGGAACAGGCGCCGCCGCGCAACGGCACCGCCCCGCGCGTCGACGTCGCGCGCGCCCGGCGGCGCATCGCTGCGCTGCCGCACGTGCTGATCGGCTGGACCGGCGCCGACGGCTTCCCACTCGTTTCGCCCGTGAAGGCCGGCGAGACCTCCGCGCGTGGGATCGCGCTGAGCGGGCCGCTGCTACCGCCCGGAGGACGCCGCGCGGGACTGCTCGCCCATCGCTACGAGTCACAGCTGATCGGCCTCGAGGCACGGCAGTACACCGGCTGGCTGCAGGACGGGGTCTACGCTCCCCACACCGAACAGGGCTTTCGCGCGCCGGCCAACAAGACCGTGCTGCTGCTCGCCAACGGCCTGATGGCGCGCCGCGGCCTCAAGCGCGCGCGGGCGCAGGGTCGCGCCTGAGCGCCGCGCAGACGGCGGCCTCGGGCTCGCAGCGGCGATCTTCCTCGACGCCACGATCGTGCGCGCGCTGCTGGTGCCGTCGGTGATGAAGCTGCTCGGCCGCTGGAACTGGAACCTGCCGGAACCGATTCGCCGCGCTCTGCGACTGCGCTCAGGCGTGCCCGAGCCCCAGCCGGCGGGCTGGGCGCCGCCCGCTGCGCGCGGCCCGCGCGAGATCGTGGACAATGGCAGCCGCCAAACGTCTTGCGGGAGGAGCGCGCATGTCCAGCACCGAGGCGGCAATCCAGTCAAGCGATACGCCGCGCCGACGCACCCAGGTACTGATCGTCGGGGCGGGCTTCGGCGGGGTGGCCGCCGCGATCGAGCTCAAGCGCCACGGCATCGACGACGTGACGATCCTCGACCGTGCCGCGGACTTGGGCGGGACGTGGTTCTACAACAGCTACCCGGGTTGCGCGTGCGACGTGCCCAGCCATCTGTACTCGTTCTCCTATCACCAGCGCCGCGACTGGTCGCGGCTGTGCTCGCCCCAGCAGGAGATCCACGATTATCTGGCCGAGGTCGCCCAACAGAACGACGTCTTGCGCCTGATCGACACCGACCGCACGGCCACCTCGTGCAGGTGGGATGAGACAGCCAGCCGCTGGCGCGTTGACACCGAGCAGGGCGACGTCTACGAAAGCGACGCGATCGTCCTCGCGACCGGGCAGCTGCATCAGCCGGCGCTGCCGCCGATCGAGGGAGCCGACGACTTCGCCGGACACAGCTTTCACTCTTCGCGCTGGGACCACGACTACGAGCTCGCAGGCAAGCGCGTGGCGGTTGTGGGCACCGGCGCGAGCGCGGTCCAGTTCGTGCCGCAGGTCGCCGAGGAGGCCGGCCGGCTGACCGTGTTCCAGCGCACGGGCAACTGGTTTCTGCCGCGCCGCAACCGCGTCTACCCCCCGCTGGCGAGGGCGGCGATCCGCTTCGTTCCAGGCCTGCAGGCATTCAGACGCCAGTTCATGTTCGAGTACTGCGAGTCGCTCACCGCGGCGATCCGCCACCCGAACACGTTCGGGCGTTTGCTCGCGCTGCGCTCGGCGGGGTTCATGCGCCTGCAGCTGCGCGATCCGGAGATCCGCCGCAAGGCGTGGCCGGATTACACGTTCGGCTGCAAGCGCGTGCTGTTCAGCTCGGACTTTCTGCCGGCGCTGCAGCGAAGCAACGTCGAGCTTGTGACCGAGCCCATCGCGCGCGTTGTCCGCGAGGGCATCGTCACCGACGACGGCAAGCTGCACGAGCTGGACGCGATCATCTGGGGCACGGGATTCAGGACGACGCAGTTCATGTTGCCGATGGAGGTGCGCGGCGTAGCGGGGAGCGTGCTCGCTCAGGAGTGGGCAGGTGGCGCGCACGCGTACCTGGGCATGACGGTGCCGCGGTTTCCGAACATGTTCCTGATGTACGGCCCCAACACCAACACCTCGGGCGGGTCGATCATCTTCTACCTCGAGGCGCAGGCGGCGTACATCCGCCAGGCGCTGCAGCAGCTGCGCCGTCGCCGCGCGGCCGCGATCGAGGTGCGCGCCGACGTTGAGGCGCGCAGCGACCGCGCGCTGCAGGCGCGTTTCGCAGGCACCGCCTGGACCAGGTGCAAGTCGTGGTACCGCGACGAGCAGGGGCGCATCGTGGCCAACTGGCCCGGATATATGCGCGAGTACCTCGACGCCGCGCGCATGCTCAAGGCAAGCGACTTCAATTTCACCCTATTGGCGGCCAACGGCGGACACGAGCGCCCCGGCGACGTGGCCATCGAACACCAGGGCACGCCTGCGGCGGCCGTCGCCGGCGAGCCCGAGCGCTAGGACCGCCCGTGCCCGACTACGTGATCGTCGGCGCCGGCTCGGCCGGGTGCGTGCTCGCCAACCGGCTTTCAGCCGACCCGGCGGTCGAGGTGCTGTTGCTCGAGGCCGGCGGCGCCGACCGTTCGCCCAACATCAAGATCCCCGCTGCGTTCCCCAAGCAGTTTCACACCAAGCTCGACTGGGACTACGACACCGAGCCCGAGCCCCACGTGGACGGGCGGCGTCTGTACGTACCGCGCGGCAAGAGCGTCGGCGGGTCGAGCTCAATGAACGCCATGCTCTATGTGCGCGGCAGCCCGCTCGACTACGACGGCTGGGAGGCGCAGGGCGCCCCCGGCTGGGGGTACCGCTCGGTGCTGCCGTATTTCATGCGCTCTGAGGACAACGCGCGTGGCCCGTCAGAGTTCCACGGCAGCGGCGGCCCGCTGCGCGTCAGCGAGCAGCGCTCGCCGCGCCCGATCAACCGGCGCTTCCTGGCGGCCGCCGCCGCGGCGAGCATCCCGACGATCCCCGACTACAACGGCCCCGAGCAAGACGGCGCTTCGATGTTCCAGGTCACGCAACGCAACGGGCAGCGCTTCAGCGCCGCCGACGCGTTTCTGCGCCCGGCGCTGCAGCGCCCCAACCTCAAGCTCGCCAAGCGCGCGACCGTGCTCGGCGTGGCGCTGCAGGGAGACCGCGCCGTCGGCGTGCGCGTGCGCCGGGGCCGCGGCGAGGAGCTGATCGGCGCCACGCGCGAGGTGGTGCTGTGCGCGGGCGCGATCAACTCGCCGCAGCTGCTCCTGCTGTCGGGAATCGGCGCGGGCGACGAGCTGCGCGCGGTGGGGGTGACGCCGCGCCACGAGCTCGCAGGCGTGGGGCGCAACCTGCAAGACCACCCGTTCGTGACGCTGATTTGGGAGGTGTCCGATCAGAAGACGCTATACGGCGCGGAAAAGCCCAAGGCCCTCGCGGAGTGGCTCCTGCGCCGCTCCGGGCTGCTCAGCTCCACGGTGGCCGAGGTCGTCGCGTTCGTGCGCACGCGCGGTGGGCTCCCCGCCGCCGACGTGCAGTTCCACATGGGCGCCGCCTACTACGAAGACCACGGTGCCGAGACCTACGACGGCCATTGCATGGTCATCGCTCCGGTGCTCATCTCGCCGCAGGCGCGCGGTCAGGTCTGGCTGCGCTCCGCCGACCCGCTGGTAAAGCCGGCGATCCTCACCAACACGCTCTCGACGCCTGACGACGTCGAGTCGATGCTCGCGGGAATGCGTCTGGCGCGGGAGGTCGCCGCACAGGCGCCGCTGCGCGAGATCGTGTTGCGCGAGCTCAAGCCCGGTGCAAACGTGGCCGAGCGCGACGAGCTGGAAGCCGACCTGCGCCGGCGCCTCATGCTGATCTACCACCCGGTGGGCACGGCCCGCATGAGCGACACGCATCCCGAAGCGGTGGTTGACTCGCAGCTGCGCGTGCACGGCCTGCAGGCGCTGCGCGTGGTGGACGCTTCGATCATGCCCACGATCCCGCGCGGCAACACGAACGCGCCGACGATGATGATCGCCGAGCGCGCCGCCGACCTGATCGCCGGCCGCGCACCCGCAGCCGCGCCAGCGACCGCGTAACGCGTGAAGCGAGATTCGCGCCGGCAGGCGATCGTGGGCGAGCGTCGTATCACTCGGCGTGGTAGCGGCGGCGCAGCCCAGGCGATGGATGCGCTGATCGTCGCCGGCTCGGCGCTGGTGACCGGGCTCGTGGTCGTCGCGATCGCGATGGTTGTGGCCGGGTCGCGCGCGGACCGGGCGCAGCGCGATCTGTCAGGCGCGCCTGCGCGACAGGCGGACGGCAAAACGGCGCCCGCCCGGCGCTTTCGCCGCATGGCGCGCCCGCGCAGC
>DASZFR010000034.1:0-27898 GCA_035939635.1 Solirubrobacteraceae bacterium
AGGCGCCGCGATCGCTCTCGTGCCCTCGCGCTCGGCCGAGACGTTCGGCCTCGCGGCGGCCGAGGCGATGGCCGACGGGCTACCCGTTGCCGCGAGCAGAGTGGGCGCGCTGCCGGAGCTAGTGCCCGACGACGCGCTCGCGGTTGCGGGCGAGGCGGAGTCGCTGGCCGCGGCGATCGAGCGCCAGCTGGCCGACGCCGGCGCGCCGCGGCGCGCGCGCGAGCGCGTGGCGGGGCTGTGCTCCCCAGCGGCCGTGGCGGCGAAGCTGGCGGCGATCTACGACGGTCGTGCCACCGCCGCGCAGGCCGCATAGGCTGCGTCCGGTGCCCGACACGCCCAGCGCGCTGATCACCGGCCTGACGGGTCAGGACGGGTCGTTCCTGGCCGAGCTTCTGCTGCACGAGGGTTATCGCGTCAGCGGCGTGGTGCGCGGCGAGCTGGATCGCCCGCTCGGCTGCGCAGAGCACCTGCGCGGGGACGTGCAACTGCTGCGCGGCGACCTGCTCGAGCCGTCCACGCTGCGCGAGGCCGTCGAGCGGGTTCGCCCGCGCGAGCTCTACCACCTCGCCGGGCCCTCCTTCGTGCCGCCGTCGTGGGAACGTCCCGGCGAGACCCTGCGCGCGATCGGCGGCTCCGCGGCCGGGGTCCTCGAGGCGGTGCGCGACGTCGCGCCCGACACGCGCGTGTTCGTGTCGGCCTCGGGCTCGATGTTCGGCAAGGCGCCGGAAAGCCCCCAGCGCGAGGACACGCCTTGCAGGCCGGAGTCACCGTACGCGATCGCAAAGCTCGCCGCGCACGGGCTGGTGGGCGCGATGCGCGAGCGCGACGGCCTGCACGCGAGCTCGGGCATCACCTACAACCACGAGTCCGAGCGCAGGCCGGAGCGGTTTGTGAGCCGCAAGATCACCCGCGGCGCGGCGGCGGTCGCGCTTGGACTCGAGCGCGAGCTGACGCTGGGCGACCTCGACGCGGTGCGCGACTGGTCTTTCGCCGGCGACATCATGCGCGGCGCTTGGCTGATGCTCCAGCAGGATCGCGGCGACGACTACGTGCTCGCAAGCGGCGTGGCGCACACCGTGGGCGAGCTCGCGCGTGCGGCGTTTGCGTACGTGGGGCTCGACGCGGAGCGACATGTGCGCGTCGATCAGAGCCTGGTGCGCCCGCCGGAGGCGACGCCGAACGTGGGCGACGCGGGCAAGGCGCGCGAACGGCTGGGGTGGGTGCCGCAGGTTGGCTTCGAGGAGCTCGTGCAGCGCATGGTGCGTGCCGACCTGCGCGCGCTGGAAGCGGCCGGCGCGCGCGCTTAGGCGCGCGCGGCGCTTGCCCGTCCAAGACAGCGCCTACACTGGCTGCTCGATGGCCACCGTGGGCATCATCGGCCTCGGCTACGTAGGCCTCCCGCTGGCCGTCGCGTTTGCCTCAGAGGGCTGTGAGGTGGTCGGCGTGGACGTCGACTCGCGCAAGGTCGACGCGATCGCTGCCGGGCGCTCCTACATCGAGGACGTTCCGTCAGAGGCGCTCGCGCAGTTGGCGGACAGGATCCACGCGACCACCCGCTACGCGCGCCTGGCCAAGGCCGACGCGGTGCTGATCTGCGTGCCCACGCCTCTGAGCCCCAACCGCGAGCCCGACCTCGGGCCGCTGATGGAAGCCACGCGCGCGCTGGCCGAGGTGCTTCAGGCGGACCAGCTCGTAGTGCTCGAGTCCACCACCTATCCCGGCACCACGCGCGAGCGCGTCGCGCCGCTGCTCGAGGAGTCGGGCCTCGCCGCCGGGCGCGACTTCAACCTCGTGTTCAGCCCCGAGCGCGTGGACCCTGGACGCACCGACTTCACCCTGCGCAACACGCCGAAGGTGATCGGCGGCCTCACCCCCGCCTGCGCCGAGCGCGCGGAAGCAATGTACGGACTGGTGTGCGATCAGATCGTGCGCGTATCGAGCCCGGAGGCGGCCGAGCTGACAAAGCTGCTCGAGAACATCTTTCGCTCGGTCAACATCGCGCTCGTGAACGAGCTCGCGATGCTCACCGACCGCATGGGCATCGACGTGTGGGAGGTGGTTGACGCGGCCGCAACCAAGCCATACGGCTTCATGCGCTTTGACCCCGGGCCGGGGATGGGGGGCCACTGTCTGCCGGTGGATCCCTTCTATCTGAGTTGGCGCGCGCGCGAGTTCGACATGGCCACGGAGTTCATCGAGCTCGCAGGCAAGGTCAACCAGCAGATGCCCTACCACTGCGTGGCCAAGGTGCAACGCGCCCTCAACGCTGCGGGCCTGTCCGTGAAAGGCGCGCGTGTGGGCGTGGTCGGCGTCGCCTACAAGCCCGGCGTGGGCGACCTGCGCGAGTCGCCGGCGCTGAAGATCATCTCGCTGCTTTCGGACCTGGGGGCGCATGTCACCTACCACGACCCGCACGTGCCGGCCCTGTCCGATCAGGGGCTGCGCAGCCGGCCGCTGGAGGAGCTGGTGGGCGACAGCGACCTGACGTTGATCGTGACCGCGCACCCAGGCGTGGACCACGAGCTGGTGGCCAAACGCGCGCGACTTGTGGTCGACCTGCGCGGCGTTACGCGTTCGCTGGCCGGCGCGGCCGCCAACGTGGTCCGGCTCTAGGTGCGGGCGGCGAGCCCGTGAGCGAGCCGTTCGCGCTGCGCGGCGATTCGCGCGCGCCCGGGCTGCTGGTGGCCGACAACGCTCAGATCGCCGACGATGTGAGTTTCGGCGCCTACGTGGTGGTGCACCCCGGCACGCTGATCGGCGCGCACTGCGCGATCGGAGATCACGTCGTGCTCGGCAAGCGCCCGCGACTGGCAAGCGCCTCGTCGTCGCGCGGCGAGGTCGGCGCCCTACAGCTCGCCGAACGGGTGACGGTGGGCGCGGGCGCGGTGGTGTTCGCGGGGGCCCGGATCGGTGCGGACGCGATCGTGGGTGACCAGGCGTTCGTGCGCGAGCGCGCCACCGTCGGAGCTGGCTCGCTGATCGGCCGCGGCAGCGTGGTGGACAACGATGCCAGCCTGGGCGCGCGAGTGCGCGTGCAGACCGGTGTCTACCTGACTGCGTTCACAGTCGTCGAGGACGATGTGTTCATCGGCCCCGGCGTGGTGATGACCAACGATCACACGATGAGCCGGCATCCGCGCGGCGCCCCACTCGTGGGGCCGACCCTGCGGCGGGCGTGCCGCGTGGGCGGCGGCGCGGTGCTGACGCCGGGCGTGGAGATCGGCGAGGAGGCGTTCGTGGCGGCCGGCGCGGTCGTGGCGCACGACGTCCCCAGCCGCGCGGTCGTGATGGGAGTGCCCGCGCACGTGGTGCGCGAAGTCGCAGACGAGGACCTGCTCGAGCACTGGCTCTGAGCGTTGCCGCTGAGGTCGCGCCCGCTGCGGCGCCGCCGCGGAGGATGCCGGCGCCCTCAGCCGCGCGGGATCGCCGCGACGACCTGCTGGGCCTCCGCGGCAGTGAGGAACGGGCTCATCGGGATCGCGAGGTGCTCGCGCGCGGCCTGCTCGGTTGCGGGAAGCTCGAGACCCTGGGCCCACTGGCGCATGGGCGCCTGGCGATGGACCGGGGTGCGGTAGTAGGGCCGGCAGCCGATCTGCGCGTGCTGTAGCGCGATCGCGACGTCGTCGGGTCGAGGGTGGGCGATCACGTACAGGTGCCACGCGGGAGCGGCGCCACGCGCGCGCGCTGGCGGCCTGGCCAGTTGCGCGAGTCCCGCGTCGCGGTAGTGCTGCTCGGCGGCGCGGCGCCCGTCGGCCCATTCATCGACGTGGGGCAGCTGCACCCGCAGGACCGCGGCCTGGAGCTCGTCCAGGCGTGAGTTGTAGCCCACGGCCTCGTAGTCGACCTTGTCTCGGGATCCGTGGAAGCGCAGCACGCGCGCCAGCTCTGCGATCGCTTCGTCGTCGGTGACGATCGCGCCGCCGTCGCCGAGGCAGGGGAGGTTCTTGGAGGGGTAGAACGAGAATGTCGCGGCGGCGCCGAGCGCGCCGGGACGGCCCTCGGCGGAGGCCGCGCCGGCGGCCTGTGCGGCGTCCTCGAGCACCGGTACGCCCAGCGCGGCGATCTCGGCGACGGGCGCGACGTTGCCGAACAGGTGCACCGCGATCGCCGCCTTTGTCTTGGCGGTGAGCGCCGCGCGGACGGTGTCCGGCGTCACGCAGTAGGTGTGCGGGTCGATGTCGCAGAACACGGGAGTGGCGCCTGTGGGCACGATCGCCTCGACCGAGGCGTAGAAGGTGAACGACGGCACCACGACCTCGTCGCCCGGCCCGACGCCCATCGCGCGCAGCGCGATCGTGATCGCGTCCGTGCCGTTTGCGACCCCGACCGCGTGCGCGGCGCCGCAGTAGTCTGCGAACTCGCGCTCGAAGGCGCTCACCTCGGGCCCGAGGATGAAGCGTTCGCTGTCGAGCACCCGCTCGATCGCGCCGCTGAGCTCGTCGCGAACCTGCGAAAGCTGCGCGGCCGTATCAAACAGCGGGACGGGCATCGCCGCTTCAGCGCGGGCGCAAAAGCTCGAGGTCCGCGCGTGCCATCAGGCGGATCAGCTCCTCAAAGGACGTCTTCGGCTTCCAGCCCAGGTCGCGCTCGGCCTTGGAGGCATCGCCGATGAGGTGGTCCACCTCGGCGGGGCGTACGAAAGAGGGGTCGATGACGACGTAGCGCTCCCAGTCGCCGAGGCCGGCCTCGTCGAATGCGATCGCGCAGCATTCGCGCACCGAGTGCGCCGCGCCGGTCGCGATCACGTAGTCCTCGGCAATGTCGCGCTGCAGCATCAGCCACATTGCTTCCACGTAATCCTTGGCGTATCCCCAGTCGCGTTCGGCGTCGAGGTTGCCCAGCCGCAGCTCCGCCTGCAATCCGAGCTTGATCGCGGCCGCGTGCCAGGTGATCTTGCGGGTGACGAACTCAAGGCCGCGGCGGGGGGAGTTGGAGATGACGAGACGTCCCACGCCGGCGCAAAACACTCCGCTCTCGGTCTCGATGTCAAACGTCCACTCGTCGTCGGGCACGTTGGCATCGGTGACCCGTCTCACCTCGGCGGGGTTCTCGCGCAAGTGTTGACCCTTGTCGCCCACGCGTACCCGCGAGCACAGATTCAGCTGGTAGTAGGTGCGCGGCCCGCGCTGCTCGACATACACCGATGCGGGCTGACCGCTGAGGTGGTACATCCAGCACAGCCCCTGGGCGAGCACCGCGCTGTTTGTCTTGATCGACTCACCGTTGCCGCGCTTGAGGCCGTCGCCGGCGTAGTAACCGTCCAGGAACGCACGTTGAACCTCAAGCGGGGCGTTGAGGATCAGGGGAGGAACCTGCTTGAAATCTCCGGGTGTGTAGAGCTGTTCGCGTAACCAACACGCCACGTGCCGGTTCCCGGTCAGATTCACATGCTCGACCGAGGCATCCTCGCTCCACCCGGAGGTGCCGGTCCATTCGCGCGAACTCCCGAGAAACACACGCGACCAGAGGGTCGCCACCTTCAGACGGAGGCGGAGGTCGTTGTTGGTGAAGCGAACCGCTTTCCCGGAGCGCTCTACGTAGCCGTCGGCAGCCAGCAATCCAAGCAGCTCAGCCAACTCGTCGGAGGCCGCGGTCCAGGCCGCCGCTTTTGGCATTTCTTCGGCGATCGCGAGCTCATCGCCCGGATTCACCTCGCAGGCGGATAGCTTCTTGCCGTCGGTGTCGAGCATATTGTGGTGTGCAGTGACCTCCACACACCCGGCTCTTGCCTGGATCGACACCAGCCGGTGCTCGCGATCGTCTGCGCGCCGGCGTGTCGCGGTGATCGCGGTTATCTCGGTCCACTGTTCACCGTCCCAGACTTCCAGCAATGCATCCGGTGTAAAGGTTTGCGACGACGCTGCTTTCCTGCGCAAGGCGACGAGTTCACTCGGTGTCCTCACTAAAATCACCCCGGCCTGGCGAACCAAAAGAGGGGTATTCTCACACAGGGACTCGTGGTTAAAAAGGATCCCCGACGTCGCGTGCAGGTCGTATGACTCGCGGTAATTAACGGTTATGAAGTGGCCGTACGCCTTGGCCACGCCGTACGGCGAACGAGGGTAAAACGGAGTCATCTCGTTCTGTGGCACCTCGCGCACCTTTCCGAACATCTCACTCGAGGAAGCCTGATAGAAGCGCGCGTCAGGACAGACTTCGCGCATCGCCTCGAGCATCCGCGTCACACCGGTGCCGGTGAACTCCGCGGTGAGAGTGGGCTGGATCCACGACACGGCGACAAACGACATCGCGGCGAGGTTGTAGATCTCACTCGGTCGCGACGCGCGCAGTGCGTCCACCAGCGAGCGCTGGTCGAGCAGGTCTCCTTGGTGCAGCGTGATGCGGTCGCGGATGTGCTCGATGCGCTCGAACTTTTCGGTCGACGCCCGCCGCACCATGCCGTGCACCTCATAGCCCTTCTCGAGCAGCAGCTCAGCCAGATACGCCCCGTCCTGGCCTGTGATGCCCGTGACGAGCGCGGAGCGGCGCTCGCTCATGGCGCCGCGGGTGGGGAGCTGGAGGCGGTCATCGGCCGCAGAGCCTACTGAGCACCCCCGATGCGGCTCGCGGTATCGCGACGCGCGTGAGCGACGCCGGCGCCGGCGCGGTGCCCGAAGTAATGTGCGCCGCATGCAGCTGCGCACCCTCGCGCACACCGGCGTGCACGTGAGCCCGCTCTGCCTCGGCGCGATGATGTTCGGCGCGTGGGGCGAGCGCGACCACGACGAGTCGATCCGCATCGTCCACCGCGCACTCGACGCGGGGATCAACTTCATCGACACCGCCGACGTCTACTCGGCCGGCGAGTCCGAGGAGATCGTGGGCAAGGCGCTCGCGGGTGGGCGGCGCGACGACGTGGTGCTCGCGACGAAGTTCCACGGTTCGATGGGCCAGGACCCAAACCACGGCGGCAACTCGCGCCGCTGGGTGATCCGCGAGGTGGAGTCGTCGCTCAAGCGGCTGCAGACCGACTGGATCGACCTCTACCAGGTGCATCGCTGGGACCCGTGGACAGACCACGCGGAGACGCTCGGCGCGCTGTCGGACCTCGTCGCGCAGGGAAAGGTGCGCTACATCGGCTCCTCCACCTACCCCGCGGCGCAGATCGTCAAGGCGCAATGGGTCGCGCGTGATCGCAACCTGCAGCGTTTCGTGTGCGAGCAGCCGCCCTACTCGCTGCTGGTGCGCGGAAGCGAGGCGGACGTGCTGCCGACGTGCCTCGAGCATCACATGGGCGTGATCCCCTGGAGCCCGCTCGCCGGAGGCTGGCTGTCAGGCCGCTGGCGCAAGGGGTCAGACGATCTGGGCTCGCGGCGCTCGGCGATGCTGCCCCAGCGCTATGACCTCTCCCTGCCCGCCAACCAGGCCAAGCTCGACGCGGCTGACGCGCTCGCACAGGTCGCCGAGGAGGCCGGCATGTCGCTGATCCACATGGCGCTTGCGTTCGTGATCAACCACCCCGCCGTCAGCGCGGCGATCATCGGGCCGCGCACGATGGAGCAGCTCGAGTCACAGCTCGGCGCCGCCGACGTGCAGCTCGAGCCAGCCGTGCTCGACCGCATCGATGAGATCGTGCGGCCGGGGCAGACGATCAACCCGGTCGACGCCGGCTGGACCAACCCCGCGCTCGACGCTTCGGCGCGCCGGCGCTGACGCCGACACTCAGGCGCGCTTGGCCCGCTGCGGCCGGCGCGCGCGCGCCCTCGCCTTGCGCGCTCGGGTCCGCGCCGGCGCCGCGTCGCGGGCGCGCATCCAGCGCACCGTCCCGGCGATCCCCTGCTCGACGTCGATTTGCGCCTCCCAGCCCAGCAGACGGCGTGCCTTCTCCACCGCCGGCCAGCGACGCTGCACGTCGACCGGGAAGCTCGGCTGCGGATCGAGCGCAAACGCCGACGGATCCCTGCCGCACGCGTCCCACACGATGCGCGCTATCTCCGCGACCGAAAGCTCCCGCGAGGCCGAGATGTTGAAGTCCTCGTTGAGCCCCGCGCGCGATCGCATCGCGGTGACGATGCCCTCGGCGATGTCGTCCACGTGCGTGAGCGTGCGAGTCTGCTCGCCGGAGCCGAAGATCTGCAGCGGGCGCTGCCCCGCAAGCGCCTTGGCGATGAGGTCCGGCACCGCGTGCGCGATCCCCGGCTCTGCGTCCGGCAGCTCACCGGGGCCGTAGGCGTTGAAGGGGCGGCAGATCGTGTAGCTCAGGCCGTGCTCGGCGTGCGCGGCCCGACAGTAGATCTCGCCGGTGAGCTTTGAGAACCCATACGCCGACAGCGGCACGGGGCATTGGGAGAGGTAGTCCTCGGGCGTGGGAAAGAGCTCCGCGCGCTCGAACACCATCGAGGACGACACGTACACGAACCGCTGCACCTCACCCTCGAGCGCCGCGCCGATGACCCCGTTGTACAGCGCGTTGTTGACCTCTGTGAGCGTGTACGGGAGCCGGTGAAAGTTGGCGATGCCGCCGACGATCGCGGCCAGATGGATCACGTGGGTGCACCCGCGCGTAGCGAGCATTGCCTGCTCGCGGTCGCGCAGGTCGCCGGTATGCACCTCGCACCCCTCGCGCATCCATTGCGGCGCAGGGCGCTGATCGGATACCCGTACCTCGAACTCGGGGTCAGACAGCAGCCGCCGCACGACAGCGGCGCCGATCATGCCGGCGCCGCCGGTGACGAGCACGCGGCTCATCGGCTTGCGGCCAGCGCGCTGATCTCCGAGCAGTACGCGAACACCTGCCCCGCGCCCCAACAGTTCCACGGGTCCACCACCAGGGAGTCCGACCCGGCGCGCTCGGCGATCGCCTCGAGTGTGCGCGCGTCGCGAAACTCCGAGTGGTTGGTCGCCACCACCACCGCGGCGGCGCCGTCCAGCGCCTCGTCGAGGCTCACGGTCGGGCTCGGCACATGCGGATCGTGCGCGGCGACGTCGGCGAGCTCGCGCTCGAGCAGCCTGATCAGCTTGTGCGCGAGGGAGTCGCGCTCGTCGTCGGTGTCGGCCTTGAACGCGAGCCCCAGCACCGCCACCTTGCGCCCGGCCAGGCTGCCGACACGCCGCTTGATCCCTTCGACCAGGAACAACGGCACGGACTCGTTGACGCGCGACACCGCCAGCAGCATCCCCGGCGCGGCGCTGCGCTCCTCCGAGAAGGCGAAATCCTTGCGCAGGCATGTGCCCGCGGTCAGGCCCGGCTGGGCGATGCCGCCGCGCGGATAGTCGCGGTTGATCAAGTCGATCACCTCGAACACGTTTGCCGCGTGGCGCTCGCAGTCCATCATCAGCAGGTTCGGCAGCGCGAAATTGGTGTAGCGCAGGATGTTGGTCCAGATCTTCGCGAGCTCTGCCTGCACCGGGGACGTCTGCACGATCGGTGCGTCAAACGCCGAGAACAGCTCCGCCGCCACCTCGCCCGAGCGCTCACCCACGCCGCCGATGATGCACGGCAGCGTGTCTATCTCGGCAAAAAAGCGCCCCGCGGCGATGCGCTCCGGCGCGTGGGCCACGAACAGCTCCCCACCGACGTCAAAGCCGCGGTGCTTGGCGACGTAGCCCGCCACGAAGTCGGTCGTCCCGGGCGCCACCGTCGAGCGCAGGATCAGCGAGTGTCCGGGGGCGAGCACGCCGAGGAGGTCGTCCAGAGCCGAGCGGATGTCGCGCATGTCGATCTCGATGTGCGAGAACGACGGCGTGCCGAGAGTGATCACGATGTGACGGGCGCCCGCCGCGTCGGCCACCCGGCTCGACAGCGAAAGGCGCCCGGAACCGCCGACCCTCTCGAGCAGCTCCTGGGCGCCGGTCTCGGCGAACGGCATGCGCCGCTCGTCCACCGCGCGCAGGCGCTCGGGGTCGCTGTCGATGCCCACCACCTTCAGGCCGCGATCGGCGAACGAGAGCGCGAGCGGCAAGCCCACGCGGCCGAGGCCTACGACCGCCGCGTCGGCGGTGGGGTGCGATGCGTTCATCCGCGGCCAGAGGTTAGCGGCGGCGCTCGCGCAGATGGCGCAGGTACTGCCGCCCGAAGGCCCAGGTGAAAAGCGGGTTGTAACGCGCGTAGCGCCGCCACAGCCGGCGCGGCTCGCGCGCCAGGCGATAGCTCCACTCCAGGCCGGCGCGTTGCATCCAGGGCGGCGCCTGTGCCACCAGGCCGGCGTGGAAATCGAACGCCGCGCCCACGCCCACCAGCACCGGAGCTTGCAGGCGCGGGCGCATCCGCAGCATCCACTTCTCTTGCTTTGGCTGGCCCGTGCCGACCCACACGATCGCGGCGCCCGCCGCGTTGATCTGCTCGACGACCGCGTTCTCCTCCGCGCCGCTGAGGTCGCGAAACGGCGGCCAGTACGCGCCGGCGATGCGCAACCCCTCAAATCGCGCGGCGAGCCGCCGCTGCAGCTCCTCCAGCGCTTCGGGCGTGCGCCCGCCGTAGAGGTAGATCGGAGTGCCGTCGCCGGCGGCGCGCGCGCACGCATGGGCCATGAGGTCGGGTCCGTACACGCGCGTGGCGGAGCGGTTGCCGAGCGCGCGCAGCGCCCACACGAGCGGCTGACCGTCAGGCACCGCAAGGGTCGCGCCGAGCACCGCGGCGCGCGCGGCCGGGTCCTCGTTCGCCGACATCACGAGGTTCACCGCCGCCGCGGTGACGTAGGCGCGCCCACGCTCGCGGATGACCGCCCACATCCAGTCGAGCACGTGCTCGTAGTCGGACACCGCCAGGGGGACGCCCACGACCTGCGCGGTAGGCGGCACTGCGAGCGGCTGCGATGGGGGCGACGCGGCGATTTGCGTGAAGATACCCGCCTACATGGCGCTGGATCACGAGTTCTGGACCGGACGGCGGGTGCTCATCACAGGGCACACCGGCTTCAAGGGTGCCTGGCTGTCGCTGTGGCTGCAGTCCCTGGGCGCCGACGTCACGGGCCTCGCGGGCGGGCCTCCGACCACCCCGTCGCTCTACGAGCTCGCGCGCGTTGGCGACGCCATGACAGAGCACGACGTCGACGTGCGCGACGCGCGGGGCGTGCGCGAAGCCTTCGCGGCCGCCGCGCCGGAGGTCGTGGTGCATCTCGCGGGGCAGCCGATCGTCCGGCGCGCCTTGGAGGACCCGCTGGGCACACTCGAGGTCAACGTGATGGGAACAGCCAACGTGTTGGATGCCGCTCGCACCGCCGGCCCCGACGTGCGCGCGGTGGTGGTGGTCACCACCGACAAGTGCTACGCGCCCGCCAACGCCGGCACCGGCGCCGTCGGCGAGCGGGCCCCGCTCGGAGGCGAGGACCCTTATTCCACGTCGAAGGCGTGCGCCGAGCTCGTTACCGCCGCGTTTCGACGCACGTTCTTCGCCGCCGCCGCCGGCCCGCGCGTGGCAACCGCACGCACCGGCAACGTGATCGGGGGTGGCGACTGGGGCCGTGACCGGCTCGTGCCCGACATCGTGCGCGCCGTCGAGAGCGGCTCGGCGGTGCGCGTGCGCAATCCCGCGGCGTCGCGCCCATGGCAGCACGTGCTCAACCCGCTGAGCGGCTATCTGCTCCTCGCGCAGCATCTCTGGCAGGACCCCGCGAGCGCGCGAGCGTGGAACTTCGGCCCGCCGGCGCACGACACGCGATCGGTGAGCTGGCTCCTGCAGCGCCTCGCGGCGGTGTGGAACGGGGCGTTCAGATGGGAGCAGGACGGCCCGTCACACCCCGTGGAGTCCACATACCTCGAGCTCGACGCCGGCGCCGCGCGGCGCGAGTTGGGCTGGCGCCCGGCGTGGGATCTGGAGCGGGCGCTACGCCAGATCGTCGCGTGGCACACGGCGGCGCTCGCGGGCGAGGACATGCGCCGCGTGAGCCTCGCGCAGCTCGAGCGCTTCGGCGCCGAGTGGAGCGCGCAGCCGCAGCCGCCGCGTCCAGGCATCGCTTTGGCGCCAGCCGCGCGCGCTTGACCGCGCATTTTGCGAACGAACATCGCCGCTGCCGAGCGCGCCCCGTCGATAATCCGGCGCCGGCATGAGCCCAGCGAGTCTGCGGCGCTACCGCGCCGAACGCCTACTGCGCGCGGAGTTCCGCTCGCAGCGCGCGAACGTGATCGCAACCGTGCGCGGCAAGCTGCGCGCGTGCGGCGCCGAGCTCGACGACGGCGACCTCGATGCGTGCTACGCCCAGGCGTGGCACGGGCTGTACCTGGTGACGCTGGCGGGCGAGGAGGTGCTCGATCCGCGCGCGTGGCTCGCCGTCGCGACGTTTCGCCGCGGAATCGAGGAGCACCGCGCGGCGCAGCGCCGGCGAACACTCGCCGTGGCGCACGCGCGCGACGCGGGCGCCACGCCGGCCGTCGCGACATGCGCCGCTCGGCATGACGACGGCGATCCTGCCTGCGAGCTCGATCGGCGCGTGAAGCTGGGCCAGCTGTTTGAGGCGGCGCGCGTGCGACTGAGCACGCGCGAGCGGCGCGCGTTTGTCCTGTGCTACCTGCAGGGCCTGTCGCGCGCCGAGGCGGCAGCCGCGCTGGGGCTCACCGAGCGGCGAATGCGCAAGCTCATGGACGGCCGCGGCGCCGGCGACGCGGGCACGAGCGCCAAGGTGTCCGCGCTCGTTGCGACGATCCGCGCGGAGAGGTGGTGTGAGGAGCAGGGATCGCTCATGCGTGGCCTTGCCTACGGCGTGCTCGACCCGCAAGGCGAGCGCCATCGCCTCGCCGTCATGCACACCCACGCTTGCCCGGCTTGCCGTTCCTACGTGGCGTCGCTGCGAGGCCTCGCCGCGCTGCTCCCGCCTCTACCGGGCATGCTCGGGCTGCTTGCCGCCGCGAGCGGGGCGGCGCGCGATGCAACGCGACACGCCGCGGCCCGCGCCCACGCCTGCGCCGGCGTTCGCGGGAGCGGCGCGCTGGCCACGCCCGCCACCGCGGCCTCGACGACAGCGGGCGCCGGCGCGGCGGGCGGCGGATGGCTTGCGATCGGCGGCGGGGCCGGGGCAAAGCTCGCGGCGACCTGCCTGCTGGCGCTCGGCGCCGGCTGTGCCGTGCTCACGGCGCCGGGCGGCTCGTCGCGCCGGGCTCCAGCCTCGCCCGCGCCTGTCGCCGCCGAGCGGACAGCCGCGCGAGCGCTGGCCGCCGCGCCCGCTCGGCCGCTGGCCTCGCAGACCGCAGGCACCTCACCCGTGGCCGCGAGCGGCGGATCCGCCGGGTCGGAATCCGCGCTGACGCCGGTTCAACGCGCCAGCCGTGAGTTTGGCCCCGAGCAGGCCGGCTCGGCGCAAGCCCCCCAAGCGCCGCGCGGCTCACAGTCAAGCGGCCCGCGGGCGGCGGTCTCGCGCACGAGCGCGGCCGCGCGCGAGTTCGCGCGGTCGCAACGGTCCTCCGGGGGCGCTGCCCAGCCGCCGGCGACGGCGTCGGGTGCGAGCAACGAAGCGCCACGCGCCGAAAACGCCAAGCCCGGCGCAGCCACCGCGGGCGAAGGCCGCCCCGCGCAGGCGCAGCGCGAGTTCTCGCCGGGCTGAGCGCGTTCGCCCAGCGCTCAACAGCAAGCTCGGTGGCCGCGCGTCAGCCGCGCGGGAAAACACGCGTCAGCTTGGCCAGAGCGATGGGGTTGCCGCGCGGGCGCAGCCTTCCCCTCGCCACCGCGCGCAGCGGGTCCAGGCGTTCGCCGACGATGTCTGCCCAGTCCTGATAGGCGAGGCGCAGGCGCAGGTCGGGCCTCGGTGCCGCGCCCTGCGCGACCTCGGAGGAGCCGTTGTTCACCGTGAGATGCCAGGTAGGCACGTCCGGGTCGGTGAACTCCCACTGGAACGTGGTCGCCTTCTTGAGCCCGTGGTTGGGATTGACCTGGCGGCGGATCGTGTCGAACATCAGCGCCAGCGTCTCGGGGTCGCGCGCAGACGGAGCTTCGCGCACGCCGATGATGCCCGCCTGTGCGAGCGCGCGTCCGCGTTGGGAGAGCTCCAGCGGTGACAGCCCAGGAGGCAGCAGCGCCGGTCCCGGCAGCGACTCCACCGCCAGCCCGGCCGAGCGCAGCTTGGTCGTGAACGAGGTCAGCCCCTCCACGCCGACCGTGTCAAACGTGGCGTTGAACACGGTGATGTAGCGCTCGTCCCAGCCGGGGGGCATGAGCACCTGCGAGGTGAAACGAGTCACTTCGCGCAGCAGCTTCGCGACAGCCTTCGGCACGCCCACCGGGTCTTCGCGCCTGAGGTCCGAGAGCAGCTTGACGCCAAAGCCGATGTGGCGCTGCTCGTCGGACGCGATGTTGCCCATGCCGTCGCGGAACGCCGGCAGCTGGTCGCGTTCCTCCAGATAGCTGCAGATGAAGTGCTGGCCCGGTTGCGCCAGCGCCGCCTCGATAACGATGTGGTACAGCGCCACCGCGGCGGCCAGGTTCGCGCGCGAGCGGTCCGCGCGCAGCTCGTCGGCCATGCGATCGAGGCGGTCAAAGATGCGGCGGAAGCCCACCGTGAGCTGCGGCTTGATCGCCTGCAGTCCGCTCGACATCGAGCCGTCGCCGATGCCGCACACCTCGTGCATGAAGCGCTTGAAGAAAACCGCATGGCGTGCCTCGTCGACCTGCTGGGTGGCCAGGAAGTATTTCTGCTCCTCGAGCGGCGCCGCGTCGATATAAGGCGAGAGGTTGTCCGCAACCGCGTCCTCGCCCCAGAAGAACAGGCAGTAGTTCCACAACGCCGCCTGGCGCTCGAACTCCGTGAAGTCCTCGCGCCACTGGCGCGCGTCCTCCGTGAAGTCGAGCTCGGTGGCGCGCCAGTTCCCGCGCTCCCAGCGCGCGTACAGGTCCTCGTAGCTGATCGCGTCGGTGGGCAGGCTGCCGACATTCGAGTCGGCCGGTGCGGGCGGGGTGGCGGTGGCCATGGCTGCTCCTATCCCTTCGGGGCTCAGATAGTGAACGTTATTCTAGTAGCGCGCGCTCTGTCAACGGGTAAGATGCGCGTATGACCCAGACGCACCAGGGCGGCCCCCGCGCCACGGTGGCGCCCGCGCGGCTGACCCGCGAGCAGAGCAAGGCGCATACCCGCGAGCGGCTGCTGGACGCCGCGCGCAGCGTGTTCGCGAGCAGCGGCTTTCACGGCGCCTCCGTGGAGGAGATCGCCTCCACGGCCGGCTACTCCACGGGCGCGCTGTACTCCAATTTCGACGGCAAGGAGGACCTGTTCCTCGTGCTCATGGAACGCGAGATAGAGGAGCATGCGCGCGAGATCGCCGAGGCCGTGGCCAAAAGGGACAGCGTCGCCGGGCGCGCCACCGGCGGGGCGCAGGTGTGGATGACGATGATCGAGCGCGAGCCCGCGCTGCTGTTGCTGTTCATGGAGTTCTGGGCCTACGGCGTGCGCGAGCCGGACGTGCGCCCGAAGGTGGCTGCGCGCTTTGCACAGGTGCGGCAGCTGCTCACGCGCCTGATTGCCGACTCGGCGCGCGAGTTTGACCTGGAGCTGCAGATCCCCGCCGAGCAGCTCGCCGTCGTGATCGACGCGCTCGCCGACGGGATCGCGCGCCAGAAGCTCGCCGACCCGGCCGCGGTGCCGGACGATCTCATGGGTCGCGTGCTGTCGCTGCTGCTCGGCGCGGTCAGCCGGCCGGCAGGCACAGGCACGCGTAGTGCACGGTGAACGCGCGCCTCGCGAGCGCGGGCGACGCGCGGTGAAGCCCGCTGCGCAGCGCCCACTTGACGCCCGCTCGCGCCCGCCCGTAGACGCCCGCTGCAAAGAAGGCGTGCACCTCGCGCGGCAGCGGATCCTGCAGCTCGGCGGCCACTGACAGTCCGGCGCGCGCCACGAGCGCGCGCACGCCGCGGCGGTCGAGGCGCTGTAGGTGGCCCACCGCGAGCGCATGCCGGCGCTTGCCCCGTCTGCGCGCCGACCAGTTGGCCTCGAGCGGAACCTCGACCACCACCGCCGCGCACACCCGCGCGGCCTCCGCCAGCAGCGCCGCGGGATCCTCGACGTGCTCGAGCACGTGCGAGAGCACGCCCAGGTCGTAAGCGCGGTCCGCAGCCGGCAGGTGGGCCCCGTCGTACAGCGACACCGACTCGATTTGCGGGCGCCGGCGCGCGATCTGCACCGCGGCCTGGCTTATCTCCACGCCGTGAAGGCGCCCGCCGAAGCCGCGAAGCGCAAGCTCGCATAGCAGCGCGCCGTCGCCGCAGCCCACCTCCAGCGTTTTCGCGGAGCTGACGCGCGCGCGCGCACACAGCTCGATGACGTGGCGCGCCTTGCCCACCGCGCCCAGCGCGCGCCAGCGCGAGTGGCGTTGGGCGGCCTCGGGGTCCTCGCGGTAGGCGGCGTCGTAAAAGCGCGCAAGCTGCGCCGCGTCCGGCACGCCGGGAATTATTGTGATCGCGATGGCGGGCAGGCTCATGACGTCGCTGCGCGAGGCGCCGGCGACGGTGCCGGGCCTCCTCGCGGTGGCCCTGTTTGTGCTGTGGGCGACCGAACAGGCCGGCTACCCGCTGACCCACTGGGCGCCCGGCACGTTGATCGTGTTGGCGCTGCTCGCGACGGCGACGCTCTCCATCGGCGTTCGCCTCGGCGAGCTGCCTCTTGCGGTAAAGGTCTCGCTCGGCTGCTTTGCCGCCTTCACCGCCCTGAGCTTCCTCTCGATCCTCTGGGCGGGGGTGCCGGGCGACGCGTGGGAAGGCGCCGATCGCACGCTGCTGTACCTGCTCGTGTTCGCGCTCTTTGCCTGCTGGCGGCAGCGCGGCGCCTCCGCCGTGCTGCTGCTGTCGGTGTGGGTCGGCGCGATGGTCGTGCTCGCCGCGTACGTGGCGGTGCACGTGTCGGCGGCGTCGACCGAGCAGCTCGAGCGGCAGCTGCCGTACGGGCGCCTGGTGTACCCCACCGGCTACGCGAACGCAAACGCGGCGCTGTGGCTCATCGCCGCCTGGCCCGCGCTGCTGCTGGCCCGCAGCCGGGCTCTGGCGTGGCCGCTGCGGGGGGCGTTCGCGGGCGGCGCGGTGCTGCTCGCCGAGGTGGCGCTGCTGAGCCAGAGCCGCGGCGCGTTCTACGCCACGCCGCTGATGCTCGTGCTGGTGTTTGCCTTGCTGCCGGGGCGACTGCGCACCTTCGTCGTGGTGGTGCCGGTCGTGGTCGCGGTGGGCTCGGCGGCTCGGGCGGTGCTGCGCGTGGGTAACCACCTCGCCGACAACGACGTAATCGCGTCCAACCTCCACCACGCCGTGGCGGCGATCTTCATCTCGGCGGTGGCGGCGGGCGGGATTGTCGCGCTGGGCTCGTGGGTAGAGCAGCGCGCGCTGATCTCAGCTCGCGCGTTTGCGCGCCTGCGCAACGCGACCGCCGCCTGCGCCGTGCTCGCGCTCGTCGGGGTGGTCGCGGGCGGCTGGGCCGCCGCCGGAAACCCGATCACGCGCCTGCGCCACGGCTGGGACACCTTTCGCAACGTCAAGGGCTACGCCGCCAACGGCTCGGGCAGCCGCCTCACCAGCGGCCTCGGCAGCAACCGCTACGACTTCTACCGAGTCGCGCTCGATGAATTCGCCGCCCATCCGATCGGCGGGCTCGGCGCAGACAACTTCCAGCAGCAGTACCTACGCCACGGGCGCAGCCAGGAGACCCCCCGCTACCCCCACAGCGTCGAGCTGCGCACGCTCGCCGACACCGGGCTCGCCGGCTCGCTGCCGGCGGTGCTGGGGCTGATCGCCGCGCTGCTCGCCGCCGGCGCCGCGATACGTCGCGCGCCCGAACCGCTCGCGCGCGACGTGGCCGCCGCCTCGCTGGCCGGCTTTGCCTACTGGGTCGTGCACGGCTCCTTTGACTGGTTCTGGGAGTTCGCCGGGCTGGGCGCGCCGGCGTTTGCGCTTCTGGGCCTGGCTTGCGCGCTTGCGCCGGCTGATGCGAGGCCGCACCGCGTTGCGGTTCGGCTCCCGGTCGGTCTCGCGCGGGTGCGCACTCGCGGCGCGGACAGCGGCGCCGCGCCGCAGGACGCTTCTTCTGCCCGACGGTGGCGAAGGCTTCTGCTTCCCGCCGTCGTTGCGCTGGGCGCGCTGGCAGCCACCGCATCCTTGACGCTGCCGTGGCTGAGCCAGCTCGAGATTCAGAGCGCCGCGCGCGTGTGGACGCGCGCTCCGCGTACCGCCGACGCGCGGCTTCAGGACGCCGCCTCGCTGAACCCCCTGAGCGACGCCGCCTATCTCGTCGCCGGCAGCATCGCGCTGCGCTACGGCGACCTCGAATTGGCCGACCGGCGCTTCTCGCAGGCGCTCCAACGCTCGCCGAACGACGCCTATGCGACGCTCGAGCGGGGCGCGATCGCCTCGGGCGCGGGACGGCGCAGCGAAGCGCTCGCGCTGCTGTCGCGGGCCGCCGCACTGCAGCCGCGCGACGGCATCGCTCGCAGGGCCCTTTCGGTGGCCAAGACAGGCCGCCGCGTGAGCGTCGCCGAACTGAATCGCTCGATCCTCTTTCAAGCGCAACAGCTGCGCTGAAAGGCGTCAAAGCCCGCCCCACAGAGCCTCAAATCTCACTCGACACCGTCCGAGTGATTCGCTAGCCTTGGCTGGCTCGCGTGATCGGTCTGGAAGGCTGGACGGTCGCGCGGGGGGCCGGGGCGATGCCGGGCCTATGCACGGAAGTCGGCCGCGGCACGTTGGCTTTAGCTTTCAGCCGGGGGGGCAATGCAGGGAAGCATGAGAACTCACAGCAGGATCACAACCGGTGTAGTCAGTTTCTGCGCGTCACTCGCCGTTGCGTTGGCGGCACCCCTCGCGGCGCAAGCCGGTCCGCTTTTGAGCGGCTACGGCGGGCCGGGCCAGGGCAACCAGGCGATTCTCGGATCCACGCTGATTGGCGGGTCAGGCGGCGGCTCCGGCGGCGGCTCGACGGGCTCCGGCGGCGGCCCTGAAGCGGCTGTGAGCCCGTCCGCGACCAGCGGCGCGGGCGCGGTCGGGGCAGGGCCGGGCGCGACGCGCGCCGGCGGTCCGCGCCGCACGTCCGATCGCAGCGCGCTGCGCGCCTCCGGAGCCGGCAGCGGCGCGACGCGCGCGCAACAGCCGCTCGGCGGTGAACTGGGCGAGCGCTCCTACCGTGGCGTTGAAACCGCAGGCGACTCGAGCGCTCTGGGTCTGTCCGGCGCGGACGTCGCCTACATCGTGCTCGCCGCCGCTGCGCTGGCCTTCACGGGCCTGTTCACGAGGCGTCTCGCTGGAACGAGGGCGGCGAAAGGACACTCGTAGCGAACCGATGGGAGAGGCACGGATAGCTAAAGCGATGCGGCTTCGCCGCCGACTGAACAACATGGATACGGACGGCTAACGGAATGGCCCCCACGAACATCACTCAGCAGACTTCGACCGCGCTGCCGTTGCAAGGCGAGCTGGCGCGCGCCGCGCCACAGCCGCGCCCGCTGCAGGGCAGGATCCTCGGCGGGCGCCTGCAATGGGCGCTCGAGGGCCCCGGGTGGACCGTGTTGCGCCCCGCGCTGGACTTCGTGCTGATGTGCATCGCCGTCACGGTGGCCATCGGCGGCGTGCACCAGGCATTGCAGCCCGAATCGGTGCGCGCGCCGCTGCTCGCGATGCCGCCGCTTGTGCTGCTGCTCTTCTACCTGCGCGGGCTGTACCGCACGCGGCTGCGCGCGCTCGTGCTCGACGCCCTGGTGCCGGTGGTGAGCGCGGTGTCGATCGCGGCGATGGCCGTGGCGATGATCGGCATCTACGCCAACGGCGAGATCCCGGATCACTTCGTGCGCGCCTGGCTGATCGCGCTTGTGGTCGTGGGCGGCGGCCGCGCGGCGCTGGCGCTGGCGCAACGCTGGGCGCGTGCACGGCGCCTCGTGGGCAAGCCCGTCCTGATCATGGGCGCCGGCGTCGTCGGGGCACAGGTCGCGCGTAGGCTCGAGAGTCACCCCGAGTACGGCCTGGTGCCGGTGGGCTTCCTCGACGAGGACCCGCGCTCGGTCGCCGAGGTGGGCGGCCGTGACGTGCCCGTTCTGGGCACGATCGAGGACCTCGACGAAACCGTGGAGAGCACCGGTGTGCGCAGCCTGATCGTCGCCTTCTCCTCGGTGGCCGACGAGCGCGTGAGCCGCCTGATCCAGCGCTGCCAGGAGCTCGGCATCGAGGTCTCGGTGGTGCCACGGATGTTCGACACGATCAACAACCGCGTGGGCTATGACTCCGTCGGCGGGCTGCCGCTGATGTCGTTCATCAGCGTGAACCCGCGGGGGGTGCAGTTCGCGATCAAGCACGCGTTGGACCGCGTGATGGCGCTGGCGTTGCTGGTGGTCTTCGCGCCGGTGATGAGCCTCTGCGCGCTGGCAGTGATCGCGACCTCGCGCGGGTCGGCACTGTTCCGCCAGCGCAGGGTTGGTCGCGACGGCAAGCCGTTTGACCTTTACAAGTTCCGCTCCATGCGCGTTCGCCCGGGTGCGAGCCCGGCAGAAGAAGACGAATCCGACTCCGTGGAGTTCCTGCTGGGCGGCGACACGGCGCCGGGCGGCGTTGAGGGTGATGACCGGCGCACCGCAGTGGGGCGCTTCCTGCGCCGCACGTCGCTCGACGAGCTGCCGCAGCTGCTCAACGTGCTCAGGGGCGAGATGAGCCTGATCGGGCCGCGCCCCGAGCGCCCCGAGTTCGTGGAGCTGTTCACCCACGACATCACCCGCTACGGTGACCGCCACCGGGTGAAGGCCGGTATCACGGGGTGGGCGCAGGTGCACCGCCTGCGCGGCCAGACCTCCCTCGCCGAACGCGTCGAGTGGGACAACTACTACATCGCCCACTGGTCGCTCGGGCTGGACGCAAAGATCCTCGCGCTCACCGTCGCAGCGCTGTTCCACAACGCCGAGTAGGCGAGCTCAGATAGACGCGACGGCGGCGCGGCCGATGCCCGCCCAGTACTGGAACACGCGTACCTGCAGGCCGCTCGTGCCGAGCGCGGCCGGCAGCGCGATGCGGTAGTGGTCGAAGCGGTCCAGGATGAACAGCGCGCGATAGCGAAGCGCGCCCGAGACGAACGCTTCGAGCTGCATGTAGTCGCCGACCGGCGCCGAGCCGGAGGCCAGCACGCGGCTGCCGCGCCGCGCCAGCGCGAGCTTGACCATTTCGGCCGGCTGCAGTGGGGCCAGCAACGCCTTCGCCAGCGCGGCAAACGCCGGCTTGTGGCCGCCAAACGCGGTCGCCAGGCCGAAGTTCTCACCCGGCGCGTTTTGCAGGTTGTACACCACCTCCGCCGCCAGCCAGGGCGTCTGCGCCAGCGAGTGGGTCACGCTGGCGACGTTGCGCGCCTGTACCGCGTCGGTCACGCACGCCTGTTCCTCCTGCACGAGCTGGTGCGGGAAGCAGCTGCTCCAGCCGAACTCGTCCAGCCACAGCGGTCGGGTGTCGCCATTTGCCACCTGCACTTCGCGGATCGCGCGCACGGAGCCCAGCACGAGGCTGTAGAAGTGCACCGCGAGGCCGTCGTAGTAGCCCTTGATGCCGGCCGCGTACAGAGCACGCAAAAACTGGCCGTTTGACCCCACCAGCGAGCCGCCCAGCACCGGCACCGCTGGATTTGCCTGCTTGATCGCGGTGTACGCGGCCTTCAGCAGCGCGGCATAGCGCTGCACTTTTTTCGGCCCCGCGAAGTAGAGCTGGTTGCTCTGATCGGGCTCGTTCCAGATCTCGATCGCGGCAAGATTGGTCCCGTACCGGCGCGCGAGGAACGCCACCACCGACGAGTAGGCCGCGACGTTCGTGGGTGGCCAGGAGTTGGCCGGCGTGGCTTTCGCAGGCACGCAGCGCTCCAGCAGCACGCGCGGCGCGCTGCTGGCCCAGCACGGGGAGTTGTCGACCGTGAAGATCACGCGTATCCCCGCCGCCGCAGCGTCCGCGACGAGGCGGTCCGTAAACGCGAGCGCCGCGGGCGCGATCTGGTTTGGCCGCACCGGTTCCAGCGCCGACCAGCGCAGCTCGGCGCGCACCACGCTCACGTGCAGCGCGCGTGCTTGCGCGATCTCGTGGTCGGCGACGGCCGCGCGAACGCCCGCGTAGAGCCCGATCACATTTACCCCGCCCAAGGGAGGCGTGGTGGCGCTTCGCGCCGTCGGCCCGACGCCTGCGCGCGAGCGCGCCGCCGCGGACCCGGGCGGTGATGCAAGCAGCGCCAGTGCGAGCGCTGCCGCGACCAGCGTCGCCGCCAAGGCGCACTTCGTCAGCGGTTTCAGCCTCTCAACCACCATCACACAGTAGTCGCGGGATTCCCCAGGCGCGCCTGTTGCGGGGCGCTAGCCTGTGCAGCAGTGCCGCCCACGTGGATTTGGATGCAGGTCGCGATCGTCGTGTTCGTGCTCATTGGCATGGTCATCGCGATCGTCAGGCTCGCCTGAGCGCGCCACCCGCGTCGGCTATATGATCGCCGCGTGTTCAGATCGATCGTTGTCGGCACCGACGGCTCGGACACCGCCACGCAGGCGGTGCGCCAGGCCGTTGACCTCGCCAGCGCGGTAGGCGCCAAACTCGAGCTCGTGAGCGCGTACGAGCCCGTTTCCGAACAGCGACTGGCCGGAGAGCGCCGCGACGCGCCAGAGGACCTGCAGTGGGCGATCGGCCCACGCGAGGACGTCGATGCAAAGCTCGAAGCCGCCGCGGCGATAGCGCGCGAGCGCGGCGTGGAGGTCGATCTGAGCCCGCGCCAGGGCGATCCGGCGGATGCGATCCTCGACGTTGCCGAGGAGCGCGACGCGGACCTCATCGTGGTGGGCAACAAGGGCATGACCGGCGCCAAGCGCTTCCTGCTCGGCTCGGTGCCCAACAAGGTGTCACACCACGCGCCCTGCTCGGTGCTGATCATCCGCACCACCTGAGCAGGCGCCGACGCCCGCCACAGACCCCGGACGGCGAACAGAAGCCGTTCAGCTGACCTTGATCGGCTCGCCGGCTGTGGCGTCGGCCGCGTAGTACGGCGACCCGGTTAGGCGTGTGCCGAGCACCACGATCCCGACCGCGTTTGCGTCGAGGCGATCCAGCGTCTCGCGCATTTCCACCGCGTCTGATACGCGCAGCCGGTCGAGGCGCGACACCACCAGCACCTCGTCGCAGAACTGGGCGAGCATCTGTGCGTCGGCCACGCCGAGGATGGGGGGCGAGTCGACCAGCACGTAGGCGTAGTTGCTCTCGCGCAGCGCCTCAATCAGCGCAGGCAGCGCGGGCGTGTGCAGCAGCTCGGAGGCGTCGCCGCCGTGGCGACCCGCGGGGAGCACGTCGAGATCTCCGCGCCCCGACCAGACCTCGCCGCCGGCCGGCACGATCAGCTTTGCCACCTCGTCGAAGTGCATGCTGCGGCCCTCGGGGTTGAGCGTCAGCAGTTCGCGCACGCCGGGCCGTCCGCCCACCCGCAGCGCGTCGTCGAGCTTGGGCCAGCGCAGGTCGCCGGAGATCACGAGCGTCTTGCTCCCCGCCTGCGCGAGCACGCGGCCGAGCCGCATCGTCACGGTGGTCTTGCCCTCGCCGTGTGTGGCGCTTGTGACGAGCATCACGTGCGGATGGCGCCCGGGCGGAAGCGCCAATCGCAGCGCCGCGGACAGCGTCTGATAGGTCTCGTACTCCGCGCGGGCGTAGCGGGCGTCGACTCGCCGGCCCAGGTACGGGATGCCGCTGAGCACCGGCAGCCCCAGCATGTGGCTGATCTCGCGCTGGCTTGTAACGCGCGGCGTGAGCTGCTCGCGCGCGAGCACGATCAGCACGGCGAGAAAGATCGAGGCGAACAGCGCGATCACCGCGTTGCGAAGAGTCCGCGGCGAGCTCGGCGAGGTCGGCACTTCGGGGCGCTGGATCAGCTGCAGCTCAGAGCCCGCGCGGGCGCTCGCGGCTTCCAGTTCTGCCGCGCGCGCCTCGAGCGTGCTCAGCTGCGCGGCGACGCTCGGTTCGGCCGCGGCGCGGGCTCGCACGGCGGCGATTTGGTCGTTGATCAGCGACAGCGCCGTCGCCGTCTGCGCGCGCTCCGAAGAGGAGTGCTGGGTGAGGAACGCGCGTGCCACCGCGTAGGCGAGCGTGGCCGCTCCAGCCCCGTTGCGGTAGGAGGCTTTGATGTTGATGATGTTCGCGTTTTCGGCCACCGATGCGCTGACGCGTTTCTTCAGGGCCGCCTGGGTTTCGCCCGGAATCGCCGTGGCCGCTTCGCTGAGCACCGACGCCGAGGTGGCGAGCGCTGCGGTGGTCTGCAGGTCGCGCGTCACCTGCGCGGATTCGCTGGAGCTGACCAGGCCCGACGCGTTGTCGACCACGATGCTGGCGGTCGCGTCGTAGGTCTTGTGGGTCGCCAGCGACACCGCGACGGCGGCGCCCGTGATCACCGCGACGATCGTCAGGATCAGCCAGCGGTTGCGGCGCAGCGCGTCCAGGTAGCGGCCGACCTCGATCGGGTCCTCGCCCGGCGACCCGGTGCCGCCCTGCCGGCGGCCATTGGCATCAGTGCTCATGTGGTCGCTAGGGGTTGGCGTAAAGAAATGGGAATTCATGATTATAGGCCGGGAGCCGTGATCGGAGGCGCGTTTGCGGCCCCGTAGCGACGGGAGCGATATTGCGCCGCGATGCCGCTTTCTCCAGCTTTATCGGCGTTAGCCGCGGCGGAAATGAGCGTCGGGCGCGCTCAGCGCGAGCGCGCCACGGTCTGGCCGCGCGGCACCAGCACCCGCGGCGGCAACACCTGGCCGCCGCGTCGGAGGCCCGGTCTTGCCAGGCCCAGCGCGGTCCACACGCCGCCGCGCTGAGACAGGCGCCCGCGCGCGCCGCCGGCCCAGATCAGCGCCAGCACGACCCACAGATGGCGCCAGTGCAGGGTGTCGACGACGGTGCTGTTGAAGATCAGCCCGCACCAGGCGCCTAGCAGCGCGGCGGAGCCGATGCCGTAGGTATCTCGCCCGATCACGGCATTTCGCAGCGCGAGCACGAGTGTCGAGAGCACCAGCGCGATGAGCAGCACGAGGCCTAGGAAGCCCTGCTCGGCGAACGCCCGCACGTACGTCGACTGAGCGGCGACGGGAGAGAGGGATTCGAACTGCCCCGGCCCGACGCCGAGCGGATGCGTCCAGCCAAGTTCGTAGCCGAGGCTCTGCGCGGCAAAGCGTGCGCTGTCGTAGCTCTGCAGATGCGCGCGCGCTTCGAGGAAGTGAAGCGAGCCGCTTGCGCTCAGGATCACCACGGTAATGCCGCCCACGAGCAGCAGCGACACCAGCGCGCGCACCGCGCGACGTGCGCCGCGACGGCGTACGCTCGAGGCCGCGAGCATCACGACGATCGCGATCACGTAGTTAGCCCACGCGGCGCGGGAGTAGGAGAACAGCACGCCGAGCGTCAGCGCGAGCAGGCACGCCCAGGTGCTCCACGCGCGCATGCGCAGCAGCCGCGGCTTCCTGCGCGCGATGTGCTGCTCGAGCAGGATCACCGCGATCGGAACCAGGAACGGGCCGAACGTGTTGGGGTCCTTGAAGAAGGCGCTCGCGCGTTCGCCCTTGTCCACGCTGCCGTTGATGAACGATCGCCCCGGGATCGGGAAGTGCAGGGCCAGGGCCGCTACCACCGCCGAAGCCACACCGATGACAAGCCAGGTAACCACCACCAGGCGCGCGCGCTTGGGGCGGTCGACGAAGCCCGTGAGCCATAGCGCGAAGATGCACAGATAGACGGTGATGAACAGAAAGCGCACCGCCTTGGACGTCGACACCACGTCCGTCAGCGAGGCGAGGTTGACCACCAAGAGCAGCGCCACGAGCCAGCGCAGAAGCGACGGCACACGGTTGAGGCGAAAGCGCCCGGTGACCGCGGCCACGGTCATGATCAGCGCGAAGCACAGATCGGTGGGCGCGGGCTCAAAGCGCACCACGCCCATCAGCAGCAGCCCGATTGCGATCGCGGTGTCGAACTGGTTGATCGTCAGCCACAAGAACGCGACAAGCGCCACGCCGCCGGCAAACGCCAGCCCCGTTGACAGGGTCGTGCTGTTGAGCGCATCCACCAGGCCCACCGCAACCAGCAGCAGCACGAGCGCACCTGCGCCGGTGCGCGATGCCCGCTGCAGGCCGCCGGACCACCCGAGCGGCATTCGAGCGACCAACTCAGTCATGTCCCTGTAATGATCGACGGCCGGCCGCCCCGAGTAAAGGGCGAGCCGTTCGCTCCGGCGCTGCGACCTCGTCGTACACCGCGGTGAGGCGGGCGATCATCGCGTCGCGCGTGAACTGCTGCGAGCGGCTCAGCGCGCCGCGGCCCAGGCGGGCCGCGCGCTCGTGGTCGCCAAGGAGCTCGATCAGCGCGCTCGCGAGCGCCCGCTCATCGCGCGGAGCCACGAGCAGCCCGCTCTCGCCGCTCGTTATCGCCTCGCCGATGCCGCCCACGTCGCTTGCGACGATGGATCGGCCCAGCGCCATCGCTTCGAGGATCACGTAGGGGAAGGCCTCCGCCCACGAGGGGTGCACGAAGATGTCCATCGCGCGCAACGCACCCAGGGGGTCGCTGGTGGGACCGACGAAGTGCACCGCCTGCGCCACGCCCAGCTCGCTGGCCTGCTCGGAGAGCTGCTGCAGGTCTGGGCCCTCCCCGACGATCGCAAGCTGGGCATCGGGGTGGCGGTGCAGCAGCGACGGCGCGGCCGCGAGGAGGGTCTCGAGCCCCTTGCCCGGGCGCAGGAGCGTGAGCGCCCCGATCACCGGCCCGCGCGCGCGCAGGCCGGCCAAGCGCGCGTCGGGGTCGCCGGCCGGCGGGCTCGGGATGCCGTTGTGCACCACGCGCACGCGGGCGGCTGGGCCGATCGAGCGCGCCAGGCGCGCCTCGGCCTCGCACACGCACGTCACGCGCGTTGCCAGCGGCGCCAGCGCGCGCTCGATCGCCTTGTAGGCCGTGCGCTCGCGCGAGCTCTCAAAGTACCCCGCGAACGCATATCCGTGGGGGGTGTAGATCACCGGCACGCGCGGGGCGCCAAGCCGAGCCAAGCGCGCGACCGCGCCGGCCTTCGAGCTGTGCGCGTGGATCAGCTGCGGGCGGCGCTCGCGCACGATGCGCACAAAGCGCGCAAGCGCGGCCGCGTCAGCGCGCGGCGCCACCGCGCGCCGAAGGTCCAGCTCCACGTGCTCGGCGCCTTGGCCGTGCCCGGCCGGCAGCGCCGGCGAGCACACCGTGACTTCGTGCCCGGCCGCGCAGAGGCCGTCGATCAGATCGCCGATGTGGCGCCCGACGCCTCCGTCGGTGGGCTGATGGCAGAGCAGCACGCGCATCGCAGCCGACCCTACTAGTAGCCGTCTTTGCGCCTCTCAGCGCGCTCGCAGGGACACCACGCGAAAGCCCGACCACGAGGGACGGTAGCCCGATGCGCCGGTGTAGGTCGCCGACACGCGGTAATTCGCCCCCGCGGGCAGGCTCATGAGGTGCACGAAGCGCCCCGCCGAGCTGAGCCGCAGCGGCAGGCGTCGTGTGAGCCGCCAGTGGCGGCGGCCGAAGCGTTCGACGGCGACGACCACGGTGCCGTGCGTCGCGTGGCGCACCAGGCCGGCGACGCGCGTGGACAGCGTGCGTCCGTGGCGCGCGCGGGTGAAGCGTGCCGCGAGAGCGGCGCTCCCGCGCCGGCCGGCGTTGCCCCGTGCGCGGACGACGCGCGTTTCAAGCGTGGTCTGCGTGGCGGCTTCGGCGGGCGCTTGGTCCGTGGGCGCTTCTGGCAGCGCGCCCAAAAGCACGACGCCCGACGCCGGCGCAAGGGTGACCGACGTGACGATGGCGCCGCCGGCCGTGTGCATCGGCGCGGGCAGCTGCACCGTCTGGGCGGGCGAGCCGGGCGGGTTGACGAGCGCGGTGCCGCCGCTGAAGTTGCGCCGCAGCAAGTTGCTCCAGCTGTGGCGCGCGTCGGTGGCTTCGCCGAGGTTCACTTCGAAGCCCGGCCAGAAGCTCGCGGGCATCTGGCCTTGAGAGCTCACAGCATCGTTGCCAGTGGAAATG
>DASZFR010000035.1:0-5498 GCA_035939635.1 Solirubrobacteraceae bacterium
GGCTTCGTTCGTGAATACAGCCGGCGCAACGGTCACCTCCAACGAAGTCACCGTGACCTGGGTCGCGGCGAGTGGTGTCCTCGCGTCCAAACAAGCGACGCCTACGCGCCTCGCCTCCCCCGTGCTCGGCAAGACGGTCAACGTAGAAGTGGTGAGCGGCGTGGTGTTCGTGAAGCCGCCCCCGGGGGCGCAGCTGGCGCTCGCTGCGCGCTCACGCTCGGCGCACGAGAGCCGCGCCAAGGGGATCGGCTTCGTTCCGCTCCGGGAAGCGCGCCAGATCCCGGTGGGCTCGACGCTCGACACCACGGAAGGTGTGGCAAAGCTCACCACCGCCACAGCGACGCCGGGCAAAACGCAGTTCGGCGATTTCGGCGCAGGCATCTTCACGATCCTGCAGAGCCGCACCCAGCGTGGGCTGGCCAACCTGAAGATCGTCAACGTCCTGAGCTCCCGGCAGGTGTGCGCGAGGCTCGGCAAGAAGGCCCAGGCGGCCAAGCGCCGCCTGTCCAAAAAGGTGGTGGGGTTGCTCAAAGGCAGCGCCAGCGGCAAATTCACCACCACGGGGCAGTACAGCGCCGCCACCGTTCGGGGCACGATCTGGAGCGTGACCAACCGCTGCGACGGGACGCTCACCCAGGTCGCTCGGGGCGTGGTGTCGGTGCGGGACTTCGCCCGGCGCAAGACGATCACGCTCCGTGCGGGGCAACGCTACCTGGCGAAGGCTCGCTGACACGCGTCCGCACCCACGCCCGGCGCGCGGGTCCTCTCTGCGCTGCGCGATCAGTGTCGCGCCGACCACACGGCGCCGCTTGCCGCGCACCAGAGCGCTGCGAGACCAGCCAGGTGCCAGGTCCAGTCGACGAGGTTGGATACAAGAAACGCCACGACCAGCGGCGCTAGAAGCCATGCGCCAGCGGTACGCGGGGTCGTTGCGATGCTCCATGCGGCGGACGCATAGATCGCCAAGCCGAGCAGCAATCCGAGAGCGCCCAGTTCCGCGGCTAGCTCCAGGGGCAAATCGTGTGCGTACCGCGAGCCAGCGCCGGTTTGGTGACGCACCGACGCAACGTAGTAGGCGTCAGCGCCGGCTCCAACCACCGGCCGGTCAAGCCAGGTTTCAAACGCCGCCGACCACTCGGCTCCGCGACCATGCAGCACGTCGGACCGCCGGACCGCGGCGATTTCGAGCGGAGTGTGTCCTCCGCGGGCGTCGCCGACCGAGAGAACAACGGCCAAGGCGATCGCGACGACGCATAGTGCGGCCGCGATCGCGCCGCCTAGCCTAGGCAGATTCAAGCCGCGAATCGCCGGCCATGAGACGGCGGCGGCGAGCGCAACTGCGGCGAGCTCGATTGCGCCGCCGCTTCCCGCGCCAGGCGTCGCTTGCGCGACACTCCCTCCCAGCGCGAGCGGTCCCACGATCGCGCCAATAACGACGAAGCCTGCTGTCGCGGCCGCGGCGGCGCGCGAGCGCGAGCGCGGCCACGCGCGAACGGTCAGCGCCACGAGCACGGCTGCTGCAAGCGCGAGGGCCAGGCGACTGCCCGCCAACCCGAGCACAGCGCCGGCCAGCGTGGCGGCGGCAGCAGCAGCTCCCGCGACCGGCGCACCACCGCGGTCAAGCGCGTAGCCGAGAACGGGCAGCGTCGCGACCTCCAGCAGCGCGAGCGCGGGCGGATACTCAAACGTTCCTCCCGGCCGCCACACGCCTCCAAGGCGTTCGGCGTCGGGCAACGCGTGCAGCGACACGGCGCGCAGCCCGATCGCGGCCTCAAGGAGCGCCAGCCCGGCGACGCCGGCGACCACAGGCCACGGGCCCGTCGCGTCGCTCAGCGTGGCGCTCGCAACCAGCACGGCGGCGTACCCGCCGATCACAAGACCCCACCGCAGCGCCGCGGAGTCGCTACCGATCGTCCACGTGACACTCAGCGTGCTAAGCGCGGCGAGGGCGACGAGCGCCAGCGCCAATGGCGAACGCGCCGCTCGGGCTGCGGCGCGGCTGTCGACCGAGGCGGCCGCGAGCAGACAAATGCCCGCCAGCGCGACGAATATCGCGCGCGAGGACGCGTCGAATCCGCCCCCCGACAGTGTCGCGAAGGTCACCGTCGCTGCGATCACCAACGCGAGACCGACATGCTTGGCCGTCCACGGCGGCTCGACACGAGACGGCTCGGAAAGCCCGCCGAAGAGTCTCGTCTTTCGCTGCGCTCCTGAGCCTGCGGAGCTAGGCGAGGATGTCAATCTCAACGCCCGTCATTGTGCCCGAGCTGGATGTATGACGTTCGCTCGCGCAGCGAGCGATCAGCAGTCGCTCGCGGATCGCGCCTGGTACGTCGTCGCGAACCCTACCGCCTCGGCGCCGAAGGCTGCGGGCCGAGCTGCGCGGGCCGAACATGGTTGTTAGTTGGCCGTGGGAGCTCGGAGTGCCCCGCTCGGCCGCGAGCCCCTCATCCAAGCACGGCGAGCCGGCTCGCAACGGCGGTATCGGCACGGACGATCGTCGAAAAATCGCCCGGTTCTCAAGCCTCTGGTTACGTTTGACGATGTTGGGTCGATGCTCGTTGGCGAGTCGATCACGACCCGGCACGCCCGCTGGCGCTTGAGCCTGCCCCTCGCGCCGCTGGTCGTCCTCGCGACGGTCGCGGGCGGATGTGGATCCTCAGGGCACGCGCGAACCGCGAGCTCGACAGTGAGCGTGTCCGAGAAGGACTTCCACATCTCCGCGCCGACGACGCTGCGGGCGGGCGAAGTGACGTTCACGGTTCACAACGAGGGTCCCGAGCGGCACGAGTTCATCGTCGCGCACGTCGGCGCGAACGCGCTGCCGCTGCGCACCGACGGCCTAACAATCGACGAGGAAGCGATCCAGAAGGACGAGGTGGGAGAACTCGAACCGGGCGAGCCCGGGGCTGTCCGACAGCTGACCCTGAAGCTCGCACCGGGCCGGTACGTCTTCTTCTGCAACATGGCGGGCCACTATCTCGGCGGCATGCGTCACGAAGTCGTGGTCCAGTAGTGCAGCGCCTGCGATCCATCTTGCATCTCCGGCGCGCACGCGCGTTTCGGCCGTTCGCGTCGGGCGGGGGGCGCATCGTCGTGGCGATCCTGACCACGTTCGCGCTGATGTTCACGCTGAGCGTTGTGCTGTCGGTACTGGCGACCGAACACTCGCGCGGCCGCGCGAAGGTCGTCGAGGTGGCCGCGCGGCAGCGGACGTTGGCAGAGCGCTACGTGGAGGACGTCCTGCTCGTGCAGAGCGGACGCCGCGCAGACCCACAAGCGCTCGGAGAAATCCTCCGCTCAAGCGCCGAAGCGTTGCTCAACGGCGGCGTCGCGCCGAGCGTCCACGGAGACGACGACGAAACGACGCTGCCCGCGGCGAGCGGCTCGGCTTTGCGCGGCCAACTTGCCCAGGAGGTGCGTCTCGCGACCGACCTGACGAGCATGGGCTCGGCGATCCTCGCTCATCGGCCGATGAGCGCGGTGGCGCTCACGGGAGGCGAGCACATCGAAGCAGCAGATCCGGTCGAACGGTTGAGGGTGGTCGCCGCTTTAACGTCGAACACGTCTCTGAACGCGACGACGACGATCGCCAGCAATACCGACAGCAACATCGCACAGCTGCTGACGATGCAGATCGCGCTCGGTGTCGGCGGGCTGCTCGTCTCGCTGCTGCTCGCGTGGGGACTGATCGCGGCGACGCGTCGGCGCACGGTCCACTTCCGTAGCCTCGTGAACTTCTCCACCGACCTCGTCGCGGTGCTCGGCGTCGGCGGCTGCCGCTACGCGAGCCGATCGCTGAGCGCGCTCGTTGGGCGCCCCGAACGCGAGCTGCTGCGAGCGGGGTTCGACGAGTGCGTTCACGAGGACGATCGCGCAAAGGTGCATGCGGCGTGTGCGACGGGTAGCCCGCGCGAGCTGGGCTTTCGCATGCTCAATAGCGCCGGCGAGTGGCGCCACCTGGAAGCGCACGTGACCGACCTGCGCAGCGACCGCCACGTGGCCGGCGTGGTGTTGAACGCACGCGACGCCACCGAGCGGGTGCTTCTCGAGCGCGACCTCGCGCAGCAAGCCGAGCGCGACAAGTTCGCCAGCCAGCTGATCGAGGCGCTCGAGATGGCCGACGACGAAAACGGCGCATACGACGTAGTCGAGCGGGCGATGACCGACATATCGCCGCAGACGCCGATGGAGCTGCTGCTGTCGGACTCAAGCCGCGCACATCTCGAGCGCGTTGCGACAAGCCCGTCGGCGGGCGCGCCGGCGTGTCCCGTCCAGTCGCCGTTCTCATGTGCTGCGGTACGGCGCGGGAGCGCGGTCGTGTTCGACTCTAGCGACGCCCTCAACGCGTGCCCGAAGCTGCGAGACAGAGCCACTGGCCCATGCTCGGCGGCGTGCGTGCCCGTCGGCTTCATGGGCCACGCGCTCGGCGTGCTACACGCAACGGGCCCCGACGGCGCGCCTCCCAGCGCCGAGGCGGTCGAGCAGCTGACCACGCTCGCGACACAGGCGGGCGCGCGCATCGGCACGGTGCGCGCGTTCGAAAAGACCCAGCTGCAGGCCGCGACGGATGGCCTCACGGGCCTCCCCAACCGCCGCACGGTGCAAACGAAACTGCGCTCGATGATTAAAGCCGGCCACGCGTTTGCGCTCGCGATCGCCGATCTCGACGAATTCAAGAAGCTCAACGACAAGTTCGGTCACGAGGCCGGGGACCGCGCCCTGCGTCTGTTCGCACAGGCCTGCACGAGCGTGCTGCGCGAGGGCGACCTCGTCGGCCGCTGGGGCGGCGAGGAGTTCGTGCTGTCGCTGAGCGGGCTCGACGCCGCACGAGGGGCGGCCGTCGCCGAGCGCGTTCGCGTACGGCTGTCTGAGTCGCTTGGGGGCGGCCATCCGCCCTTCACCGTGAGCTTTGGCGTGACGGACTCGCGCCAGAGCGACACGCTCGAGGAGATCGTGCAGATCGCTGACGCGGCTCTGTACGAATCGAAGGCTCAAGGTCGAGATCGCGTCACGGTGGGTGCGCCCGGCGTGGAACTCGTGGACCTCGAGCCAGCGTCGGTGGACGGACACGCGGAGGACCCGCAGGCCGCCGAGGGGGAGCTCGACGGCAGCTCCAACCTCCGCTCCGAACGTCGCGCGTCCGAGCGCTCTCACCACGGTGCGCTGCACGCGGCTGTCGACGAAGACAATCCAGCGCCACAGGGCGCGGAGATCCGCTAGAGCCGTTCGCGCAGTGGCTTGCGCTGCTCGAGCACGTGCAACCTGCGCGCGCCGGCGGTCACCGGACAGTGGTCAGGACGGCACCCTGCTGGGCGGGGAGCGACAACGAGCCGGTGACCTGTTCGCCCTGGCGGTCATACCAATTGCCAGGGGGAAGGGTCGCCGTCGCTGTGGTCAGCGTCGGATTGACCACCGCTAGGCCACCGGTGAACGAGCGCAGGTAGACCCCGGAAGGCTGTTCTTCCGCCGCACCGGTCGGTTCGCCGATCGGCGTA
>DASZFR010000036.1:0-26962 GCA_035939635.1 Solirubrobacteraceae bacterium
ACCTCGTCGCCTCGCGGCTTGGTCCCCTGCAGCTGGTCAAGGATCGCCTGCACGCCGCCTTCGTGCTGCCCTTCGAGGTAGTTGTTGCGGGAGCGCTCGAGCCCGGTGCGCCCCAGGTTGATGTAGGCGTAACCAACCGCGTTGGCGAACTGCGAACCCGTCGGGTAGGTGCGCCGGTAGGTCGCTTCGGCGCGACTGGAGCCCCCCTCGCGCACGCTGCGCGCGATGACCGTGCCGTTCGCCGCGAGGATCGAGCCGCGTTCGATGCGCTGCTGCTGCAGCAGCTCGCGCGCGTTGAGCGGGTTGTCGCGCAGCGACTTCGCTTCGAACACCGTCCAGCGCGAGGTGAACACCACCAGCAGCGCGAACAGCACCGCGACCACGCCGAAGAGGCGCAGGATCGGCTGGTTCACCGCGCGCCCCTCATTCCAGCTGTCCCAGTTCCAGGCTGCGGATCAGCGTCGCGGCGCTCCCTTCGGAGCGCAGCGAGTGGTCAAGCAGCGCGTGGCGGCGCGCGGGCGCCACCGTCGAGGCGCCAACGCCGGACACGAAGTCGCTCGAATACAGCGCGATGTTGCCCGGCAGCTTGAACGGAACGCCGCGGTAGAGCGTGATCAGCCCGCGCGCGTTGGTACCGATGAAATACACCGACGTCAGCGCCAGGTATGCACCGCCCGCGAGCAGGCCGAGGATCACAAGCGTCGCCACGATCGCGCCCGCGTGGCGCACGCGTGGTCTTTTCCGTGCTCGCCCCCGCTCGGAGCGCGTCGGGCGGCGCGGTTGGCGTCGCGCCACCGGCCGCTGGCCTGCGGGAGGGCGCACCACCGTGTCTTCCAGCGCGCTCGCGCCGCCGTCCGTGTCGCGGGGCACCGCCGTGGCGAGCGCCTCGGTGCCCGGGATGCGCGTGGCGGCGGCAGCGCCGGTTTGACCGCCGTCTGCACCCCGCGCGGCGGCGTCGGCGGCGGCGGTTGGCGCGTGCACCTCCTCGAGGCGCAGCAGCACCACGGTGATGTTGTCGCGGCCACCCGCCCGGTTCGCGGCCGCGATCAGCGCCTCACCCGCGCTGCGCAGATCTGAGTGCTCGCGCAGCAGCGTCGCGACGTCGTCCTCGGAGACCATCGAGGTGAGACCGTCGCTGCAGAGCAGGTACACGTCGCTCGCGCGCGCCCGGAAGCTGCGCGTGTCCACCTCGACGTCGAGCTCGGGGCCCAGCGCGCGCGTGATCACGGAGCGCTGTGGGTGCTCCTCTGCCTCCTCTGGCGTGAGGCGGCCCTGGCGCATCAGCTCGTCCACGAGCGAGTGATCCTCGGTAAGCCGGATCAGCTCGCCGTCGCGCCAGCAGTAGGCACGACTATCTCCCACGTGCGCGATCGCAACGTCCTCCGGGCCCACGTACAGAGCCGTGAGCGTGGTGCCCATGCCTGCCTGCTCGGTGTGGCTGTGGGAGCGCTCGTGGATCTGCGCGTTGGCGTCCTGCGCCAGCCGCGCGAGCGCCTCCTCGGGCGCGGGCGGGTCATGCAGGCCGCCCTTGAAGGCTTCGACCGCGAGCTGCGACGCGACCTCGCCGGCCTGCGCGCCGCCCATGCCGTCCGCAACCACGAACAGCGGCGAGCGCGACAGCAGCGAGTCCTCGTTCGCGCGCCGCTGGCGCCCGGTGTCGGTTGCCGCATACTGCTCAGCCACGCGCAGCATCAGTCGACCTCGAATGCGAATTCGCTGTCGCCGATGCGCACCCTGTCCCCCGGGTGCAGCGGACGCGGGCTCTCGAGCAGCTCCTCGTTGAGATACGTGCCGTTGGTGGAGCCGAGGTCCTCGATCACCACGATGTTGCCCTGCTCGAACACGCGCGCGTGTCGCGCCGACGCAAACGGGTCTTCGAGGCGGATCTCGGCCTGGTCGCCGCGTCCCAGCACCATGTTGGCATCGAGGTCGTAGATCATCCCCGCGTCGTGCCCGGGCGCACGCTCCACCACGAGCCGTGGCGCGCGGTTGGCCAGGTCGATCGGGCCCAGCGTGGACGCCGAGTACAGGCCGGTGGCGTCGGGCGACGGCGCCCCGCCCGCTCCATCAGCGCCCAGCGGCGCCGACCGGCGGCCGCCGCGCAGGTCCCTGCGCGAGCTGCGCGCCACCCACAGCGCGAACAGGTAGATGACTGCGAGAAAGCCGAACTTCAACGCAACCGAGACGGGCGCGAGCGTGGTCATCGAACTTCAAACACGATCTCCGTCGATCCCAGCTCGATGCGGTCTCCCGACGCGAGCGGCTGCGTGCCGCGCGCGAGCCTGCCGTTGAGCAGCACGCCGTTGGTCGAGTTCAGGTCGCTGATCGACCAGCCATCCGCCGCGGGGCGGATCTCGGCGTGCCGGCGCGATATGCCGGCATCCTCGAGCACCACGTCGCAGTCGCGACTGCGCCCCACGGTGCCGCCGGCGGGCGGCAGCAACAGGCGCCGTGACCCCACCACGAGCATCGCGCGCGTCGGCACGCGCCGCGAGCGCGCCTCTTGCAACTGCCCCGCCACGCGCGCGGACGCGCTGTAGATCATCGTTTCGCCCGCGCCCGCCGCTTCGCCGGCCGCGGGCGCGGGCGCGGGGGGCGCGGGGGGCGTCGAAGCAACGGACGGCGCGGGACCGGGCGGTCCTGGCGGTGGCGAAGGAACCGCCGGCGCGGGCGCAGGCGGCGCGGCCGGGAGCGGCGCGCCGGCGCCGGCGCGCACCGGCGCGGGCGACGGCTGCGAGCGCGGTCGCTCCTGCTCGTGGCGCGCGAGCTGGGCCTGAATGCCGAATTCCCCAAGCGACAGGCGCTCGTCGGTGTGGAAGGAGATCAGCGGCGGCGCCGTGAGGATCAGGCCCTCGCGGCGCGCGTGCTCGAGCAGGTACGCGCACAGGTCGTCGATGACCTCGTGCTCCACGCCCTCGTAACGCGCGCGGTCCTGCGGCGACAGCCATACCGCGAACTCGTTGGGTGCATACACGCGCGACAGCGACTGGGTGCGGTTCTCGTCCATCTCGCGCGCGAGCTTGCGCGCGAGCTCCACCGGGCGCACCTCCGAACGGAAGATCCGGCCGAAGGCGCCCTCCACCAGGTTGGCGATCGTGGTCTCGACGCTCTTGAGCACGTTCATCGTGTCGCGGCCCGCAGAGCCGGGCCGTGGAGCCATGCTACGTCAGACAGGACCGCGCAACGCCCGCGCGGCGACCGCCGCGAGCGCCCCCAACACCGCGCCGAGCACCAGCCCACGGGGGTTTGCGTGCGCCACGCCGGGGGCGAACCCGCGGTCCACAAGCGGCGCCGCGGCCGCGAGCGCGGCCGACCACGTGGTCACCGCGATCACGTCGAGCGCCGCGCGGCGGCCGCGTACCAGCCACGGCAGCGAGACTGCCCCCGCGGCCCACATCAGGGCACCGAACAACACACCGAAGCTGAGCAGCGGCGCGAGCACGTGCGCCGCACACGATGTGATCGAACCCTCCCACGCTGCCCTCGGCGGCAGCTGCGAGGGCGGCCCGAGCCACAGCCTGCGCGTCAGTAGCGGCTCGCTGAGGATGAGCCACCAGTAGCCAAGAGCGCCGGCAACGGCGCGCGCTCGCCAGCGCGTAGCCTGCCCCGCGAGCGCGGGGAACGCGCTCGCGAGCCCGACTGCGCCGAGCAGCGGGGCGAGCACGCCGGTTAGCGCGAACGGCCCCGCCCCGAGCGCCGCCGACGGGCGTTCCCCCGGGCGTGGCGGCAACATCGCCAGCGGTGCCACCGCTGCGGCGAGCAGCAGCGAAACGCCGGGGCGGCCCGACCACGCCTGCCACGCGATCACCGCCACCGCCAGCCCCAGCCACAGCCCGCGCGGCGGCGCGAACGGTCGTGCCTGCGGCGAGTATTCGACTGGGGCCTCGCGCTCCCGGCGCGCGGCTTCCCGGTGGACCGGCGGCTCGGACGCGATCGGCAGGTCTGCTGCGCGGCGGTGGTCCTGTGCGACTGGAAGGCCTGGGGCGGCGCGCGCGGCTGCGGCCGCACGCGGGTCTGCGGCGCGCGCGGCTGCGGCGCAAGCGGGTGCAACCACACCCGCGCGCTCACGGGCGGTGACGGGCTCCGCGGCGCGCTGTTGGCGTGAGCGGCGCGGGCGCGCCGGGTCGTCGCGCCACACCTGCTCGTGCGCCTGCGCGAGCGCGGCGCGCAGGTCCTCGAGCACGCCGCGGTCTGCCGGTTCGGGCGCGAGGGCGCGGTCGAGCGCGCGCGTGAGCTGCGCCGGGAGGTCGCGACGTGCGCTGCGCAGCGGCGGCAGCACGCTGCCGATGCGCCGCGCGGTGGCCGCCTGCGTTGGCCCGCGCACGGGGTTCTCGCCGGCGAACGCCTCATAGATGATCAACGCCAGCGAGTAGAGGTCCGCGGCCTCGCCGACCTCGCCACCGTCGCACTGCTCCGGCGCCATGTAGGCGAGCGTGCCGAGCACATCGCCGGTGCGCGTGAGCACATCGTCGCCCGCCACCCGCGCGCCGCCGAAGTCCGTGAGCTTTGCCACCGCCGGTGAGCCGCGCCGGTGGGGCGCGTCCTCGTGGCGGTCCTCGGGCACGAGCACGTTCTGGGGCTTGACGTCGCGGTGGATCACGCCCCGCTCGTGCGCGTGCGCCAGCGCGTCCGTCAGCGCCAACCCGATCTGCAGCACGCGCGCGTCGTCCAGCGCACCGGCCGCGATCAGCTGCGCGAGCGTGGACCCGCGCACGAGCTCTGAGATCAGATAGAACGCGTCGGGCGCGGCGCACGCCTCGTACAGCGCGACGATCGCCGGGTGCGCGAGCCGCGCCGCCGCCAGCGCCTCGCGCGTGGCCCGCTCGCTGTCGCCGTCAGCGAGCGCGACGCGCTTGAGCGCCACCTCTCGCCCGAGCAGCTCGTCGCGGGCGCGCCACACCACGCCGAAGCCGCCGGCGCCGAGGCGCTCGAGCAGCCTGTAGCGATCGAGCGCGGTGCTTCCCGGCGCCGGGTCGCCGACGACCGCAACCTGCGCGCCGGCGCGCCCGAGGGAGCCGCCGCGTGCGACGCCGCCCTGCTCGCCGTCGTCGTCCGCGCGCCTGGGGCGCCTTGGCACTTGTTGCGCGCCACGCTGCGCGGGCACCGCTGTGCCGCGGGCGCGCGCGATGCGCGCGCGCTCTGCGCCCGGCTCGGCCAGGTCCTCTCGCCCGGCCGTCCCTGGGGTTTGGACGAGGGTGTGCGCGGAGTGCACCGGGTCGCTATTTCGCCATCCGCAGGCGGGGCTCCTGCATCGCCGCGTCGGCTTCGATGGGCTGGCCGAGAACTTGCAGGCTGCACTCAAAGGTGCCCGGCAGGCATACTTGTGCCCTTCGTAATCCCTGCAAGGAGCGGTTTTTGTCGTTTTTCGACGATGGCGAGGACACCGAGCCTCGGCCGTCAGACAGAACAGCCCGGCCGCGACCCGCGGCAAGTCAGACGGGCGCGGTGACCGGCGGGCGCCCGCAACCGCGCCGCCCCACGCAGGGAACGTTGGCGCTGGACCAGCGCACCGTGATGCAGCGGCGACTCATCGCGGTGGGGATCGCGGTGGTGTTGCTGATCCTCATCATCGTGCTGGTGAGCGGCTGCTTGAAAAGCGAAAAACAGACGGCGCTCAAGGAATACAACCGCAACGCGGGACAGATCGCGCACGAATCCGACGAAACGGTCACCGGGCCGCTGTTCACCGCGCTTTCCGGCGCCGGCTCCAAGTCCGCGCTGAACGTGGAGGTGCAGATCGACCAGCTGCGCATCCAGGCAGAGGCGCTGGCCTCGCGCGCGAAGGGGCTGAGCGTGCCGGCGGAGATGGCGGGCGCGCAGCGATACTTGGTGCAGGTGGCCAACCTGCGCGCAGAAGCGCTGACGAAGATCGCCGCGCTGGCCCCCACGGCGCTGGGTGGAGGCGGGCAGAGCAAAGAAGCGATCACGAAGATCGCCGGCGACATGGAGATCCTGCTCGCGTCCGACGTGCTGTATTCCCAACGCGTGGCGCCGCTGATCCAGGAGGAGCTTTCGGCGGCGGGAGTGACCGGGGTGAGCACGGCCACCTCGCACGCGCTGCCGAACCTCGGCTGGCTTGACCCCAACACGGTGCAGTCGCGCGTCACGGGACAGGCCGCTAGCTCATCCACCACGGCGGCGCAGCCCGGCAACCACGGCAGCGCGCTCAAGGAAGTGATGGTGGGCACCAACAAACTCGAAGCCGAACCCACGCTCAACCACATCACCGGCGGCAGCAACCCCACGTTTACCGCGGCGGTTGAAAACTCGGGCGAATTCGAAGAGCACAACGTGAAGGTCGACGTGACGGTGACCGCCGAAGGCAAACAGTTCAAGGCCTCGCACGCGATCGAAAAGACCGAACCCGGCAAGACCGTCAGCGTCGACATTCCCGTGGCCGGCGTGCCGATCGGCGTGGCGGCGAAGGTCGAAGTGTTCGTTGAGGGAGTGCCGGGCGAGAACGACCTGGAAAACAACAAGGGCGTCTTTCTCGCGGTGTTCGAAAAATAGCCCGGCTCCGGCGCGGCGACGGCCGCCGTGTGCGCGAGGGGCTAACTTGTATCGGTGGCCACCACCCTCACCGACACGCGCGGAATCATCGCGATTGCGGCGGCCGCGATCGCGGTGCTGGCGCTGATCGCATACGGCACGCTGCTGCTGAAAATGCGCCGCATGGCCAACCGTCAGCGCGTGGTGCTCGGCGCGCACGGCGAGCGCGACGTCGTCAACCACGCTGCCGACCTCCACGACGCGTTTGAAGCGCTGCGCGCGTACGTGGACGAGCTCGCGATCGGGCTCGACGCACGCCTGGGCGGGACCGAGACCGCGCTGCGCAGCACATTCGCGCACCGCGCGCTGGTGCGCTACGACGCCTACAACGAGCTCTCGGGCAAGCAGTCGGTGTCAATCGCGCTGCTCGACGACGAACGCTCGGGACTGGTGCTGTCGTGCATCCACCACCGCGACCAGGCGCGCGTGTACGCGAAGGCCGTGCACGACGGCCAGGGCGAACTGGAGCTGTCGCCCGAGGAGGCCGAGGCGGTGCGCATCGCGTTGTCGCCCGCGGGCAGCGGGCAGCGCGCCGAGCATCCCGCCTGAAATGACATCGAGCGCACCGCCGCGCGCCGGCTACCTGGGCCCGGAGGGCACCTTCAGCGAGGAGGCTTTGCTGGCGAGCGCGCTGCCCGGGGCCGTCGAGCCGGTGCCGCTCGCGAGCGTCTACGAGGTGGTCATGCAGCTTCGCGCGGGCGAGCTCGAGTGGGCGCTGGTGCCTGTCGAGAACTCGCTCGACGGCTCGCTCAGCGTGACGCTTGACCTGCTCGCCGAGCGCGCGGGCGAGCTGGAGATCGTCGCCGAGGCGCTGTTGCGCGTGAAGCACTCGCTGATCGCCGGCGAAGCGGTGCCGCTGGCGGGGATCGACACCGTGCTGTCGCACCCGCTGGTGCCCGGCCAGTGCGAGCGCTTTTTGCGCGGCGAGCTCGCCCACGCGCGCGTGCTGGCCGCGAGCTCCACCGCGGAGGCGGTGCGGTTGGTGGCCACCGAGCACAAGCGCAGCCAGGCCGCGTTGGGCACGGTGCTCGCCGCGGAGATCTACGGCGCCACCGTGCTGCGCGAGGGCGTGCAGGACTCACAGGACAACGAAACTCGCTTTCTGTGGCTCGCGCGGGCGCAGGGCGCGCGCCGCCCGCCGCTGCGCAACGCCGGCGGACAGAGCAAGACCTCACTGGTGTTCTGGGGCGCGGGCGCCGAGCGCGCCGGCTGGCTCGTGCGCTGCCTGGACGAGTTTGCCCGACGCGAGATCAACCTCACAAAGATCGAGTCGCGCCCGCGCCGCAAGCGGCTTGGCAGCTACATGTTCTTCGCCGATCTGTCGGGCGGCGCGCAAGACCAGCCGGTCGCCGCCGCGGTCGCGGGCCTGGCCGCTATGTGCGAGGAGGTGCGGGTGCTCGGCTCCTATCCGCAGGCGCTCGAGCCGTGCGAGAACGCCGGCGCAGAGCGCAAAGCGCGCGCAGCCGCGCGGGCGGCGCCCCGCTAGACTGCGGCGCTGAAATGGAAAGCAGGGTCCCACCAGCGCCGGTGGGGTCCGCGACGCCCTCCGGGCACCAGCGTCGCGGACCGCAGACCGCATCGCCAGGGTCGGCGACCGGCGGACGGGTGCTCGTGCTGAACGCGACGTATGAGCCGATCAACGTGTGCACCGTGCGTCGCGCGGTGGTGCTGCTGCTCAAGGAGAAGGCCGAGCTGATCGAGCGCGGGCGCCTGGAGCTTCACTCCGAGAGCTCCACCATCGCGCGCCCGGTGGTGATCCGGCTGATCACCTACGTGAAGGTGCCGCGCGACGCGCACCGGCGCAAGATCACACGCCGAGCGGTGTTCGCGCGCGACAGCTGGACGTGTCAGTACTGCGGGGCGCACTCAAACCTCACCGTCGACCACGTGATCCCGCGCTCAAAAGGCGGCGCGTCCAGCTGGGAGAACATCGTCGCCTCCTGCGCGCCCTGCAACAGGCGCAAGGGCGACCGCCTCCCGCGTCAGGCGGGCATGCATCCCCGCCGGCCACCGCGCACGCCCCGCGCCGAGATCTTCATCGCGGTGGCGAGCCCGACCATTCCCCACGCCTGGCTTCAGTACCTGCCGCAGGCCGCCTGAGCGGCGATTGCCCCGCGCATCCCGACGCGGCCGCGCGGCAGCTGCCAGGCGCGCTTTCGTGCACGCGCGGATTGAGCCGGGAGGTGGCGGCTGGGCGCGGGGGGCGCATCGACAGAACGCCCCCCGCGGTACAGCGCGTGACTGGATGGCCGAGACGGCGTGAGCGTGCCGGGGGGACCAGATCCGGCGGCCGTCGCGGGGTGTCCCGGGTTGGATTCCGCCAGGCGGACCAGCCTGCCGGCCTAGCGGCCGGTCACCTCCAGGGTCCCGCAAAAACTGTCACTCAACGTTAGGACCACCTCCTTTCTCTGGTGAGGCCAGAGTAGCGGAGATAGCCGACAGCGGCAGCAGCCGCTATTCGGTGATTACGCCGAACTCTTGCGCGTAGGTGGCGCCCGGCGAGCCGCCCCCCACCGACGCGGGAACCTGTGCCGTGATCGCGATCCCCGTGTCGCGGTAGCTGCTTTCGAGGATGTTCGCGAGGTGGCCCGGCGAGGCGATCCAAGCCGACACGATCGACTGCGGAGTGGACAACTGGTAGGTACCCCAGGCGAGGTTCTCGCCGATCACGTACCCGACCGATTCGTTCGGCAGATACCCGGCAGTGCGCGCGCGGTCCACCGGCGTGACGCCGCTGGGCGATACGTGCTCGAAGTAGTCGTTGGCCATCATGTCGGCGTTGTGGGATTCCGCCGCCGCTTCAAGCCGCCGGTCGGTGTTCAGCGGAAGCTCATTGTGCTGCGCGCGCTCTTGGTTGATCAGGCACAGAGTCGCCGCGCGCAGCAGCGGCACGTTGCCGGCTTCGGGCAGCAGTTCGGTGTCCTGGCAGGGCGTGGCCAGCACCGCGGCGATGATGCTCGCGCTCGACTGCGCCGGCGAGGCGGCGGTGCTCGCTACGTGTGGGGTGGGGCTGTGAGCGCTGCGCGTCGGGAGCGTCCCTCTGCGCGGGCGCGACGCGTGGTGGCTGCGGCAAGAGGAGTGCTTGTGGGAGCGGCGCTTCGGTCGCGCGCAGTGGGAGTGGTGCACGCGCGCGGCCACGGCCGAGCTCGGCGGGGCCTTCAGTTCATATTCGAAGGCGTGGCTGCGCGCCGAGGCGCTGGGCGCGGCGGCGAGGGCCAGGAGAGAGACCGCGAGCAGAGCGCGCCGGAAAGTCATTAGGTGGCTGTCGACCCGCAACCCCCCCGATCTGAGAGCGGCTGGACAAATCTGGACACATCGGATCTTGAGCGCGCGGACGCGAATCTGGACGCATGGGTGCTAGGCGCAGAGGCGGGTGTCGCAGAGCGCTCGGGCTACGCCGAGGCGGAGGCGGCGGGACCGTCGGCGGCGGGCTCGGCTGGGTCGCCGACCTCTGAGTCCTCACCGGCGTCGACCACGAGCGCTGCGGCGCTGACGAGGTCTTCGTCCTTGAGGTTCATCAGGCGCACGCCGGTGGCCGAGCGGCCCTGCTGTGAGATGCCGCCGGCGCTCGTGCGCTGCACCATGCCGTTGACGCTGATGAACAGCAGCTCCTGGTGCTCGCGCACGACGAGCGCGCCGGCGAGGCCGCCCTTGCGCTCTGTGAGGCCGATGGTCTTGACGCCTTTGGCACCGCGCTTGGTCTTGCGGTACTGGTCGATCCGCGTGCGCTTGCCGTAGCCGTTTTCGGTCACCACAAGGAGGTCCATGTCGTCGCGCGCCACGTCCATCGCGATCACCTGGCCGTCCTTGCCCACGTCCATGCCGCGCACGCCGGTGGTGTCGCGCCCCATCGCGCGCACGTCGGACTCCGCGAAGCGCACGGTGAGCCCGGCGCGAGAGACCATGATGATCTCGTCGTCAGGGTCGACAGCGCGCACCGCGAGCAGCTCGTCGTCGTCGCGGATGTTGATCGCGATGATCCCGTCGGCCTTGATCGGCGTGTTGTAGGCCTCGAGTGCGGTCTTCTTCACCGTGCCGTCGCGCGTGGCGAACACCAGGTACTCGGCCTCTGAGAAGTCGCGCGTGGAGACCACCGCCTGAATCCGCTCGCCTTCGCGCAGCGGCAGGATGTTGACGAGCGCGCGCCCCTTCGCCGTGCGCGAGGCCTCGGGCAGTTCATAGACCTTCGAGCGGTAGACCTTGCCGCGGTTTGAGAAGAACAGCAAAAAGTCGTGCGACGAGGTCACAAAGAGATGCTCGATGTAGTCGCCGTCCTTCATGTCCATGCCGGTGACGCCGCGGCCGCCGCGCTGCTGCTGGCGGTAGGTGGCGAGCGGCAGCGACTTCACGTAACCGCTCTGGGTGATCGTGATCACCATCTGCTGGTCGGCGATCAGGTCCTCGATGTCGATCTCGTCCTCTGAGTGACTGATCTCGGTGCGCCGCTCCTCGCCGAACCGCTCCGAGATCTCTGACAGCTCCTCCTTGATCACGGTGAGCACGCGCTCCTCGTCGCCGAGGATCGCGCGCAGCTCGGCGATGCGCTCGGTCACGTCGGCGTGCTCCTGCTTGATCGCGTCGGCCTCGAGCGCGGTCAGCTGCGACAGGCGCAGGTCGAGGATCGCGGTTGCCTGGACCGGGGTGAGCTCGAACTTCGCCACCAGCTGCTCGCGCGCGGCCTCGCGGTCGCGCGAGGCGCGGATCAGCTCGATGATCGTGTCGAGGTTGTCGAGCGCGATCAACAGGCCCTCGAGGATGTGTGCGCGCGCCTCCTTCTCGGCCAGCTCGTGCTTGGCGCGCCGCACCACCACTTCGCGCTGGTGCGCGACGTAGTTGTGGATCACCGAGCGCAGGTTCAGCGTGCGCGGCACGTTGTCTACGAGCGCGACCATGTTCACGCCGAACGTGGACTGCATCGGGGTGTGCTTGTAGAGCTTGTTGAGCACGACCTTGGGGATCGCGTCGCGCTTGAGCTCGATCACCAGGCGCATGCCGCGCTTATCGGAGTGATCCTCGAGGTCGGCGATCTCAGAGATGCGCCCGTCTTTGACGAGCTCGGCGATCTTCGGGATCACGCCGCCGTCGCCGCCCTTCTTGACCATGAACGGCAGCTCTGTGACGACGATCGCCTCTTTGCCTTGCTTCAGCGGCTCAATGTGCGCCTTGGCCTGTACGCGCACGCGGCCGCGACCGGTCTCATACGCGTCGCGGATGCCGCCGCGGCCGAGGATGATCCCGCCGGTGGGAAAGTCGGGGCCCTTGACGTGCTTCATCAGGCCGGCGGTGTCGATGTCGGGGTCCTCGATGTAGGCGATCGTGGCGGCGATCACCTCGCGCAGGTTGTGGGGCGGGATGTTGGTGGCCATGCCCACGGCGATACCCGACGAGCCGTTGACGAGCAGGTTGGGGAATCGCGCCGGCAACACAAGCGGTTCCTGTCGCGAGCCGTCGTAGTTGGGCCCGAAGTCGACCGTGTCCATGTCGAGGTCGCGCAGCATCTCGGTGGCGATGCGCGACAGGCGCGCCTCGGTGTAGCGCATGGCGGCGGGCGGATCGTCGTCGACCGATCCGAAATTGCCCTGGCCGTCCACGAGTTCGGCGCGCATTGAGAAGTTCTGCGCCATGCGCACAAGCGCGTCGTAGATCGCGGCGTCGCCGTGGGGGTGATAGTTGCCCATCACCTCCCCGACGATCTTCGCGCACTTGGAGTAGGACCGGGTGGGCCCGAGCCCGAGCTCGTTCATCGCGAACAGCACGCGCCGGTGCACCGGCTTGAGCCCGTCGCGCACGTCGGGCAGCGCACGCCCGACGATCACCGACATGGCGTAGTCGAGATACGCCGTGCGCATCTCCTCCTCGAGCGCGCGCGGTTCGATGTTGCCGCCGCTGATCACATCAGCGGATGCCATCGGTCACCTCGTCCCTACACATCGAGGTTTGCGACGGCGCGGGCGTTGTCCTCGATGAACGCGCGGCGAGGCTCGACCTGGTCGCCCATGAGCATCGAGAAGGTCCGATCGGCAGCTGCGGCGTCCTCGAGCGTCACCTGCGCCAGCGTACGCGTCGCCGGGGCCATAGTGGTTTCTCCGAGCTGATCGGCGTTCATCTCGCCGAGGCCCTTGAAGCGCTGCAGTTTCACGCCCCTCTGCGCCACGCGCAGGATCGCGTCGCGTAGCGCCTCAAACGAAGCAGCGTTGTCGCGCCCATCGGAGAGGCGGACCTCAAAGGGCGGCACGCCGGCGAGCTCGATCAGCTCGGCGTGCACGCGGATGAGCGAGTTGTAGTCCTGCGAGTCAAACAGCGATGCCGCGAGCAGGTGCGTGCGCGCAAATCCCGTCTTGGTCTCGATCGCGCGCACCCTGATCTCGCCGTTGTCGCGACCGAGCACCTCCGTCGCGTGCGTCTCGCCTTCCAGCCCGGACTTGCTCAGCAGCTTGATCGCCGCGTCTGCACCGAGCGCGCCTTCGCCAAGCAATGACGACTCCTCCAGGAACTGCACCACCTCGTGGCCGTGGGCGGCTCGCAGCGACGAGGCCCAGCCCTGGTACTGCTTGAGCAGTCGAGAGAAGCGCTGCCAGCGCGCTTCGGTGAGCTTGAACTGGCTGCCGTGGCGGTCGAATATCTGGATCTTGTCCCACTTGTCGGAGAGCAGGATCTCCTCGAGCTCTGACTCCTTCTCTACATAGCGTTCGCGCGATCCCTGCTTGAGCTTGTACAGCGGCGGCTTTGCGATGTAGACGTAGCCGGCTTCGATCAGCTCCTGCATCTCGCGGAACAGCAGGGTGAGCACGAGCGTCCTGATGTGCGCTCCGTCCACGTCGGCATCTGCCATGACGACCACTTTGTGATACCGCGCGTTCTCCAGGTTGAACTCGTCGCGCACGCCGGTCCCGATGGCGGTGATCAGCGCCTGGACCTCGACGTTCTGCAGCACCTTGTCGATGCGCGACTTCTCGACGTTGAGGATCTTGCCGCGCAGTGGCAGCACCGCCTGCGTGTTGCGGTCGCGGCCCTGCTTGGCAGAGCCGCCTGCGGAGTCGCCCTCGACAACGAACAACTCCGCGAGCGAGGGGTCCTTGACCGAGCAGTCTGCGAGCTTGCCGGGCAGCGTTGAGTTCTCGAGCGCCGACTTGCGCCGCGTGAGATCGCGCGCCTTGCGCGCGGCCTCGCGTGCGCGCTGCGCCTGCACCGCCTTGGTGATCACCGCGCGCGCCTCGCTTGGGTTCTCCTCGAGGAACTCGCCCAGCCCGGTGTTCACGATCGCCTCCACGAACCCGGCCATGCCGGGGTTGCCGAGCTTGGTCTTGGTCTGACCCTCAAACTGCGGGTCGCGCAGCTTCACCGACACCACCGCCGTGAGCCCCTCGCGCACGTCCTCGCCGGAGAGGTTGTCCTCTTTCTCTTTGAGCAGGCCGTGGTCGCGCGCGTACTTGTTCAGCGTGCGCGTGAGCGCGGATCGAAAGCCGCTCAGGTGAGAGCCGCCCTCGCGCGTGTTGATGTTGTTGGCGAACGAGAACACCGACTCCTGGTAGGAGGAGTTCCACTGCATCGCGACCTCGGCCGCGCCCTCCTCGGATTCGCCGGCGAAGAAGATCACCTTGCGGTGCACGGTGTCCTTGTTCTCGTTGAGGTAGGAGACGAAGTCCTCGATGCCGCCCTCGTAGCGGAACGACGCGAAGTGTCCGCCGCCGCGCTCGTCGGTGATTTCGATCTGCAGCCCGCGCGTCAGGAACGCCGTCTCGCGCAGGCGCTCTTCCAGCGTGCGAAAGTCGAACTCGAGTGTCTCGAACACGTCTGCGTCCGGCAGGAACGTGATGGTCGTGCCGGTGGGCTCGTCGCCAGCGAGCGCCTCCCCCTCGTTCAGCGGGCCCAGCGGCTCGCCGCGCGAGTAATCCTGCGTGAACCGGTGACCGTCGCGTCGGATCTCCACGTGCAGGCGTTCCGACAGCGCGTTGACAACCGACACACCCACCCCGTGCAGCCCGCCGGAGACCTTGTAGCCGCCGCCGTCGCCGAACTTGCCGCCGGAGTGCAGAACCGTGAGCACCACTTCGACCGCGGGCTTTTTCTCCTTCTCCATCACCGCGACCGGGATGCCGCGACCGTTGTCGTCGACCGTGATCGAGTTGTCGGGATGGATGATCAGCTCGACCTTGGTGCAGAACCCGGCCAGCGCCTCGTCCACGGAGTTGTCCACGACCTCGTACACCAGGTGGTGCAGCCCCAGCGGGCCGGTGGAGCCGATGTACATGCCGGGACGCTTGCGCACCGCCTCGAGGCCCTCGAGGACGGTGATGTCCTTGGCGTCATAACCGCTGGCGCGCGACGGGCGCTTGGCGGGCGCTTTGCCGTCGCTGCGCGCGCGCGGTGCTTTGGGGGAGTTCTGCTCCGGCGCGGCGGGGGAGTTGCCGGCGCCGTCCTGCGTGTTGTCCTTACTTGTGGCCAATGGCCCTCCGGTGACGTGAGAACGCCCCGGAATCCGGGGCGCAAATACCTCCGTCCGGGGCGGTTGAGGGTGTGTACATAACAATAGCACGCAGCATCCTCGAAAACCCCCTAAATCCCTGCAAATTCGCGCAAAATCAGCGTATTTGCGGCGCCTGTCGCAAGGACCTGGCGCCAACTGGTCGGCGGGCCGTCGACGTGGGTCGGATCGCCTCCGTTGGAGCCGTTTCTAAGCGGGCCGCCGCGCGCGCTCGCCGGGGCGCTCAAGCGGTGCGGCAGCGCAGCTCGCGGATCGGCTCTCCCGGCAGCTGCGCGTTGATTTTCGCGATCAGCTCGTCGGCCATCAGGTCGAGCTCCTGGGCCCACACGGCCGCCTCACACATCACCGTGAGCACGCCGTCGCGCTCCGCGGTGGGGCGCGCGGAAGCGGCGATCGCGGGGCCCGCAGCCTGCTCCCAGGCGGTCTGGACGCGCGCGAGCATGCTCGCGGGAGCGATCGCCGCGGTGAAGTCCGGAACGATCGCAGACAGCGGTCGCGGCGCGCGGCGCCTCATGCGGCAATCGCCTCCTGCAGGATCGTTCCCGGCGAAACGCGAAGCCGAGCCGTGCGCGCATCCGAGCTCCCGGGCACGTGCGAGAGGTCGGTTGTGGCGATGACGCTCTGGCCGTCTGCGCGCAGCTCCTCGGCCAGCTGCTCGCGGCGCTGCCCATCGAGCTCGCTCATTACGTCGTCGAGCAGCATCAGCGGGATCTGATCGCGTTCGCGAGCGAGGACCGCGCGCTCGGCGAGCAGCAGCGCGAGCAGCGCGAGCCGCTGCTCGCCTTGAGAGCCGAAGGAGCGAAGCTCGCGCCCGTCGCGCACGATTGCGAGCTCGTCGCGGTGTGGGCCGTAGCCGGTGTAACCGCGCTCGAGATCCGACTGCAAGCGCGCCTCGAGCTCACGCACGAACTCGTCCGCGTCTGGCGCGCTCGCGCCAGGCCGGTAGTGCAGGCGCACATCGCCGTTGGAGCCGAGGCCACGGGCGCGTTCGCTGAACGGATCGGCGAGCAGCGCCACAGCCTGCTCGCGGTGCCCGCGAAGCGCGAGCGCCGCCGCCGCGAGCTCGCGATCCCACGCGCTGAGCGTTTGCGGTGTTGCGCGCCCAGCGCGCAACCGCGCGATCAGAGCGTTGCGCTGCGCCAGCACTCGCCCGTAGGCTCGGCGGTCGGCTGAGCGCGCAGGCCACAGCGCGGCGACGAGCTGGTCCAGGTGAGCGCGGCGCTGGGCGGGCGGCCCCTTGATCAACTCGAGGCGATCGGGCGCGAACACGCCAACGAGGGGACGCTGGGCGAGATCGAGCAGGTGCTCCACGGGCGCGCCGTCGCTGCTCATGCGCTTGCCGGCGCGTGCGCCGCTGACGCCGTAGGCGACCGTCAGCTCGTGCTCGTGCTCGCCGTCGGCGAAGCGCACAGCCACGCGCGCGGCCTGCGCGCCGAAGCGGATCAGCTCGCGCTCGTTGCGCGTGCGCGGCGAACGCGCGGTACAGCCGTAGTAGATCGCCTCCAGCAGGTTCGACTTACCCGCGCCGTTGGGCCCGTGCACCACCGTGAGGCCCTCGCCGAGGTTCGCCTCCGCGCGTGCGTAGGTGCGAAAGTCGCGCAGCTGCACGCTCAGCACGCGCACCGCGCGAGCTCACACGTTCAGCCTGATGGGCATGATCAGGTACACGAACTCGCCTTCGTCGGGCGATTCGATCAGGCCCGGGCGCAGCGGGCTGATCAGCTTCAGCACGAGCTCGTCGGCCTCCACGCTGTCGAGGCCGTCGCGCAGAAACTCGGGGTTGAAGCCGATCTCAAACGTCTCTCCCTGGAACGGGACCGGAATGGTCTCGCTCGCCTCGCCGATGTCCGGCGTTCGCGCCGAGACCGTCAGGGACCCCGCGCTGAACGTCAAGCGCAGCGGCTCGTTCTTCTGCGCGAGCAGGCTGATGCGGCGCACCACCTCCGTCAGCTCCGGAGTCGACAGGCGCAGCTCGTGCTCCACGGACTCCGGCAGCAGCTGGCGGTAGTTGGGGAACTGACCGTCGATCAGCCGCGACGACAGCACAACGTCACCGAGCTCGAACACAACCTGGTTCTGCCCCACGCTCACCGAAAGCGCATCGTCGGGCGATTGCTGGGCGATGCGCACCAGCTCCTGCAGCGCGCGTGCCGGGACGTTGGCTTCCAGACTGCCATCCAGCGGCGGATCCAATGCCGTCTGCTTCACGCTCAGGCGATAGGAGTCGGTGGCGACCATTCGCAGCTCCTGACCCGAGGCAGACATCAGGATCCCGGTGAGCACCGGGCGCGTCTCGTCGCGTGAGGCCGAGCGCGCCACGCGCAGAACGGTTTGCGCGATGGCCTCGGCCGGCAGCGAGACGCGCGCGTCGGCGGTGGCTTCTGGCAAGGTGGGAAAGTCGTCGGCTCGAAGGGTGCGCAGGTGAAATGTCGCGCCACCGCTGCGCAGCTCGACGTCCTGCTCGGCGGCGCGCAGCGCCATCGTCACCTCTCCGCCGGGCAACGAGCGCACGACCTCGAGCAGCAGCCGTGCCGGCAGAACGACTGAGCCGGGCGCGTCGACTTGGGCCTTGAGCGGCACGCGCAGCCCCACCTCCATGTCGGTCGCCAGCAGCTGTGTAGGCGAGTCGCTGTTGGCCGCGATCATGACGCCCGCGAGCGCTTGCACTGCGCTGCGCGTGGATGCCACACGGCTGACTGTTTGCAGCTGCGCGAGCAGCTCACTGGTGGAGGTGATGAGCTTCATGACTTGCTTCTCATACACAGATAGAAGGAGTAGTAGGTGCTGTGAACCTGTGTAGGAGCGGTCATTTCATCAGCGCCTGTGCTTGCTGGTGGCTGTGCATTGAGCTGTGCAGCGGCGTGGGCGGCAGTCTGTCAGGCATAGCGGTCACGCGCGAGCGTTGTTGCCGGGGCGCTCCCCGCACAGCTGCACAGTGAGCTTGTCCACAGCTTCACGCGCAGAGTGGTCCACTGCGATGCGGGCGCCTGTGCGCCGCCAGGCGTGCAGCACGGTGGTGTGGTCGCGCCCTCCAAAGCTTCGCCCGATTGCGGGAAGCGACTCGTGCGTGAGCTCGCGCGCGAGATACATGGCCACGGTGCGAGGCCACGCCACGCGGTGACCGCGCGCCGTCGAGGTCATGGCCTCCAGCGTGATCCCGAAGTAGGCGCACGTGGCGGCCTGTATCTGAGCGATTGTGCGCCCGCGCTCGTGCGGGTCGGGCGGTGCGTCGGGGTACAGCTTGTGCAGCACCTCCTCGGCGACGTCTGGCGTGAGCGCACGCCCGGTCAGGGAGCTGTAAGCGACAACGCGGATGAGCGCTCCCTCGAGCGCGCGCACGTTGTGCGAGATGCGCTGGGCCAGCACGTCCAGGGCGCGCGGATCGTGAAGCTCGATGTGATCGTGCGCTACGCGCTTGTGCAGGATCGCCAGACGCGTGGCGAACTCGGGTGGCCCGATATCGGCTACGAGGCCGGCCTGGAAGCGCTCGCGCAGGCGGTCCTCGAGCGCCTGCAGGTCGCGGGGTGGCCGATCGGAGGTGAGCACGATCTGGCGCCCACCGTCGTGTAGCGCGTTGAACGTATGAAAGAACTCCTCCTCGGTGCGCGTCTTGCGCTCGAGAAACTGCACGTCATCGAGCAGAAGCACGTCGACGTCTCGAAAGCGCGCCTTGAAGACCTCGACGCGACTCTCCGAGAGCGCTCGCAGGAACTCGTTGGTGAACGCCTCGCCGGTCGTCCAGCGCACAGTGAGCTGTGGGTCGTGCGAGAGCACCAAAGCGGCGATCGCGCCCAGCAGGTGGGTCTTGCCGACACCCGGCGGGCCGCAGATGAAGAGGGGGTTGTACGCCTGCGCAGGCAGCTCTGCCACCGTGAGCGCAGCGGCGTGTGCGAGGCGGTTGCAGTCGCCGATCACGAACTGATCGAAGGTGAGCTTCGGGTTGTCAAGCGGCGTCGGCGTTGCGCGCGCGGGTGGCTCGGGCGCCGGAAGCGGCGCCTTGCGCGCGCGTCCAGCCGCACGGGCTGATGTCGGGTACGTGGATGCCGGCGTGGTGCCGTGGTCGGCCTCGGCCCGGGGCAGAAACTGCACGGTGGCGTCTGCGCCGAGCACACCGCTGGCGGCCTCCTGGATAAGGCGCCCGTAGCGCTCGCAGATCCAGGCGCACGCGTCGACCGGGGCTTCGACGACGAGGTCGCGATCGCCCACGGGGCGCAGCTGGAGCGGTTTGAGCCAGATGCGGTAGGTCGACTCGTCCACGCGACTGGCCAGCGCGGCATGCACGCGCAGCGAAATGGACTCCGTCTGTTGGCTCACGACAGCAGTGATCCGCTCCTCATTGCAGAGCTGTACTCCATCCCATGGGTGGGGGGCCCGGGGGCCCGGTCGCGCGACTATAGCCAACCCCTCGAGCGGGCAAGCCGGGGGCTGCGCGCAATTGGCGAGAAAAACCAGAGCGCGCCGCCTCGCACCTATACTTGCCCGAACGCGCCCCGCGAGGAAACGCAGGACGGGCTCGACGTAGCGACCATGAAGCGCACCTACCAGCCGAAGAAGCGCAAGCGCGCACGCGCCCACGGATTTCGCGCCCGCATGCGCAGGAGGGCCGGGCGTCTGACGATCAAGCGCCGCCGGGCCAAGGGTCGCAAGCGCCTGTCGGCCTGAAGGTGGCTCGCGCCGAATGACAGCGCGATCGCCGGGGCGCAATCGGCTCTCACGCAGCTCGGAGTTCGAGCGGGTTTACCGTCAGGGGCGCTCGACCGCGAACCGCCACCTGGTGCTCTACGCGTTTGCGAACCCGGCGTCGCGGGAGCCGCGGCTGGGCCTGTCGGTGTCGCGCAAGGTGGGCGGCGCGGTGCAGCGCAACCGCATCAAGAGGCTGCTGCGAGAGGCATTTGCGCGCGAGACCGGGTCGCTGGCGCGCGGGCACGACGTGGTCGTGGTGGCTCGCCCCGACGCCGGCGACCTAGCCGAGCGCGAGGGCCTCGCGGGCATCGAGGCATCTCTCAGCGAGCTGATTGAGAAAGTTAAGATTCGGGAAGAGCCACCCGCCGCCCAGCAGACGCTGCTCGCGGACGGCGAGGCCGCGACCCGGGGCGCCGACGAGGCTTGAGCGTGGGTAGCGCGGCGTCGACGTCTCGTTCGCGCCCGCCCGCCTTGACGCGCGCGCTGCGGCGTGCGGTGCTGGCGCCGATCGTGGTCTACCAGCGGCTGATCTCGCCGGCGATTCCCCGGCGCTGCAAGTACGAGCCAACCTGCTCGCGCTACGCGATCGAAGCGATCGGGCGCTACGGCGTGCTGCGCGGGCTGGTGCTCGCAGGATGGCGCCTGCTGCGCTGCAACCCGTTCAGCTACGGCGGCTACGATCCGGTGGACGCTCAGCGGCTGTTCCAGCGGGGTCGCCGAGGCGCGCGCGAGCGGGCATCGGCTGAACCCGCCGAGAGCCGGCCTGGTTGAGCCGCCCGATGCACGCGAAGGCGCGCCGTCACAGCTAGCCCCGAAGCACTATCGGTACCCACATGCCCGTTCTTGCCACCAACGTAATCGAAAGCGCGTTCTCGCCGCTGATCAGCGCCTTCGAAGCGATCATGGTCTTCATCCACAACAACTTCGTGGGCGGCAGTTGGGGCCTGGCGATTGTGGGTCTGACCGTGGTGATCCGCGCGGTGCTCGTGCCGCTGACGTTCAGGCAGCTGAAGTCGATGCAGGAGATGCAGCGGCTGGCTCCCCAGATCAACGCGCTGAAAGAAAAGTACAAGGACGACAAACAGCGCCAGCAGCAGGAGATCATGACGTTCTACCGCGAGAACAAAATCAACCCGCTCGCGTCGTGCCTGCCCCTGCTGCTGCAGCTGCCGGTGTTCATCTCGCTGTTCTACATGCTGCGCACCGACCTCAAGAAGCACATCTGCGGCAAAGAGCTCGCCACCCACTACGTGGCGTCCGTGCACGCCGGGAGCTTCCACGGCACGCTGAACGACTACATCTCCAAAACGGCATGCAACACCGTCGCCCCGGGTTCGGCGAAATTCCTCTTCCTCCCGGACATCACCGCGCGCGCGACCGGCGCCGCGCTGGTGGTGCTGATCGTGCTCTACGTCGGCTCGCAGGTCGCCTCGACGCTGGTGGCGACGGCAACCGCGGACCCCAACCAGCGGCGCCTGATGCTCCTCTTGCCGATCGTGTTTGTGGTCATCCTGTACCGCTACCCGGCCGGGTTGCTCGTGTACTGGATCACGACCAACCTGTGGACGATCGGCCAGCAATTGGTGATCCGCCGCTACATGGGTCCCCCACCGACGCCGGTCGTCAAGGGCGGCGAGCCCCCGGGTACGGCGCGCGACAGCAAGGTCCCCGCGACGACTCGCGGCGCCGAGCCCAAGGGCGAGCCCGCGCTCGCCGGCGTGGGCGCCCAGTCGCGCGCCACTGCGCCACCGCCGCGGCCACCGCGCAAGAAGAAGAAACGCTCGGGGCGGCGCCGATGAGCGACGAGGACCGCGACGGCCAGGACGCGCGCGACGAGGACGCGCGCGACGAGGAGGAGCTCGACCCGCCAGAGGCCCTCCAGGAGCTGCTGGAGGAAATCGTCGACGCGCTGGGGATTGAGGTTGAGGTAGAGGTTGAGGAACGTGAAGGCGTGCTGAGCGGCGTCATCCGCGGCGACGACGTGGGGCTGTTCATCGGCCGGCGCGGCCAGACGATCGATGCGGTGCAACACCTCGCGCAGCGCATCGTGTTCCCAGCCGGCCCCGGCGGCCCGCGCATCCTGATCGACGCCGACGGCTATCGCGAGCGGCGCGACGAGCTGCTTCGCGAGGACGCCGACGAGGCCGCCGACGAGGCACTCCGCACGGGGCGCTCCATCGTGTTCGACCCGCTGCCGTCGTGGGAGCGGCGCATCGTGCACGAGCACCTGCGCGACAACACCCGGGTCGAGACCCACAGCGAGGGCGATGAGCCCGACCGCTACGTGGTCGTCTCGCCGGCCGAGCGCTGACCGGGCGCTCGGCGCGCGTCGCTCGCCCGCAAGGGCGGGGTGGGGGTGGCCTACTGGGAGGGCCTGGCGAAACGGCTAGCGGAATTCGCCACGCCTAGTCCGCCCGCCACGCGGCTTTGAGCGCCTCATCGGGATCGCGGTAAGCCCGAACGTGCGAGATCATCCCGCCGCGAAAACTCAAGACGTACGCTGCCTGCTGGTCGAATCTGAGCCCCGTATGTCGCGCCGTCGCTCGCACACGGTATATCGCCACGACCCGATCTCCGCAAGCAGCGAGCCGCTCCAAGTCGTAGATCATCTCCTCGAAGGGTTCCGTGAAGGTCGCCACAGCCCTTCGGTACCCCTCGAAGCCGCGATACGCGTCGCCGCGATGGTCGGGCACCACGCTGTCTTCGTAGACGAAGTCGGGAGCGTAAAGGGCGGCTGAAGCACGTGATAAGGTCGCCCACGCGGCGTCGTCATGCGCAACGTGCGCCACGTCGGTGCCGTCCGGAAGGGCCGTCCGGTAAAGCGCTTCAAGCTCCACCAGGTCGGGGATCGTGGACTCCTCGGACATCGCCCGGAGAGTATCCGCAGGACGGCCACGCCGCGAGCGGCACGGCTCGCGCTCTGGCGAGAGCACTGGGCTAGCGAGTTTCGGCTAGCCCGTCCTAGTAAAGAGAAGCCCCGCCGCGAGCGAGCGGAGGTTCGCCGCGCTGCCCGTTGGCCGGCGGCGAGGCCGATCCCGACCGCGGGCCGTCCGACCGCGGCCCCGTGCGTTGCAGCAATGCCTGGACGCGGCTGGAGATCCGCGGCAGCAGTTCGCTCTCCTGCTTTGAGCTGATGCGCCCGTGGCCGACGGCGGCGTCGAGGCGTTCTTTGGCCTGCGCGAGGATCGCGGCCTTCAGTCCCGCCGCCGACTTGCCCGGCGTCGCTTCGGCGATCTGGGCGAGCGATTTATGAGATTGACGCTCGCGCAGGAGCGCTTCGGGCGAGATGCCGAGGTAGCGCGCCGCCACGCCCGTGACGCCGGCGCGCCCGACGCCGACGTGCAGGCGGCCGCGACCGAGTCCGCCGTGTCCGAACAGCGGTGCTCGCCCTTCGTGCACGCGCTTCTTGAGTTCGTTGGCCTGCGACTGCGTCAACCGACCGTCCGCGAGCGCTGCTTCGATGTGGTCGATCGCCGCGGCCTGCAGCGCGCTGGAGAGGGCGCGCGGCGACACACCGAGGTGCTTGGCGGCGTCATTTAGGTAGGCCTGGCGGCGGTTGGACGACGACGACTGCGTCGCCGCCACCGCGGCGCCTGCACCGCCGAGGACCGCGACGGCGATCAACCCCGCCACGAGCTTGTGTTTGGTCAGCCGCCGAAAATTCATCGCGGACCTCCTGCCGTATCGCGCATTTGCGAACAGTCAAGACGCCGCGCCTGAGGCGCGGCTAAGCCGACGCTAACGCGTGGCTAAGCCGCGTCCAGGCGGGTTTCGGCGTGAAATCGCCCCTGGCGAATCAGCGCCCCGCCGCGGGGCGGGAGTGTTTCACGTTGAACGTGTCCGATTCGGGCTCCTCGCTGGTGGCTTTGAACCCTGCGTCCCGGACCGGGTGCGGATGATGCAAGACCGCCACGCCCGCGTTGTCTCAAAATACGCACCGATGACGCTTGACCGACTGGCGCGGCGGTACCGGCTTTCTGCCGACCAGGTGGCGCAGCTACAACGGCTGGCCGGCTACATCGAGAGCGACCCGCATGCGCCAACCGGCCCGCGTGCCCGGGCCGCTGCTGTCGACGTGCATTTGGCCGACTCTCTGGTTGGACTTGAGGTTGAACCGCTGATCCGAGCGCGTCGCGTGACCGACATCGGCTCCGGTGCGGGTTTCCCGGGCATTCCGCTCGCCGTCGCGCTGCCGGCCGCCACCGTGAGTCTCGTCGAGAGCCAGTCGAGGCGCTGCGTGTTCCTCGAGCTGGCCGTCGCGACGACGGGTGCGACGAACGTGGCGGTGGTGTCCGGCCGCGTCGAGGAGTGGAGACAGGGGCGAGGGCTGAACGACGCCGTGGTGGCCCGCGCGGTGGCGCAGCAGGCGGTCGTGCTCGAGTACGCAGCTCCCTTGCTCCGCGTCGGGGGCGCGCTTGTCGACTGGCGTGGGAAACGATCGCCGCGCGAGGAGGAGCAAGCGGTTCGCGCGGCCGAGGAGCTTGGCCTCGAGCGGCACGAAATTCGCGGCGTGCGGCCATATTCCGCCGCCGAAGATCACTATCTACATCTCTACTTCAAGGTCAGAGAGACGCCCGAGCGCTTCCCTCGCCGCGCCGGTGTGGCGCGGCGGCGACCGTTGGGGCTGGCGCGGTGAGGCCGGCCGGTCGCGAAGCCGGTCGCCTGATCGCGCCAGACCGCGAAGTCGCCCGTCTGACCGCAGGCGGCGCTAGCTTGCGAGGTGTGGGAACCGTCTTTGCCATCGCCAACCAAAAGGGGGGTGTGGGCAAGACGACCACCGCTGTGAACGTCGGCGCGTGCATCGCCGAGGCCGGCTACGCGACTTTGCTCGTGGACGTAGATCCGCAGGCGAACGCGACCGTTGGCCTGGGGATCGAGCGCAGCCGCAGCCCCGGGCTCTACGAGGTGCTGTGCGGCGAGGCGAACGCCTCCGAGGCGCTGGTGGTGAGCCACGTGCCCGGGCTGCAGGTGCTGCCCGCGGGACAGGGCCTGGCCGGCGCCAACGTCGAGCTGCCGCGGGTCGCCGGGTTTGAGGGGCTGCTGTACGAGCGCTTGGCTGAGATCAGGGATCGCTTCGACTACGTGCTGCTCGACTGCCCACCGTCGCTGGGTCCGCTGACGGTGAGCGCGTTGGTCGCGGCGGACCGCGTGATCGTGCCGGTGCAGACGGAGTACTTCGCGCTGGAGGGGCTGGCTGGGCTGCTGGACACGCTGGCGCTGGTGCAGCGGGAGCTCAACCCTCGCCTGACCGTGTCCGGCATGCTGTTGACGATGCACGACGCGCGCACCCGCCTCGGACAGGATGTCGAGCGCGAGGTCCGCGAGCATTTCGCAGACCTTGTGTTCTCCACTGTGATACCTAGAAATGTGAGGATTGGCGAGTCCCCCAGTCACGGGCTTCCGGTGACGCATCACGATCCGAGCAGCGCGGGGGCCGAGGCGTACTTCGAGCTGGCCAAGGAGGTGGCTGCGCGTGAGTAGGGTCACGCCCGGCATGGGCCGCGGCCTTCATGCGATCCTGTCTACGGTGCCGGTTGCCGATGGGCCCTCGCAGGAGCTGCGCGAGCTGCCGGTGGAGCTGATCGCGCCCAACCCGAGCCAGCCGCGGCACCGGTTCGACGAACAGTCGCTCCAGCGACTGGCGGATTCGGTCGCCGAGCGCGGTGTGCTGCAGCCGGTGCTGGTGAGACCTCGCCCCGGCGGCACCTACGAGCTCGTAGCCGGCGAGCGGCGCTGGCGAGCGGCGCGCCTGGCCGGACTGGGCGTGATCCCTGCGGTGGTCCGCGACAACGAGGATGCTGAGTCGCTCGAGCTCGCTTTGATCGAGAACGTGGCGCGCGAAGACCTCAACCCGGTCGAGGAGGCGCGCGCGTGCGCGGCGCTGGTGGAGGACGTCGGCGTGACCCACAAGGACTTGGGCAAGCGAATCGGTCGCAGCCGCCCCGCGTTGAGCAACCTGTTACGCCTGCTGGAGCTCCCCCAAGAGGTCCTCGAGCTGCTGGAGCGAGGTGTGCTCAGCGAGGGGCATGGGCGCGCGTTGCTGATGGCAGAGGATCACGCCGTGCGGCGCTCGCTGGCGCGCGCCGCTGTGGCCGAGGGGTGGTCGGTGCGGCGGACAGAAGATCGCGCGCGCGCGAGTAACGCGGCGCGGGCCGGCAACGGGGCGCCGCAGCGCCACGCGATCACCGCGCACCCGGACGCGCAGCTGGCAGCGCAGCAGGTAGAGGAGCGCCTTTCGCAGGCGCTTGGCGCGGACGTGCGCGTTACGCAAATGCGTGACGGGACGCTGCGAGCGCAGGTGCGTTTTGCGGGCGCGCCCGAGGCGCTCGAGGTTGCGCGCCGGCTGTCGGAGGCGAGGCGCGGATCCTGATCGTTTGATTCCTCGCGCGACGTCAGGCCATCAACCTCAAGTCGCCGTGGCGCGGCGCTGGCGGCGTGGACGCGCGTAACGCTACGATCCTGCCTACCGAAGGCCCCGCCGTCGATCCGGGCGATTAGCTCAGTCGGTTAGAGCGCTTCTCTGATAAGGAAGAGGTCCCTGGTTCGAGTCCAGGATCGCCCACTGGCCGAGTATCGTCCTAGGCGGTCCTTCGGTTTTACGTGTCACGGTTGTGAGGACGTGCGCTGAGATCTTGCAATGCGATCCTCAACCGATGGATGTCAAACACGCGATCCGCACCCGTCGCACGCACAAGGCGTTCGGCCCCAAGCCCGTCGAGCGCGAGACCCTGAACGAACTGTTCGAGCTCGCCCGCTGGGCGCCCAACCACCACGGGACCAACCCCTGGCGCTTCCGCGTCCTCGGCCCTGGCGCCCTGGCGCGTCTCAAGCAGGCGGCCGGCAAAGAGCACGCGGCAAAGCTCACCCGCGCGCCCACGCTCATCGTGGTCAGTGCCGCACTCACTGGTGATCCGCTGCAGGACGAGGAGGATCTACACGCCACCGCGATTGCCGCGTACATCGTCCTGCTCGTCGCCCACGCCCGAGGGTTCGCGGGCTACTGGCGCACACCGGCCGTCCTACGCACCCCAGAGGGCCGTGCCGCCGTCTGCCTCGCGCGCCACGAGCACGTGCTTGGCCTCATCCACCTTGGTCCGCCGCGTCAGCAAAGCGCCCCACCTGAGCGGGAGGATCCGCGCTCCTACGTCACCTACCTTGAGTGACCCCGCACGACGTGCCGAGGACGAACTAGCCGGCGCGCAGCGCGGCGGCGAAGCGCTCAACGATCGCCGCCGCTGGTTCCAC
>DASZFR010000037.1:0-4140 GCA_035939635.1 Solirubrobacteraceae bacterium
CGACCGCAGCGGCAAACAGCACCCAGGGGGGCGTGACGACCACGCCGAAGTCGGCCGTCGCCGCCGTGCCCACGCGCAAGGCGGCAACGCGAGCACACAGCTGGGCTGGCTCGTCCTCGAAGGCGCACGGACGCAGCGCCGCCCAGGTGGCGGTGGAAGGCGAGCTCGCGCGGGGAAAGACCGTGATGCTCGTGTTCTGGAACCCGAAGTCCGCGGTCGACCAGGAGGTGAAGGCGCAGGCGGGCGCGCTCGCGGGTCGCTCGCGAGGGACGGTGACCCTGCACGCGGCGCTCGCCAAGCAGATCGGCGTGTTCGGGGGGATCACCGAAGTGGCCCACGTCTACCAGACTCCGACGATCCTGATCGTCAACCGGCACGGTGTGGTGAGCACGCTCACAGGGCTCACGGACGTGTTCGCGCTAGAACAGGCCGTGCGCGAAGCTCGCGGCGCCCACCGGTAGACAGCGCGGCACCGCGCATAGCGCGACCGCGGCGTACCGCGACCCGCGACCGTTGCCGCGCCGCTCGCGGCTGAGCCACGTGGGTGTGGGCGGGCACCTAAACTCGGACGGACGATGAGCGCCGAGCTGCTTGCCGATCACATGGAACGACCTGTCGGGCGCGGTCACGTGCCCGCGGCTGCGTACACGGGCGCGGCCGGCGGGGCCGCGTGCGGCGACCTGATCCGTATTTCCGTGGCGGTCGATCGGGATTGTCCCGACGGCCGGATCGTGGACGCCGGCTTCGACGCGAGCGGCTGCGGAGCGGCGCTCGCGGCGGGCAGCGCCGCGGTCGGGCTCGTGCGCGGAGAGGGCTTGCTCGCGGCGGCGCGCGTCGGTGCGCCGGAGATCGCCGCGGAGCTCGGTGGGCTAAGTCCCGCGAAGCTCCACGCCGCCGAGCTCGCCGCCGACGCGCTGCACAGGGCGCTCGGGTGGGCGGCGCGCGCGCGTGTGTCGCTTGCGCCCTCGCCCTCGCGTGGGCTCGTAGCGATGAGCGGTGGGGTGGACAGCGCGGTGGCGGCGCTGCTCGTCGCGGAGGGCGGCGGCGAGGCAGTGGGGGTGACGCTCGAGCTGTGGTCTGACCCGCACAACGACGGCGAGCGCAGTTGCTGCTCGGCGCAGGCCGTGCGCGCGGCGCGCGAGATCGCCCACGGGATGGGAATGGCGCACTTTTCGATCGACCTGCGCGAGGAGTTCCGGGCCGGAGTGGTGGACGCCTGGCTCGCGGACCACGCGGCGGGTCTCACGCCGAACCCGTGCGTGCGCTGCAACGGCAGCGTGCGGCTCGACGCGATGCTCGACCTGGCGGATCGCCTTGGAGCGCCAACGCTCGCCACCGGCCACTATGCGCGCGTGTGTCATGACGACGACGGCGCGCCATACGGCGATGCGACGCCGCGCGCGGGCGCCGACGCTCTCGTGAGCGCCGGCGCGGCAGACGGGGAGCCGTTGCTGCGGGTGGCGTCGGACGAGGGCAAGGACCAGAGCTACGCTCTCGCCGCGCTCTCGCCGCGCTCGCTCGCACGGCTGCGCTTCCCGCTCGGCGAGCTGACCAAGCCCGAGGTGCGCGCGCAGGCCGCGCGCGCGGGCCTCGAGGTGGCGCGGCGGCCAGACTCGCAGGATCTTTGCTTCCTCGCGGGCACCCGCCACGCCGACTTCCTCGCGCGCCATGGCGGCCTCGCCAGGCGTGCCGGCGCGATCGTCGATCGCGACGGGCGCAAGCTCGGCGAGCACGGCGGCGTCCACACCGTTACCGTCGGTCAGCGCCACGGCGTGGGGCTCGGCGGTGGCGTGGGCAGGGTGGATGGGGTGGGAGGGGGAGGTGGGCCTCTATACGTAATCGCCACCGACGTCGAGGCCAACACCGTGACCGTGGGCTCGCGCGAGCAGCTGCGCACGGATCGCGTGGGGGTGCGCGATGTCACCCTGCATCGCGACGGGGCCTGCGTGGACGGAGTGAAGGTGCGCTATCGCGGTCGGCGGATGCCCTGCCGCCTGGAGGGCTCTCCGCACGCGGGCGCGCACGAGCGCGTCGAGGTGCGGATGCTCGAGCAGATCGAGCGCACGGCACCCGGCCAGGTGGCGTGCCTGTACGCGGGCGATGTGATCGTGGGCCACGGCACGGTCGCGCTGGCGGTCGATGCGAGTCCTCGCGCTTGACTACGGCAGCGCGCGCTGCGGCTGCGCGCTGAGCGACCCGACCGGCACGATCGTCACGCCGATCGACCCCGTCGTGCAGCCGGCGGGCCGGCGCGGACTGGCGAGGATCGCCCGCCTCGCCGCCGAGCGGGCGGTGGAGCACGTAGTGGTCGGCCTGCCGCTCTCGCTGCGTGGTGAGGACACCGAGCAGACGCGCGAGGCGCGCGAGTTCGCGGCCACACTCGCCAGGCGACTCGGCGAGGGCATACCGGTGGAGCTGTACGACGAGCGCTTCACCACCCGCATCGCCGCTCGCATGGAGCACGCCAGCACCAGCGAGGACTCGCGCGCCGCGGCGATCCTGCTGGAGGGTTGGCTCGCGCGATCTCAGTAGGGTCATCGACTTGGCCAGAGATCGCAGAGCAGACCCTCCGGTGCAGCGCACCGAGCAGGAGCGCGAGCGCGCTCGCGAAGAGCGCGAACGCCGCCGCCTCGCCAAGGGTGGAGTCGCACAGCCCGCTCCGGTGGTCCCGCCGCTGCCGCCACCCGAGCCGCTACCACCCGAGCCGCTACCGCCACCCGAGTTGCGCCCGCCGCTAGCAGCGCCAGCGCGACAGCCGGCGGAGCAATCTGAGGCGCAGGCGCCGTCCGAGGCCGTGGCGCCCCCCGCACCGGCATCCCCCCGCGGGCGCCCCCGGTCCCATCTGCACCGGCCTCACCTCCACCGCCCGCATCTGCACCGCCCCCACGTCCCGCGCTGGCGTGGGCGCGCGGCGCGCGCCGGCGCGCTGCTGGCGCTCACCGTCGTGGTCGGCGTGCTCGCTGTCGGCGCCGTGCTGCTCGTGCACCACTCAGAACGACCCAAAACCCCACCCCTCCCAGCGGTCGTGAAGGTGGTGATCCCTGAGGGCTACACGCGCACGCAGATCGCCGCGCTCGCCCACGCCGACGGGCTTCGCGGCAGCTACCTGGCTGCGTCAGCGCGTTCCGCCGGCCTGCGCCCCGCGCGCTACGGCGCACCTGCCGCAACGCCGAACCTCGAAGGTTTTCTGTTCCCGGCCACCTATGAAATGTATCGAGGGGCCCCGGCCCCGCGGCTCGTGTCCGAGCAGCTCGCCGCGTTCGGCGAAAACTTCGGCGGCGCGGAGGTCCACCGCGCGAGGGTGCTCGGGGTCACCCCCTACCAGCTGCTGATCGTCGCGTCGATCGTCGAACGCGAGGCGGCGATCCCGCGCGACCGCCGGCTCGTGGCGGCTGTGATCTACAACCGCCTGCGCCAGGGCATGACGCTGGGGGTCGACTCCACGCTGCGCTATGCCCTGCACGACTTCGCCCATCCCCTGACCGAAGCCGAGCTGCACAGCGACTCCCCGTACAACACCCGCACCCGCAGGGGCCTGCCGCCAACCCCGATCTCGAACCCGGGAGCGGCCGCCATCGAAGCCGCGGGGCGGCCCGCCAAAGTCTCCTATCTCTACTACGTGGCCGGCGCGGACGGCTGTGGGGAGCAGGTGTTCTCCACGAGCTATGCCCTGTTCGAAAAGAACGCGACCGCCTATCGCGAAGCGCTGCGCAAGAACGGCGGGCGCGTCCCGAGCTGCAAGAGGGGGTAGCCCGTTGCTCGGCGGCAGCCCAGCATGCCGGCGCGCCGCAGCGCGCGTGGAGAGCTAGATGCCTTGGCTCGGCGTCATCGGTTGGCCGGTCGCCCACAGTCGCTCGCCCGCGATGTTCGAGGCGGCGTTCGCGGCGTGCGGGCTCGAGGACTGGAGCTACCAGCGGCTGCCGCTCCCACCAGAGCTCTTCGATGACACTGTGCGCGCGCTCGGCACCGGCGGGTTCGCCGGGGCGAACGTGACGATCCCCCACAAGCAGGCGGCGCTCGCGCTCGCCGATCGCGCGAGCGCCGCGGCTCGCGCGATCGGCGCCGCCAACACGCTCACGTTTCGCGACGGCGGCGCAATCGAGGCGCAGAACACGGATGCCCCGGGTCTGATCGCAGCGC
>DASZFR010000038.1:0-5808 GCA_035939635.1 Solirubrobacteraceae bacterium
ACCACGTAGATGGTCTGACCGATCGCGGCGGCTGCAACGTCCGAGGCCGGCGCGGGCAGCTGCCCGGCTGTGGTGGTTTCGCCGCTGGGGCTAACACGCAGGATCGCCGCGCTCGCGCCTTCCGTGCCGCCGCCGCCGAAGTAGTAGGCATCGCCGCCGAGGTCAGCGGCGGCGGCGTCGTGCAGCGCGCTGGGCAACTGCCCGACGCTGCGCGCGGCGCCGCCTTGCACGAGCACGATCTGCGCGCTGGACGCTTCAGAGGAGTCGAGGCCGCCCATCGAGAGCGTGCCCCCGGAGACCGCCGCCACCGCCGGCAGTTGCACCGGTGCTGGGAGCGCGCTCGTGGCGACGAGGTGCAGCCGCAGCGGTACGCTCGCGTTGGCCGCGCTTGCACGTTTTGTCTGCGTCGAGCTCGCGCCGCCGGAGCCGCAGCCGGCGACCGGCAGCGCGGCGGCCAGCACAAGCGCTGCCGCGCAGCGGGGCGAGCGGATCGCGCGGCCGATGCCTGCGCGCGGCCCCAGCCGCGTACGCGCACTCCGCCAGACGGACACGCGCGCAGTATCGAAACGGCGGCTAAAGCCGCGCTCAGCCGCCGGTGAGGACCGCTTCATGCGCTCACGGCACGAGCACCGCAGCACCCTCGAAGCGCCCGTGGCGCAGGTCGTCGAGAGCCTGGTTGGCGTCCTGGAGCGAATACGTGGTCACGGTGGTGCGCACGGGCACGCGCGGCGCGAGCGCGAGGAACTCGTGCCCGTCCTGGCGGGTGAGGTTCGCGACGGATTGCACGCTGCGCTCCATCCACAGGATCTCGTACGGGAAGGAGGGGATGTCGCTCATGTGGATCTCGGCGCACACCACGCGACCGCCGGGGGCCAGCGCGCGCAGAGCGGCTGGCACGAGCGAACCCACCGCCGCGAAGATGATCGCCGCGTCGAGCTGCTCGGGTGGCTGCTGGTCTGAACCGCCCGCCCACGTGGCGCCCAGCTCGCGCGCGAACGCCTGCGTGCGCTCGTCGCCCGGGCGCGTGAACGCGAATATCTCGCGCCCCTGCCATCGCAGCACCTGTGCGAGGAGGTGTGCGGAGGCGCCGAATCCGTACAGCCCGATCCGCCGCGGGTCGCCCGCCAGGCGCAGCGAGCGGTAGCCGATCAGCCCCGCGCACAGAAGCGGTGCGGCCTGCTCGTCGGGGTAGCCGTCGGGGATCGAAAAGCAAAACCGCGCGTCGGCCACGGTGTACTCGGCCATGCCGCCGTCGATGTCGCGCCCCGTGAAGCGCGCGTTCGGGCACAGGTTCTCGCGCCCCGAGGTGCAGTAGCGACACGTCCCGTCCGTCCACCCCAGCCACGGCACGCCCACTCGCGCGCCCACCGCGAGCTCGGGCGCCTCGCTCACCTGCACGGTGCCGACGATCTGGTGCCCGAGGATGCGGGGCGGTTGCGCGATCGTCACCTCGCCGTCGAGCAGATGCAGGTCGGTGCGGCACACGCCGCACGCGCTCACGCGAATGAGCACCTGGCCCGGCTGCGGCTCGGGCAGGTCGCGCCGAGTCGCGCGCAGCGGAGCGCGCGGCGCCTCGAAGACCATCGCGCGCATCGTCTCTGGGAGCTGTGCATGCGCCATATTGCCGTCAGTGAACCACGCCCGCGATCCGTCGAAGCGAGCGCTCGCGTGAACGGGGGACTGTACTTCAGCCACCCCGCGTGCCTGGCGCACGACCCGCGCGTGCACTCGCCGGGCCATCCAGACACCCCCGAGCGCCTGCTCGCACTCGAGCGCGAGCTGTCCGCGTCGTGGCCCGCGCGGTGGGAGCGGCGCGAGGGCGAGCCCGCGACCGACGCCGAGCTCGAGCTCGTGCACACGCCGGCGCACGTGCGCTTCGTCCAGGAGCTGTGCGCCGCGGGAGGGGGGCCGATCGACCTCGACACGTTCGTCGGCGAGAAGTCCTACGATGCCGCGCTCGCCGCCGCCGGTGCCGCGTGCACGATGACGCGCGCGCTGCTCGCCGGCGACGCCGGGCTGGGCTTCTGCGCGGTGCGCCCGTCGGGCCACCACGCCGAGCCCGGCCGGGCGATGGGCTTTTGCCTGTTCAACAACGTCGCGGTCGCCGCGCAGCTTGCGATCGCGACGCTCGGCGTCAGTCGCGTGTTCATTCTCGACTGGGACGTGCACCACGGCAACGGCACAGCGGAGGCCTTTCGCGCGCGCTCAGACGTGCTGTTCGCGAGCATCCACCAGTCGCCGCTGTACCCGGGAACCGGTCCCCTGGGCGACGTGGGGAGTGGCGCGGGGGAGGGGTTCACGATCAATCTGCCGGTGGCTCCCGGCAGCGAAGAGCCCGTGTGGCTGTCGCTGCTCGCGCACGTGGCGCTCGCGGCGGCCGCCGCCTTTGAGCCACAGCTCGTGCTGGTCTCGGCGGGCTTTGACGCGCACGCCCAGGACCCGCTCGCGAACTGTCGGCTGAGCACGGAGTCCTTCGCCAAGATGGCGCGCCTGGTGCGCGACATGGCCGCACGCGCCGGGGCGCCGCTGGGCGTCGTGCTCGAGGGCGGCTACAACCAGCGCGTGCTGGGAGAGTGCGTGCGCGCGACGCTGGAGGCGCTCACGGGCTCGCAGCGCGCCGAACCGGTCGCGCTCGAGCCGGCGCTGACTTCGCCCGCCGCCGCGGCGCTGGGCCGCTGGTGGCCGCTGACGCAGCCGTGAGGCGCTGAGCGGACTGCTGAGGCGCCGAGCCGGACTGCCGAGGTGTGCCTGGCGCGCGCTCAGCCGAAGAACAGCTCGGCGGTCGCAAACAGCGCCGGGTCCAGCAGCTTCGGCTGCGCGAGCGCGCTCTGCAGCTGCACCTCAGCGATCTCTGTACCGCGCAGCGCGACCATCGTGCCGAAACGGCCCGCCGCGGCGGCGTCCATGGCCGCCACGCCGAAGCGCGTGGCGAGCACGCGATCAAAGGCCACGGGCGTGCCGCCGCGCTGCACGTGGCCGAGGATCGTGACGCGGCTCTCAAAGCCCGTGCGCTGCTCGATCTCGCGCTCGAGCACCACGCCGATGCCGCCGAGGCGTGCGTGGCCGAAGGCGTCGGTCGCTTGCGATCCGCCAAGAGCGATCGTGCCCTCGCGCGGGAGGGCTCCCTCGGCGACGACCACGATCGAGAAGCTGCGCCCGCGCTCGTGGCGCCGGCGCAGATGCGCGACGACCGCGTCGATGTCAAACGGGCGCTCGGGCACGAGGATCGCGTCGGCGCCGCCCGCGATGCCGGCGTGCGTGGCGATCCAGCCCGCGTGGCGGCCCATCACCTCCACGACCATCACCCGGTTGTGGGACTCGGCGGTGGTGTGCAGCCGGTCGATCGCGTCGGTCACGATCTGCACCGCGGTCTGAAAGCCAAACGTGAAGTCGGTGCCGCCAAGGTCGTTGTCGATCGTCTTCGGTACCCCCACCACGGGGACGCCCTCGCGGTGCAGGCGCAGCGCCACGCCGAGCGTGTCCTCGCCGCCGATCGGGATCAGGGCGTCTACACGCCGCACCGCGAGCGTGTGGGCGATACGCGCGCCGCCGTCGCGCCGTTCCGCGGCGAACGGGTTGGTGCGCGAGGTGCCGAGGATCGTGCCGCCGCGCGGCAGGATGCCCGACGTGCTGGCGAGCGTGAGCTCGACCGCGTCGTCCTCGAGCACGCCCGCCCAGCCGTGGCGAAAGCCGAGGAAGTCGTCGCCGCGCGCGAGGCCGCGGCGCACCACAGCGCGGATTACCGCGTTGAGCCCCGGGCAGTCGCCGCCCCCGGTGAGCAGGCCGACGCGCACGTGTCAGCTCCGCGCTCGGGCCTCCGCGCGCCGCGCGAGGCGTGCGGCGCTCAAATGCCTTGCCCGGGCAGGAACTCGTTGGTGAGCGGAGGCAGGCCGCCGTTGGGCTGGTGAGAGAGCAGCCGGTGGGAGAACATCCAGCTCGCAAACGACGCCCACGCCGCTGGATCCTGCCAGCCGTAGGGCTTGGCCGCTTCGGCGGGCTGCGTGGCCGGCAGCGTCTGGCGGATCGATTCCAGTTGCAGCTTTGATTCCAGCGAGGGGTTGGCCTTCACCACGACCTTCGCCGCCGCGGCGGGGTTGGCGCGCACCTCGCGCTCGCCGCGCGTGAGCGCCTGCAGGAACGCGCGCAGGTCCTGCCCGTCGCTGTGCGCCTGCTGTTCGCGCACCACCAGCACGAGCTCGTCGTACGGGGGCACGCCCGCTCGGTCCACGGGGATCACGACCGGGTTGTGGTGCGCGAGGCGCAGCTGGATCGCCTCGTAGTTCCAGAAGCCCCCGAGCGTGGCGTCCACGCGCCCGGACAGCATCGCCGGGATGAGGTTGAACCCCACGTTGACTTCGTGCACGCTCGCCGGGCTCACTCCGGCGGCCTGCACCGCTGTCTGCAGCTCGGCTGTCTGGTAGGCGATCCCCGCGGTGCCGACGTGCTTGCCGGCCAGGTTTGCCACGGTGCGCACGCCCTTGCCCGGCAGCGCGATGATCGAGGTGAGCGGACGCTGTACCAGCGCGCCGATCGATACCAGTTTGAGCCCCTGGTCGCGCGCCAGAAACAGCTCCGGCTCGTAGGAGATCGCCATGTCCACCTTGCCCGCCGCGAGAAGCTTGAGCGGTTCAGAGGGTTCGGCCGGCGTCTGCGGCTGCACCTGCAGCCCCACCGCGCGAAAGTCGCCGCTGGCGATCGCCGCGTACAGCGCCGCGTGGTCGGCGTTGGGGAAGAAGTCGAGCATCACGGTGAACGGCTTGGTCGCCGGCGCGGAGAGCGCGTCCTGCTTGGTGCCGCACGCGGCCAACGCCAGCGCACAGGCCATCCCAGCGAGCGCGAGCGACGTCCAGCGGGCGCGAGCTGTGTGTGTCAATGCCGCTCCCCGTCGGTGGCGGCCGTCCACGGCGCGAGCTTGCGCTGCGCCAGCGACAGCGCGTAAAAGCACGCGATCGCGAACGCGAACAAGACGATCGTGCCGGCGTACGCGCGCGCCGTCTGGAAGTTGACGTCGGAGAGGATCTCGCGCCCGAGCCCCGGGTACGGGCCCGAGGTGGGCGTGGTGGTCTCGGCGATGAACGCGCCGATCACCCCGATGGCAAGCGCGATACGCGCGCCGCTGAGCGCGGCGGGCAGTGCGGCCGGCAGCTCGGCCAGGCGAAACGCCTGCCAGCGCGAGGCGTCGAGCGTGCGCAGCAGCTTCAGCTGGTCGCGGTCGACGGCGCGCAGGGCGTCCACAGTGGTGACCAGCACCGGAAAGAAGCAGATGAGCGCCACCACGGCTAGCTTCGGCAGCATGCCAAAGCCCCACCAGAACACCAGCAGCACGCCGATCACCGGTATCGGCAGCGCCTGCGAGCCCACCGCGAGGGGATAGAACGCCCGGCGCAAAAGCGGCGAGATGTGAATCGCGACGGCCAGCGCAAAGCCGCCGGCGAGCGCCAGTGAGAGGCCGAGCACGACCTCCTCGGCGGTGACTTTGAAGTTGCGCGCGAGCAGTTCGGCGTTGCCCCACAGCGCGCTTGCCACGTCGTGCGGGGCCGGCAGCACCGCGGCCTGCACTCCGCTGAGATCCACGTACAGCTCCCACGCGCCAACCAGTACGACCGCCAGCAGAAGCGGCGGCAGCAGCGCGCGCGCGAGGCGCTTCGCGCGCGTTCCTGTCTCGTGCGTGCGTCTCATGCCCGCGCCCCTCGGGCGAGCGCGGTGAGCGCCTCCTCGCGCAGCGCCACCACGCGCCGGTCGGTGCGCTCGCGCGGGCGCGGCAGCGCCACCTCGAGCTCGGCCACGACCGTGCCCGGCCGCGGCGAG
>DASZFR010000039.1:0-3473 GCA_035939635.1 Solirubrobacteraceae bacterium
CGGCGTTGCGGCGCTCGCCGCGACGGCGATTCAGAACGGGCAGCTGGTCGACAAGCTGCACCACCGCGCGAGCCACGACCCGTTGACAGGACTTCTCAACCGGGTCGGCTTCGGCGCCTACGTGGAGCGGGTGTTGCAAGACGCGCCCACGCGCCACAGCCCCCATGTCGGGTTGCTGTTCATCGACTTCGATCAGTTCAAGCACGTCAACGACGCCTACGGCCACGACGCCGGCGACGAGTTGATCCGCAAAGCCGCGGCCCGCCTGCAGTCGGTCACGCGCGAGGGCGACGAGGTGGCGCGACTCGGCGGAGATGAGTTCGCGGTGGTCCTCGTAAACGCCGACGACAACGAGCAGGTGCGGGCGGTGGAATCACGCGTGCGGGCCGCTTTCATCGAGCCGTTCGCGCTCGGGCACCACACGGTCTCAATCCGGGCGAGCGTGGGCGGGGGGCTATGGCCAGAGCACGGGAGCAGCGTGGCTGAGCTGATCAGACACGCCGATGCGGCCATGTATCAGGACAAGGCGCGGGCCCGGCGCTCGCCCGCCGGCGTCTGAGCGGCACTGAAGTTGACATGAGGGCGCCTGCCAGCTGCCGCTCGCCGCGCAGCTGAGCGCCGAGCAAGGCTCAGCCGGCGGACCAGCCGGCGCGGGCGTCGCGCACGCGTTGACGAACGGCTTTGCCTGGCGTTCGCCGTGGGCGCGCCAAGAGTGGCGGCGCGCTCGTGGCAACGTGCGCGACCATGTGCGCGTGGCCAACGGCGCGCATACCCGCGATGGCACAGGCGTGGCGGACCGCCAGGCGGGCTCGCCAGACTCGGCGGGCTCCATGCCCGACGAGCTGAATCCGCGGCGTGTGCGTCGCCGCTTGCTCGAGTTCGCGCTGTTTGCCGTCGCGATCACGATCTTCGTGCTGATCGGCCCAGGCCTGGGCGAGTTGCGCACTCGTCTGGCCCATGCGAAACCGGGCTGGCTGGTCGCGGGTGTTGGCCTGGAGGTGTTGTCGACGCTCAGCTACGTGGTGATCTTCCGCGCCGTCTTCTGCCCGCGTATGACTTGGCGGCTGAGCTATCTGATCGGGATGTCCGAGCAGGGAGCGAACTCCGTGCTGTCCATCAGCGGCACGGGCGGCCTGGCGCTTGGTGCGTGGGCGCTGCGTCGCGGCGGCATGAACGCCGAGCACATCGGGCGCAAGTCGGTTGCCTTCTTCCTACTCACGAGTTTGGCGAACGTTGCCGCGGTGATCGTCTTCGCCGCGCTGTACGCGTCGGGCGCGCTGCACAACGACCGCGACGCGGCGCTGACCTACGGTGCCGGGGCTGCGGCGCTCGCTGCGTTGCTGTTCGTTCCGGCGCTCGCGGCGTTCCTCAGACGGGAGCCCGCCGTCGCGCGGACGAGAATGGGCCGGCTCGCCAGGCTCGCGCGGTTCGCTCGCCACTCGCTGGGGCACGGCGTGAGCGATGGTCTTTCGCTTCTGCGCCGCGGTTCGCCGGGCGTGATACTCGGCGCGGTCGGCACTACTGCCTTCGATCTCGCCGTGCTCGGTGTCTGTTTTCGCGCGTTTAACTATTCGCCCCCGATCGGCGTGCTCGCGCTCGGCTACCTGATCGGCCAGCTCGGCGGGAACCTGCCCGTGCCCGGCGGGGTCGGTGGGCTGGACGCCGGAATGATCGGCACGTTCGCGCTCTACCATCAGCCGCTGGCAGCGACGACCGCGGCGGTGCTCGCTTACCACGCGATCGCGCTGTGGGTCCCCGGGCTGCTTGGGAGCCTCGCGTTCGTGCGACTGCGCAACGTCCTGCAACGCGACGAGCAGGCCGCCGCCATGTGCACGCCGCTGGCCGGGCCGATCGAAGCCGTGCGGCTCCCCGCCGGCACAGCGTCAGGCCGTGTCCCTGGCTAGGGGGATCCAAACGCGAGGGCGCGTCCTCAGCAGATCGCGACAGCGACCGTGACTGCCTTGGTTCGCGTCTTCCCGCCTCGGATCACCAGATAGGCGGTGGCGCGAATGCTGACCCTCGTGGGAGCGGAAACCGATTCTGGTAGGCCGCTATAATAGCGTCATGCCATCATTGGCGCACTCAACAATAGTTCCGTCCAGCAAAACTGCGAAGCTCGCCGGAATGGCAGAGCGTCCTTCCTCCGACGTCGAGGTGGCCGAGTTCGCAGGCCAGCTCTTTTTTCGCCTCTGGCGGGCGTCTCACACGCGCACCGCGGATGCGCTGAAGTCGGTCGACCTCACGCCTGCGCTGTTTGCGGTGCTCAATGTGCTCGGCGCTCGCGAGGGCGCTATTCAGCAGCGCCTGAGCGCGGACATGGGCATCGACCCCAGCGCGATGGTCACGCTGGTGGATGAACTCGAAGCGGCTGGGTTCGCGAAGCGCCGGCGTCGCCCCGGCGATCGGCGCGCGTGGGAGGTCGCCATAACGCCGAAGGGCAGGCGCACGCTCGAGCGCGCCCGGCGGTTGGTCACAAGAGTGGAAGACGACGTGCTGGCGGGACTGACCGAGGACCAGCGGCGCGATCTTCTCAATCTGCTGCGCACGGCGCTCGCCTCTGCGCCGGCGCAGGCCGCGTGGCGCTCCGAGGAGGGGGACTGACGACAGCGGTCGCGCCGAGGCGGCGCAACTCACACCTCCTCGACCTCCGCGGCGCACGCACCGAATCGCGCCACCAACGCAGGGTCAAGAAACGCCTCGATCCCCACGATCTGCTCGCCCTCGACCTCTAGCACGCTGACGCCGTGCGGAAGCCAACTGCCGTCCTGGCCGCGCAGCTCGATCGTCACAGCGGGCCGGCCGTTGGCTTTGGTGGGTCTGTGTCTGATACGCGTCAGATCGCCTCCGGCGACGGTGTCGTAGAAGAATCGCGCGATCCGCGCAGCGCCGCTGAGCGACGTCTGCGGCGGCATTCGAAGCGTCGCGTCGTCGCGCAGCAGCGCCACCAGACCGTCGATGTCGGCGCGCTCGAACATCTCCACGTAGCGGTCGCGCAGTCGCAACTCCTCCGCGGCTGCACCGGGCTGCGCCGGCTCTCCCATGTGCGCGTCGATGGTGGCCCGCGCGCGCTGCAGTGCGCTGTTGGTCGACGCCACCGTGGACTGCAACAACTCGGCCACCTCGGCGGCGCTCCAGCCGAGCACGTCGCGCAGGATCAGCACCGCGCGCTGGCGCCCCGGCAGCTGGAGAATCGCGTGCAACAGCGCGAGCTCCATCCCCTCTCGCACTGCGTAGCGCGCGGCGGGGTCATAGATCGGCGCCCCCTCGTCGTCGCTGGGCTTATCCGGGAACGGGTCAAGCGCGACAGGCCTGCGTGGCCGGCGCCGCAGCTCGTCCAGACAGGCGTTGGTCGCGATGCGGTAAAGCCAGGTCTGAAACTGCGCGCGAGGCTCGTAGGCGCCCAGCGCCCGCCAGGCCCGCAGCAGCGTCTCCTGCGCGAGATCCTCGCTGTCCTGAAGCGAACCGAGCATCCG
>DASZFR010000040.1:0-11536 GCA_035939635.1 Solirubrobacteraceae bacterium
GGGCAGCAGGCCGCGCTTGACATGCTTTTGACCGGCCGCCGGGTTCCGGGCGAGGAGGCGCTGTCGCTGGGACTGTGCGACCGCCTGGTCGAGAACGACGACGTGCGCACGGCAGCTCACGCGCTGGCGGTCGAGCTCGCGCAGAGCGCGCCGCTCGCGGTCCGCTCGATCCGTGCCACGCTGCGCGCGGGCCTGTTGGAGCGGTTGGGAGCCGCGCTGGAGCGCGAGGCTTCAGAGCAGGAGCGGTTGCGTGCGACCGAGGATTTTCGCGAGGGCGTCACCGCCTCGCTGCAACACAGGCCGCCACGCTTCAGCGGACGGTGACCCGGGGAGATGCCGCGCAGCGCGCGAGGGTGCGCAGCGAGCCTGCGAAGGTCTGTGCTCGCGCGCGTCAGCCCGTTGACGGAACCGAGGCTCTGCGAATAGGCGCCACGGTTTTGACCGGAGCGGTGGTCAGGAAGTCCACTATGACCGCGTTGCACAGCTCGGGCTTCTCCACCAGCAGGCCGTGCGATGTGCCCGGTACCACCATGAGCTCGGCGTCGGGCACGGCCCGGTATGCGGCAATCGCGTGCTCGAGCGTGACCTCGTCGTCGTCGCCGAGCATCACCAGCGTCCGGCTCGCGACCGCGCCGAGCCGGGCGGCGGTCAGAGTCGGTTCGCAGAGGTGCATCAGCGCCAGCTTCTCGACCACGACCGGGTAGTGCTCGGGGCCGTCGGGCGACACCTCGGCGTAGGCTCTGGCGAGAAATTCAGGGGGCGCGATGTCGGGGTCGATGGCGGAGCGAACCCAGCCGTTGTAGTGAAACGGGCCCGCCACCACGACCAGCCCGCGCACCAGCTCGGGGCGGTGCAACGAGACGAGCAGCGCGACGCACGCGCCATCGCTGTAGCCCACCAGGTGCGCCGGCCCGCCGACGACCTGTTCCACGAAGGCGATCGTGTCCTGCGCCATCGCGTCGAAGGTGATCGGACCGTCGACGTCCGGCGTGTGGCCATGGGCGCGACGCTCGGGTGTGTAGACGCGAAATCGCTTCGCGAGCGCGCCCACATTGGGCGCGAGCGCGCGCGAGTCGACCCCCGCGCCTCCGGGGTGCAGCAGCACCAGCGCGTCGCCTTCGCCGTGGCTGTCATACCACGTGTTTACGCCGTCCAGATCCGCGTACGCCGGCATCGAAGCACCTCAAAATCGCTCGTGGATCGCCTCGCAAGCTACGACCGTGGGGTGCGCGCAAACTCATCGCCCGCGGAGCGGCTTTGGCCAGACTGCACGATCGCGTGCCCCCAACGGTCGGCAAGAGACTACGGTGCAGAACCCAGATGAGCGCGCCGTTGACCTCGCACCGACGGGCCGCGATCTCCGCGGCCGCCACTCGCTGGAAACCTTCCGGCGCCGCGTCTGCGGCGATTGCCGCGGGGCTGCTGGTCACCGCGGCGTTCGCGCTCGTGTCCTTGGACCTCTACAACCGCAACGAGCGGCGGCTGCTGCACGGGCGCGCGCGCGAGCTCGCGGCGGTGCTGGCGGCCACCGTCCCCACCACACAGACGCCGCTCGCGTCCGCCGCAGAGCTCGCGGCCGCGACAGACGGCAGCCGCCAGAAGTTCACGACGTTCATGAAGGCCTACGCGGGACCCGGGCGCCAGTTCGCATCCGCGTCGCTGTGGAGACTGAAACCAGCGCCGCCGGCCCCGCTCGCAGTCGTGGGCGCGACGCCGGTGTTGCTGTCGATGCCCGCCGAAGAGCAGCGTCTTCTGGCCCGCGCCCACCCAGGCGTGCTCAGCCTCACGGGCGTGATGGGAAGCTCGCGGCCGACGCTCGGCTTCGAGTTCGGAGCCGCAAACAGCAGGCCGCGCTTTGCCGTCTACGCCGAGGCTCAGCTTCCGACCAACCGGCGCTCGGCGATCGAACGCAACAGCGCGTTCTCCGACCTCTACTACGTGCTCTATCTCGGTCACTCGCGCCGCAACGCCGACCTGGTCGTCACGAACGTGGACAAGCTGCCGATCCACGGAGGCCAGGCGTCGGAGGTGGTGCCGTTCGGCGCCGGTGCCTTCACGCTCGTGGTGGCCGCGAAAGGCTCTCTGGGCGGCGCGTTCTTCAGGGACCTTCCTTGGCTGATCGGGATCGTGGGCGCGATGCTTGCGCTTGCCGCCGGGGTCACGGCCGACCGCCTCGCACAGCGACGCCTTGCCGCCGAACGTCTGGCGGGCGAGCTTGACCGCGTGGCCACACAGACGCGCGACCTCTACCGCGAGCAGCGCGGCATCGCCCAGACCCTTCAGCACGCGCTGCTGCCCGACGCGGTCGCGGACATCGGCGGCTTCCAGACGAGAGCGCTGTACGTGCCGGCAACCTCGGGCGTCGACGTCGGAGGCGACTGGTACGACATCGTGGCTGTGGGCGATCGCCGCGTCGTGTTGATCATCGGCGACGTCTCCGGCCATGGCCTCGATGCGGCCACGACCATGGCGCTGATGCGTCACGCCGCGCTGGCCTACGCCGCGCAGGATCCTCGCCCCGCAAGCGTGCTGCGCGAGCTCTCGACGTTCGTGCACAACCGCGACAAACGCGACTTTTTCGCAACGGTGCTGTGCGCGCTGATAGACGCCGAGGCGCACCGGCTGAGCGTCGCGAGCGCGGGCCATCTTGCGCCGTTGCTGCTTGAGAAAGCGAATGGCGGGTACGTGGACCTCGACAACGGCCCGGCGATCGGCGTTGCCCAGAACGGCCTCGGATACCGCGAATCGACTACGACCCTTCCCGCCGGCGGCACGCTTGTCGCGTTCACGGATGGCCTCGTGGAGCGCCGCGGAGAGGTGATCGACGTCGGGTTGGCGCGGCTCGCGCAGCTGGCCGTCAATCAGCAGCTTCCGCTGGATCAGCTGATTGCAAAGCTGGCGCGCGACCTCGTTTCGGACAACCACCACGACGACACGGCGATAGTGGGGATTCGGTGGACGGCCTAGAAAAACCCGCCGGCGCGCAGATCTCGGTCACCGTCGAGCCCGGGGGCGCGGCGACCGTGTCGGTCGCGGGCGACATCGACATCGCAAACGCCGACGCGCTCAAGGCGACGGTGAGGTCGGTTACCGCCGATATGCCCGAGCGCTTGATCTTTGACCTGAGCGAATTGCGATTCATCGACAGCGCCGGGATCGCGGTGTTGCTCTACGCGACCGAATGCGGTGCGCCGGTGGAGGTGCGCAAGCCGTCTGCGGCGGTGCGACGCGTCGTAGAGCTCACAGGCCTGGGCGCGGTGCTCAAGATCGAATGACCGTCGTGCGCACCTTCCGGTCTGAGCCGCAGGCGGTGACCGCCGCGAGGCTGTTCGTGCGCCGTGAGCTCAGCGGCGTGCCGCCCGAGGTGCGCGACGCGGCCGAGCTCATGACCTCCGAGCTCACGACCAACTGCGTACGCCACGCCCGCACGGAGTTTGAGGTAACGGTGGATGCGCAACAGTCGATCCGCATCGCGGTGACCGATGCGGGAGCCGGCGATCCACAAGTGCTCTCGCCGGCCCCCACCGACCTCACCGGCCGAGGCCTGCTGATCGTGAGCCGGCTCGCCAGCCGCTGGGGCGTGATCCCTGCCGCGCCGGGCAAGACCGTGTGGTTCGCGCTCGACGTCGCCTAGATAGCAGCACGCTCGGTGCGCGGCCCGGCACCGGCGTGCATCCGCCGCGCGCGTCGCGACAGCGCGCGTCGCGCTAACGATCTCGGGCGAGCCCGCCGCGAACCGTGCGCAGGTCTTTCACCCGCTGAGCGTTGCGTTCCGCGCTGATCTCGCGTACCGCACGCGCCGCGCACGAACACACCGCCGGCGGTAGGCTGCCGGGGAAACAGCGCATGAGCGCGACGGCCGACAGAGGACGGATCTCGCCCGCGAACGCCGAGGCGATCGAGGCGTGGGACGGTCCGCTGTTTGACCGCTTCACGAGGTATCGCCACATCGTGGTGGCCGGGCTCAAGCAATTTGGCGATGAGGCGATGCGGCTCTACCCGCCGCCACGGGGCGGCCGTGTTCTCGACATCGGCTGCGGGTTTGGCGACACCACTCAGCAGCTCGTCGAGCTGACGGGTCCCGACGGGTTCGGCGTGGGCGTCGACGCCGCGCCGCGTTTCATCGAGGCGGCGCGCACCGAGGCCGCGCAGGCGGGCACGACAAACGTTCGCTTCGACGTCGTGGACGTGGAGGCGGCGCCATTTGGCGATCGCTTCGACTACGCGTTTTCGCGCATGGGCACGATGTTCTTCGCCAACCCCGTGGCCGCCATGAGCAACGTCTGCAACTCGCTGGCGGTCGGTGGTCGCCTGGTGATGGTGGTGTGGCGAGCCAAGGAAGACAACGACTGGCTCTACCGCGCCCAGCAGATCACCGAGCGCTTCGTCAGCAAGCCCGAGGACTACGACGAGCCGACGTGCGGGCCGGGGCCGTTCTCGATGGCCAACGCCGACACCACGAGCGCGATCTTGCTGAGCGCCGGGTTCGAGGAGATCGTCTTTCACCGCTGCGACCTGCGCCTGAAGACAGGCGCGGACCTCGACGAGGCGGTTGCGCTGGCGATGGACCTCGGCCCCGCCGGCGAGATACTGCGCCTGCAGGGAGAGCGCGCCGCGCATCTTTACGAGCCGATCCGCCTCGCCATACGCGAGGGAATGGCGGATTTCGTGGGCCCCGAAGGCGTGGCGGCGCCGGCATCGACCTGGATCGTCAGCGCCCGCGCGCAAACGGCTGGCACGTGACGCGACTTTGCCGGCGCTTCGCGGCGCCCCGCACGAGGTTGGTCGTCCGCGTGCGCGTGCCACGAGACGCGCCGGCAGCGGTCAGTCGTCTGGCCGCTGGAAGCGCAGGTACGGCGTGGGCAACTGCAGCAGCGACGGGAGTTCGCAGACCAGGCGACTGGCACCGTCGATCCAGACTGGCCGCGCAGCAGTCGCCACATCGTTGAGGGCAAGCAACGCGCGGTGGTCGACGAACTCCGCGCGCGAGAGATCGAGGAAGAGCGGTTGGTCGGCGGGCGTGGTGCTCAGAACGCGCTCAAACCGCTGCGATGACCACAGATCGAGCGCGCCGGTGACGGACACGGCGCCTTCGTCGCTGAAGAACCTAAACGGCGGCGCCACCGCGTTTGCTGCGCGGACCGGGTGGAGGGCAGCGAGGTCTGCCAGGCGCTCGTCGTCCAGCGCGTCGCTGTCGAAGTAACAGATGCCGGTTACCGGCGACGCCGCCTGGAAGCGGTCGGTGAGCTGCTCCCAGCGAAGCCAGGACTTATAGCCCTCCTCACCGGTGTCGGCGACGAGCGGGGTGTTGTCAGCGACGACTCGTATACCGCTGTAGCCGGCCGCGAGCGCGTCGTCGAGCACGCCTTCAAAGGTTTCGAGCTGTGTGGTGTGGCTGAAGGTTCCCTCCGCTCCATAGATTGCCTCGACGTCGTGCAGCTGCAGCTGCCCTCGCGCGAGCAAAAGTTCGAGGTCGCCGACGCCCGCCAGGCGCCCGGCGTCGGGATCGATCGCGACGAACAGCAACCGCTCGTTGCGCCGTGCTCCGGCGGCCAGCGCGGCGCTTGCCAAGTCGTAGAGGCCGGCGGTGCCGTTCCCGCTCCAGAACACGTGGTCGTGGGGCTGAAGCGACCGCGGGTCGCGTGCCGTCAATTCGCGGCGCACAAGCTCTGATCCCCCCGCTCGACGCCTGCCCACACCGTCTTTGACAAAGCGAGCTGCTGCACACGCCAAGAGCGCGCGAGCGCGGCGGCGTTACCGAGCCCGTGGCGCCGATCGACGGAGAAGCCGCTCCAGCCCGCCGGCGTGGGAACACGATCGGTCATCCCCGCGCCGCAGTCTAGCTTGCGGACATTGCCCGCATGCCTGACGACGCAGCTGCAGGGACGCAGCTGCAGCGGCGCAGCTCAGCCGGAGTCGATGGAGTCGAAGAGCACTTTGGCCGTGGCGGCGTTGGCGGGGTAAAACGCCTCGACGGATAGCTCGGCGAGCGTGATGTCGTGCGCGCTGCCGAAGGTTGAAATCGTGCTCAGGAACGCGAGATCGCCCTTGCTGTGGCGGATGCGCAACGGCAGCACGACCTCGCTCGCCTCGCTTTCGCCGGCGGGCGCCTCCAGCGCCACGTCGGGGTATAGCTTGACCTCGTCGTAGAGCCGCTCGAGCTCCAGATCGGCCGTGATCGCCGCTCGGCGGCGCAGGCGGCGAATCATGTGCGAGCTCCACTGCGCGAAATTGAGGATGCGCGGCGCCATGCCTTGGGGGTGCAGCGTGATTCGCAATCCGTTCGCCGGCGGCGTGAGCAGATCCGGCGCGACGCCGTCGACGAGGACGTCAAGAGCGTCGTTGGCGCTGATCAGGTTCCAGTGGCCGTCCACCACCACCGCCGGGTACGGCTCGTGGGCTCGAAGGAAGTGCTCGAGCGCGCCGCGGATCGGGGCCATCTCCTCGTGATCGAGAGCACGCTCGGGGTACAGCGGTGCGAAGCCCGCTGCGAGCAGCAGGCTGTTGCGCTCGCGCAGTGGAATCTCCAAGCGCTCGCACAGGTGCAGCACCATCTCGCGGCTCGGATTGGCGCGCCCCGTCTCGACGAAGCTCAGGTGTCTGGCCGAGATCGCGGAGTCCAGCGACAGCTCGAGCTGGCTGAGGTTGCGCCGCCGCCGCCAGGTGCGGATCAGCTCGCCAACCCCAGACGCCCGCGGCTGTGCGGCGGTGCTCACCCGTGGAGCGTAGGGCGGTACGCGCGGCGCGCCCATTACCCGCGAGGTAGGCGTCTCCTACCCGACGGGTAATTGAGCCGCCGGCGCGGCGAGCGCAAGATCGGGGCGTCCAACCACCAAAGGAGGCCCCGATGCGCGACTTCCATGACACCGCAGCCCGCTACATCCAAAGCTTCAACGAGACCGACGCCGGGCGCCGGCGTGAGCTGCTCGGCCGGCTCTACACCGAGGATGCGCGCTACACCGACCCCGCGCACGACGTCACCGGACCAGGTGCGATCGACGAGTTCATCTCGAGCACGCAGGAGCGCTTCCCGGGGTACGTGTTCAGCCTCCGCGGCGCCGTCGACGGTCATCACAACCAAGCGCGCTTTCAGTGGCACGCGACCGCGCCGGGCGAGTCCGAGCCGGCTTATGTCGGCTTTGACGTGCTGGTCACCGACAACGGGCAGGTGCGCAACGTGTACGGCTTCCTCGACAAAGTGCCGAGCGCGTGACCGGATGAGGGAGGAGGCTGTGGCGAAGCGCAAAGCGCCGCGCGGGTAGGCAGGCGCGCGGCGCGCTTTGCCCGAGATAAAAGCGCCTCGTTCGCAAGAAACACCGAGCGGCGGGCCGCGGCCGGCGGCCGTACCGCCTGCGCGCGCCTGTCGTAGCATCTGCCGCATCTCGTTGAGTACGCGTCTGGCGTGGCGCGAACCGCTTGTCAACGACGCAGGGGATGCACATGGCAGATGACACGACGAATGCCTCCAGGCTGATAGACGAGCGGATCGAGGGGCTGGGCGATTGGCGCGGCAAGACGCTCGCTGAGGTGCGGGCGATCATCAAGCAGGCCGATCCCGACGTCGTCGAGGAGTGGAAGTGGGCAAAGGCCACGAGCCCCGGAACGCCTGTGTGGGCGCATAGCGGGGGCATTTGCACGGGCGAGACCTACAAAACCTGGTCAAGCTCACGTTTCACAAGGGTGCCTCGTTGAGGGACCCGTCCCATCTGTTCAATTCCAGCCTCGCGGGGAAAGTCAGGCGCGCAATCGACATCAAGGAGAACGACAAGATCAACGCCGGCGCGTTGAAGAGCCTCATCCGCGAAGCCGTGGCGCTGAACCGCACGTCCAAGCAGCCTTCTGCCTGACAAGCTCAGCAAGGCCTGCCGACTGAAACGTCTCTGACACCTGCAGACCGAGAGGAGCCTCCATCGTGGCCCGCGTAGACGAACTCGTCGACGGCATCTACAGGATCTGCAGCACGGTGCAGCTTCCCGATACGGAGTTCCAGTTCAACCAGTTTCTAATCGACGACGAGCGACCCGCGCTCATCCACACCGGTACCTACCAGCTTTACGACGCCGTACATGCAGGCATCGAAGAGGTGCTCGATCCAAGCAAGCTCGAGTACGTGATCCTCCTTCACTTCGAGGCCGACGAGACCGGCGGCATGGACCGCTTTCTAAAGACCGCGCCGAACTCCACTCTCGCCTGCAGCGCCCTGAGCGCGATCCTCAACCTGAGCGGCTGGAACTATTCAGGTCGCGTCGAGGGGCACGCCGAGGGAGAGGTGATCGACCTCGGCAAACACAAGCTGCGCTTCCTCGAGACGCCGCACGTGCATCACTGGGACTCGATGATGCTCTTTGACGAGACCAGCAAAAGCGTGTTCCCGTCGGATCTGTTCATTCAGCCAGGTGACCAGCCGCCGATCGTGAGCGAGAACCTCGGCAGCATGATGTGCGACTACTACCGCCAGATCGGCATCTTTGCCCACGAGCAGCCGGTCAGAGACGTGGTCGAGCGCATCGAGGCGCTCGAGCCCAGCTGGATCCACGGCATGCACGGCGGCAGCCTCGAGCGCGGCACGATTGACTACTTCACGCGGGCGCTGCGGGAGGAGCCGTTCGCCTATCAGGGCAAGCTGCTCGGCCGAGAGGTGTTGGCGAGCTAACGCCGCCAGGGTTCGATGTCGGCGCCGGCGAGCGATCTGTCTCTCGAGGTCTACATCAGCGGCTACAAGCCGATCCCGAGCGCCCTTCCCAACTGGCCTGAGCACTGGCAGGCGACGTGGCCCGCGACCACGGCCACGCTCATCTCGGGCGACACCGACGCCGTGCTGGTGGACGCGCTCGCCACGACCAAAGAGTCAGACGAACTCGCCAGGTGGGTGCGCGCGCGCGGCAAGAACCTGACCGCGGTGTATGTCACACACGCTCACGGCGACCACTTTTTCGGTCTCAACGCCCTCCTCGACGCATACCCGGATGCCAAGCCCGTCGCACTCGCTGACATCGTGCCGCTGCTCAAAGAACAAACCACGCCCGAGTGGATGGAGATCTGGCGGGGGTTCTTCCCGGGACAGCTCGCGGAGGATCCGATCGCACCCGGACCCCTGGCGAACAATGAGCTGCAAATCGAGACGCACAGGCTTGCGGTGAGGAAGATGGGTCAGAGCGACGTCGCTGACTCGACCATGATCCACGTCCCCGAGCTCGACGCCGTCATCGCAGGGGACGCGGTGTACAACAACATCCACCCGTGGATGTTCCGATCAGACCACGCCCGGCGCATGGCGTGGCTGCAAACGCTCGACCAGATCGAGCAGCTCGCCCCGCGCACGATCATTGCCGGGCACAAGGATCCGGACGCGCCCGACGATGACGGCGCAAGGACGCTTCAGGCGACCCGCCAGTACATCCGCGACTTCGACTCGGTGGTGGCGCAAAGCAGCGGCGGAGCCGAAGTCGTGGACGCGATGACCGAGAAATACCCGGATCTCGGGAACCGCTACACGCTGTGGCTGGCCGCCCACACCCAGCCGTACGGCGAGTAGCGCGGTTGCGCGGTCGCCCCGACGGCCATAACCCCCCGCGTGGTTTCATTGATCGCATGGACCGTCCGCGGTTGTTGCTCGTCCCGCAGGTGTGCGCGCTTGACTGGCAGATCGCGCCGCAGCTGGCGCAGTGGGCAGACGTCGCCGCGTACGACGCCCCCGGAGTGGGCGACGAGCCTGCGGCGAGCGAGATCGACCGCGAGCTGATCGCCCGTCGCGGCCTGCAGGAGCTCGACCGTCGCGCGTGGGAGCGCTGCGTGCTGGCGGCTGACGAGTTCGGCGTGCCGACCGCGCTGCTGCTCGCGCGTATGCGCCCCGAGGCAATTGCCGGGGTGGCGCTGGGCCACAGCTGCCTGACGCACGACGTCGACGGCGACAGACCGCCGGTCAACGGGGCCGTGCTGGACCTCCTGGTTGCGGTGGCGCAGACCGATCACCACACGTGGGCTCGGCACGTCACGCAGGTCACGCAGGGCGCGTACGACGATGAGGTCGTGGAGGGCTACATCGCGCGCGTCCCGCCGAAGATCGCCGCGCAGTTCTCGCGCCTCATGCAACACAGCGACCGGTCGATGCGCGAGACGCTCGATCAGCTCGCGCAGCGCGGCGTGCCAATGCTGTTCGCGCGCCACGACGGCTGTCTCATGTTTACACCTGAGGGGTATGCGGACGCGGTCGCCGCGTTTCCCACGGCTCACAGCGTTTCGAGCTCGGAGAAGCCGAGCGCCAGCCCAGCCTTCGCCGAAGCGCTCCGCTCCTTCTGCACGGCGCTGGCGTCCGACGAGCGAGGGCACACCCCGAACGCCGGCCGATCCTTCTGACCTCAGAACCGCCGGGCCTTCCCGGCCGCCAAGCTCGGGCGGCTGATCGCCGGGCCGTGAGCGCCACGGGCGACGAGGGAGCAGACCGGCTGGGGCCGTGAGCATCGGGCCGAACCGGGGGGTTGACCAGGGCCTCCACGGGCGCGACCGGCCAAGGGCAGCGGCAGGCTTGGTTTCGTCCCACACACCCCAGGAGGCGCCACATGTCTGTCACCACCGAACAACCGGCGGGCGCCACGGCGATCCGCCCCTTCCACGTCGACATCCCCGAGGCGGCGCTGGACGACCTGCGTCGCCGCGTCGCCGCGACGCGACTGCCCACCAGGGAGCTCGTCGACGACCGCTCGCAGGGCGTGCAGCTGGCGACGATACAGGCGCTCGCCCAGTTCTGGACGAGCGAGTACGACTGGCGCAGGTGCGAGTCGCGGCTCAACGCGCTACCGCAATTCGTGACCGAGATCGACGGGGTGGACATCCACTTCATCCACGTCAAGTCAGCACACGAAAACGCGCTGCCGCTGATCATGACCCACGGGTGGCCCGGCTCGGTGATCGAGCTGCTGGAGAGCGTGGCCCCGCTCACGGAACCGACATCGCACGGCGGGCGCGCCGAGGACGCATTCGACGTGGTGCTGCCGTCCATCCCCGGGTACGGATTCTCAGCACAGCCCGCCGAGCTCGGCTGGTACGCGGGACGCGTCGCCGAAATCTGGCCGGAGCTGATGCGCCGCCTCGGCTACACCCGCTACGTCGCCCAGGGCGGCGACCAGGGCGCCGCCGTCACCGACGCGATGGGCCGCCAGGCGCCCGACGGGCTGCTTGGCATCCACACGAACCTGCTGGTTCCGGCGCTCGGCGGCACGGCTTCGTTCCCGCAGGAAACCGCCGAGGAGCGGGCGGCGGCAGACGCGCTCGCGACATTCAGGGCCAGCGGCTTCGGCTACTTCCTCGAGCAGGCCACGCGCCCGCAGACGATCGGTTACGCCCTGCTCGATTCACCGGTCGCGCTGGGGGCGTGGATGCTCGACCACGACACAGACAGCTACTACAAGATCTCGAGCGCCTTTGTCGACGGCAAGCCCTCGGGCAACCTCACGCGAGAGCACATCCTCGACAACGTCACGACCTACTGGCTGACCGGCACCGGCGCTTCGGCAGCGCGGTCGTACTGGGAGGCCTA
>DASZFR010000041.1:0-3079 GCA_035939635.1 Solirubrobacteraceae bacterium
GGTCACCAATACCGCGCGCCTGGCGGCCGGTTCGGTGGCCGTAGTGTTCGGTTGTGGCGGTGTGGGACTCAATACGGTGCAGGGCTGTGCGCTTGCAGGGGCGCGCATGATCGTCGCGGTGGATACGCGTGCGGAGAATCGGGCGCTCGCCCTACGCTTCGGTGCGACCCACGCGGTCGACGCTGCGGCTCAAGAGGAGCTCGGCAAAGCGCTCTACAAGCTGACCGGTGGCGGCGCGGATTATGCCTTCGATTGCGTCGGCCTGGGCAAGGTAACCGAACAGGCTTGGAACGTGTTGAAGCGCGGTGGCATGGCGGTCACGGTCGGGATCGCAGCGGGGGATGACAAGATCGTGCTGAGCGCTCAACGCGTCGCCCTCAGTGAGAAAACCCTCACCGGCAGTTACTTCGGCTCCGCCCGCCCGCAACACGATGTTCCGCAACTGATTGGTCTGTACCGCTCCGGACGGCTGAAGCTTGATGAACTGATCACGCGCCGATACCCGATCGAGGACGCCCCGCGGGCCTTTACCGACCTCGAGCAGGGCCGTGCCGGCCGCGGCGTCATTCTCTTTGAGCCCGCTTCCGGAGGTTAGCGCCTTGCCGGAGATCTGGATCGGTGTGGACACCGGGGGTACCTACACCGACGCGGTTGCACTCGACGCTCAGCGACGCGTCGTTGCCAGCGCGAAGGCGCTGACGACGCACTGGGATCTGTCGCTCGGCCTCGCCGGGGCGATCCGCGCCGTACTGGGGAAACTACCCGAGGACGCGCGGCGCGAGCACATCACACTCGTGTCGGTGTCGACGACACTCGCCACCAACGCTGTCATCGAGAAACGCTTCAGCCAGATCTGCACGCTCCTCATCGGCTTCGACGCGCAGATGGTCGAGCGCTCCGGTATCAAGCGCGCCGGAGGGGGTGTCGTCGTGCGCGTGCGTGGCGGCCACGATGCGACCGGGGAAGAGGCGGAGCCGCTCGATGAGGCGGCGATCGACGCGGCGGTGGCGGAGTTCGGCGCGCAGGTCGAGGCATTCGCCGTGGCTGCGATGTTTTCGGTACGCAATCCCGCGCACGAACAGCGTGCGCGCGAGCGGATCCGCGCGACCTGCGCCAAGCCGGTTACCTGCAGCCACGAACTGAGCTCGCAACTCGATGCACCGAAGCGCGCCCTGACCGCCGCCCTCAACGCGCGCCTGACGCCACAGATCGCACATCTGCTGGATGCCGTGGGCCGGGTGCTCGAGCGCGAGGGAATTCGTGCGCCGGTGATGGTCGTCAAAGGTGACGGCACCCTGATGAAGGCCGAGGTCGCCCTCGAGTACCCGGTCGAGACTGTCCTGTCGGGGCCGGCGGCGAGCGTTGTAGGCGCAGGCTTCTTGAGCGGCCTTGAGGACTTTGCGGTCGCCGACATGGGCGGCACAACGACCGATGTTGCGATCGTCGTCGGTGGCCGACCCATCGTGCGCGCCGAAGGCGCGGTGATCGGAGGCTGGCGTACGATGGTCGAGGCCATTGACGTGCACACCTGCGGTCTCGGCGGCGACAGCGAGGTGCACTTTGACCGTGAACAGCGCCTGTCGGTCGGCCCGCGGAAAGCGATGCCGCTAAGTTTGCTCGCCGAACAGTTTCCCGCGGTGCTGTCCGATCTGCGGCAACTCGCTCGCGAGGAGCGCCCGCCGATTTTTGCGCCACAGTTCGCCCTGCGCAATGCCGGACGCGATCCGGGAGCGCACCTTGATCGGCTCGAACAGCGGGTCTGGGACGCGCTCGACGCGGTGCCGCGGCGGCTCAGCGAGGTCGCCCGCACCGGCCAGGGCGTCGAGGCGCTGCGACGGCTGGTCGATCGGGGCCTGGCGACGCTGGCCGGGTTTACCCCGAGCGATGCGATGCACGTGCTCGGACGGCAGCAGGGCTGGAGCGTTGAGGCGGCGCGCCTGGGCGCCACCATCCTTGCCACCGAGGAACGCAATGCGAGCGGACGCCAGGGGCGGGACACCCCGGAAATCTTCTGCGAGCGCACCTATCAGCACGTCGTCCGCGAAGCTGCACGCGTTTTGCTTGAAAGCGCGCTGGCGCGCGACCCGGGCGTTGAAGCGAAGAACGGACGCTGGGGACCCTTGGGAGTGCTGGTCGAGGACGTGGTGAGCGGGCGCACGTTCTCAGGGTTGATCGATGCCCGCCTCCGCCTGGCAACGCCGCTGGTCGCCATCGGCGCGCCGGTGGGTGCCTACTACCCCGAAGTTGCGCGCCGCCTCGGCGCGCAGCTGTTGGTGCCCGAGCACGCAGCCGTGTGCAATGCGGTGGGTGCCGTGGCCGGCGTGGTCTGCGAGACTTGCGACGTGCTCGTCAACCAGCCCACCTTCAAGGTGTTTCGGGTGCACGATCCCGGCGGCAGCCGCGATTACCCCGAGGCCCACGAAGCGATCGAAGACGCCAAGCGCGTTTCGCGCGAGCTTGCGCTCGCTGCCGCGCGGCGCGCCGGTGCGAGCGACCCCCACGTCGAGACGTCCGTCATGGAGCGCCGGGCGCACGCCGGCTCGGTGGACGACTACCTCGCCGAGGCAACCGTGCGTTCGAGGGCCACCGGACGACCCGCAACGGGTCGCGCGCCACCCTGACTTGCGGAGTCGGAAGGCCGAGGAAGAAATCATGAGCCGCGCGCAACCTTAGGCCGCAAATGCTCCCGTCACTGTGCAAGCGTCCTCGGCTCTATGCCTTTGCCCAGCGTGAATGCGGAGCCCACGACACTCACCACGGCGCTCTTACGGCTCAACCCGGTGGCATCACGCAGAAGATAAGTGGCTTCGATGCCCGTGCAGTGGCCGGCCAGGAGATACTGAAGCCCTAAGCTCTTGAGCTTCGCACCAGTCCAGGCGACGGTCTCTTCGGACGCGGAAAACAGGTGCAGGCCGCCAACGACCGCCAGCAGCGGTTTACCCGCCGTGATCGTGGAAGCGTACTGCGCGATATTGACGATGCCCGCATGACCACAGCCGGTCAGGACGACGGTGCCCGCTGGCGTGTCGAACACCAAAGCGGAGTCTTCCGGCACATTGTCTTCCACTCGCCCTTGCGC
>DASZFR010000042.1:0-10675 GCA_035939635.1 Solirubrobacteraceae bacterium
GCGCGCGTACTCGCGGATCTTCTCGCGTCCCACCGCATACACGGCCGGGTCGTACGCCTTGCCGACGGCGGTGGTGTTTACGGGCATGAAAAAAGGCGCTCTCGGACTCGATCCCAGCGGCTGGGCGCGCCGCGGCGGGGCAGTTTACGCACATGCTCCGCCGCGCGCACCCGCGGTCGCCGGCTTAGAAGTCGAGGTCCTTCTCAGACGCGCCGGCGCCGACCAGCTCTCCGTCCTGCATGGCATCGTCGTCGCCTTCACCGCGCGGACCGTCGAGGAATTGCACGGTGTCGGCGATGATGCTCACCGACTGGCGCTTCTGCCCGTCGGCGGTTTCCCACTCGCGCCAGTCCAGGCGGCCGTCTATGCCCACGCGCCGGCCGCGATGCACATAGTTGCTGACGCTGTCGGCCGCTGGTCCAAACACGCTGACGTCGAAGTAATTGGGCTTCTCCGTGGGCTCGCCGTTTGCGTCCTTGCGCATCGAGTTGACTGCGATGCGCAGCGAGCACACGCTGGTGCCGGAGGGCAGCGCGCGCAGCTCGGGCTCGCGCGTGAGGCGACCCACGAGCACTGCGCGGTTGATCGAGAAATACGACAAGGGGACCTCCATTGCTTGGGTTGGGCGATCCCCCGCGGCAACCAGGCTACGCGATCACCGCGACGTTTCTCGGTGCCCGCCGCAGCGTGGCCCGGCGGCGGCCCCGAGCCTGGACGCGGGACCGCGCCGCGCCGCAACCCGACCCGACCCGACCCGACGCGACGCGACGCGCATCGGCCGCCCGTTCACGCGGGCGGCGCGACGGGCAGCGCATCCAGCGAGAGGACCGCCACGCGATCGCCGGCGCCGGCGCGCTCGATCGCACGCTGCACGCCCCGTCGGGCCTCATCTGAGGCGACATACAGGACACCCGCAACCTGCCGGCAGCGGGCCCACGCGCTGCAGATCGCCTCGAGCCGCCGCGGCGCCTTGAGCGTGAGCTCCACCTCGACGGCGACCGGCAGCTCGACGTCGGGCCGTGGGGCGAGCAGGACGAGGTCGGGTGTGTGCGGCAGCTTGTCGACGCCGGCGGCCAGCTCGGCGCTCGCCAGCGCGATCCCGTACAGCCGCTCGAGGTGGCGCAGCTCTCGCTCGCCGACCACGCGACGGTCGGGATAGCAGCGCTGCAACCCGGCCGCGGCGAGGGCACAGGCGATGAGATGCGGGGCGTTTGCGGGGCTCACGCGGCAGCCCGCGCCGGAGCCGATACCAGCCCGCCGGGCGCCGCGCGCGGTGAGCGTGTGCAGAGCCGGATGGCCGGCGAGCGGTCGGAAACGAGCGAGGTCGCCGCGCCGCACAGCGGCGGCCAGCGTGGCGCGCGCGGACGCGAGCGAGAGCACGTCGCGCAGAGCAAGCGCCGGGGCAGTTACGGCGCCGAGGCTGGCCGCCCAGCGCAGCACGTCGAGGCGAGTGTGGCTTTCAGACATGGATCCTCCTAGGGTTTGCTTTCGGGAGTGGGGAGATGCGTGCGGCTACCTCGGGCGCGACAGCGCCGTCGCGGGCGGCCGCGAGGTGCGCTCAGCCGCGGCTGGGCGCGGGCACGCGCACGATGCGCGCACCGGCGCCGCTGGTGAGCACCGTTACCGCGGCTTGTCCGGCCGGCAGACTCATAAGCAGCTCGCTGGAGACGACGGGTTCGCTGGTGCGCGTGCGCGTGGCGGAGCCGTCGCTGTGGCGCGAGGTGCGCCACGCCCCGCGCGTGCCCGCGACGCCGGCAACCAGTGCGCACGAATCGGGCAGCACCTGGCGGTGGGCAATCAGCACGGTGAGGTTTCCCATCACACGCTCGAGCACCCGCTCGCGCGCCGACAGGCGCAGGTCGGCGAGCTCCTGCGTGCCGAGCAGCAGGCTCACGCCGGCCGAGCGCGCGCGGCCGAACAGGCGCGTGACCTGCTCGGCGGATATCGCCGAGAACTCGTCGATCAGGGCCAGCGTGGGCACCCGCCGGCCCTGCAGCGCGGCGACTGTGCTCTGCAGGTCCGCAACGATCGCAGCGCCGAGCATCTGCGTGAGCAACGGGCGGCTGTCGGCGTCGAGTGAGAAGTAGACCACCGCGCGCGAGCGAACCGCGTCCAGCAGGTCAAAGGCGCACCCGCTGCCGAGCGCCGGGTCGAGCCAGTCACCGAGGTCTGACTCGGCGAGGATCGCGATGCGATCGCGCACGCCCGAGAGCTCCTGGCGCTGGCGCGCGGATAGCGAATCCAAGTACTGATGCGTGGGCTGCGCCCGCTCGAGCGGGAGCGTGCGCGCGAGCGCCTCAAGGCGCGCGGGGTCGAGATGCTCGACGATGGTCGAGAGGCTGACTGGCACCTGCGCGCACAGCAGGCATCGCACCGCGTGACCGAGATAACGCTGGGCCTGGCGCAGGTAATGGGGCTCGGTGAAGCGCTCTCCCGCAAGCACCTTGTCGGCGATCTCGGTGTCGCTGCCGCGCGCGAATGGGTTGTACACCGACGGACCTTCGGGGCTCCACTCGATCAGCTCCCTCCCGCACTCGCTCGCCGCCCGCCTCGCGGTGTCGCGCAGCGCCTCGTCACCCTTCGGGTCGACGATCACCGCGCCCATGCCGCGCTCGATCGCGCGCGCACAGATCCAGCACTGCGTGACTGTCTTGCCCGAGCCGGTGGCGCCCAATACGAGCGTGTGCGTGCCTCCGGCGGCTCCGCCGAGCGGGATGGAGACCGACCGATTCGTCTGGTCACGTCCCAGCGGGAGCTCGCCGCGCTCAAACCAACGCACAGGCGACGCCTGTCCAGGTCGCTGCCTGAGCCATGCGATGAGCGCGCGCGAGGCGCGCGCCGGGGTGATTCTCGCCAGGGCCTGCTCGCGAAGGTCGCGACCGGAGTCGAGCTCTGCGCGATACCAGCGGCGACCGAGCACAAGCGCGCCAACGGCGGCGATCTGCAGCGCGGCACGCGACACGCCGAGCACGCCGTGCGCGATCAGGCTCACCGGCACGAGCGCGGCGGCCCAGCTGTAGTGCAGGCGCAGCCTCCGCAGCAGCAGCGCCGCGACCATGGCGAGCGCTACGCCCAGCAGCAACTGCGCGCCCGCAGCGAGCAGGCCCCCGACCAGCTGCTCGACCGGGGCCAGCGGGCTCGCGGAATGTTCCGACATGGACATGGGTGGTTTCTCCTTTCCGCGCGCACGCGACTTCGTAGCCGCGGAGCTGCGCGCAGTGGGTTGTTTTTGATTAGGGACGGTTGCCGGAGGACCGGCAACCGTTGGATGGGCCGGCCCGTTGCCGCCCGAGGCGATGAGGACTGCCCGGGCCTACAGCGCGCGAAGCGAGCGAGGTCGGGAGAGCCGATGCAAGGCCGGGCTGAACGCCCGGCGCGTGGAGCTCCGGGAGCTAGAGAGAAGCGAGCGGAACGTTGATCACGTCGAGCCGCCGGGTCAAGCCGCCCAGCGCGAACTCGCGAATGTCGTCACTGCTCGCGCCGATGGCGGCGAAGTCGCGAGCCGAGCCCGTGTCCGGTGGCGCCAGCGACGCCGCGACCGACGGCAACAGGTCGCGCAGTGTCTGGCGCACGACGTCACCCATCTCGGGCTGCATCCGAACGGTCTCTCTCAAAAACCAGACGCCGTAGCCAATGTGGCGGGTCTCGTCGTCGTGGATCCTTGAGTAGCCATCCACGAATCCAGGCAGCAGACCCTCGCTGCTCAGGTAATCCGTGGTGAACTTGAACGTGGTCAGTCCGAGCGTCCCCTCGAGCACGAGGTGGTAGAGCGTGATGAAGCTGACCTTGGCCCCGAGGCTGTGCGGTTCGGCGACGAGCCGCTCGTGAGCCTCGACGAGCTCCACGTCAAAGATTTGCCGGAACGCGTCTGACACGCTCTGGCGGGCGCGCTCGATGTGCGCGGCGATCGCCGCCGGAGCTGAGACGACCTCGTCCTGGAAGCGAGCGTAGAACTGCATGTGTCGCGCCTCGTCGACCTGCTGTGTGGACAGGAAGGTTGCTTCCTCCTCGCTCCCGTACGCACCCACCAGGCCCGAGAACTTAGTGGTGATCCGCTCCTCGGCGACCATAAGCGAGGACAGCACGTAGAAGATGAGCTCGCGGTCGTCGCCAGCCATCCGCGGCCACTGGTCGACGTCCTTCGAGAGGTCGACCGCAAACGGCGACCACTGCGAGTCCTCCCAGCGCCGATACAGAGTCTGCGGGTCGTTGAGCTGGATCTCGGCGGTGGTCACGGGCGCTGGAGACTGCTCAGCCTGGCTTGTTGGCCCGGATGATCGCCGACGCCGCCTGCGCGTGGACGCGGTGTGTCTCGTTGATCTCGATATCCACCAGGCCGGCCGCATCGAGCGCGCGCGTGAACTCCGCACGGGTGAGCGCGCCGGCGATACAGCCGGTCCACTTGGCCATGTCCGCGCGCGTCGCCGCGTCCATGTCCTCGTCGGCGATGACGTCGCTGACCGCGAAGCGTCCTCCGGGTCGCAGCACGCGGGCGGCCTCGTGAAGGACTTTGGACTTGTCGCCGGAGAGGTTGATGACGCAGTTTGAGATCACGACGTCGACGCTGGCGTCGGGGAGCGGGATCTCCTCGATCTGTCCCCTCAGGAACTCGACGTTTTCCGCGCCCGCTTCGGCCGCGTTGCGGCGTGCAAGCTCCAGCATCTCGTCGGTCATGTCAAGGCCGATCGCCCGACCGCTCGCGCCGACGCGCCGGGCGCTGATAAGCACGTCCGCGCCGGCGCCCGAGCCGAGATCCAGCACCGTCTCACCCGCGTGCAGCTCGGCTACGGCAGTGGGTACGCCGCAGCCGAGCGACGCCACTACGGCCTCCTCAGGCACGCCGCCGGCCTCGGCTGCGTCGTAGAGACGGCCGCCGAAGACCTGCTCACCGCGCTCGTCCGTCAGTTTCACGGCGTTGCCACAACAGCCGCTCGACGTGCCGTCCGCGATAGCTCTGGCCGCCGCCGCGTAGCGCTCGCGCACGCTCTCGCGAATCGTGCTGGGGTCGCTCACCTCAGCCATGCGGACAACTCCTTCAGTGCGTCGGGAACGACGTAGTAGTACGCCCACAGTCCGCGGCGCTCGGAGTCGACGATGCCCGCCTGTCGCAGCTTCTTTAGATGGTGCGAGAGAGTGGGCTGGGAGATGTCGAACAAGGGGACGAGCTCGCACACGCACACCTTGCCGGCGTGCCTGCGGAGCACGTCCACGAGCTGCAGCCGGATGGGGTCACCCAGCGCCTTGGCCACTTCCGCCATGCGCGCTGCAGTCTCGCGCTCTACGTCCGGGTACACCACCGGCTCACAGCAGCGTTCGCCGGAGGCGCGCTTTTGCTTGGGCGCGAGCTCCAGATCGACGGACATCGATGTACGTATATCGATTGAAACGACATCTGTCAATGCAATACGCTCACCCGGTGGTTACCGGGTCTCTAGGCCGGCGTGCGCTGATGGAGGGCATCGGCACCTTCGCGCTCGTGTTCGCCGGCTGCGGCGCGATCGTCGCCAACGCCAGCCATCACGACGTACTCGGCGCCGTCGGTGTGAGTCTGACGTTCGGTCTGGTGATCATGGCCATGATCTACGCCGGCGGTCACCTTTCGGGTGGTCACTTCAACCCGAGCGTCACGGTCGCTTTCACGCTGGGGCGCCACTTTCCGATTCGCGACGCCGTCGCATATGTAGCCGCCCAGTTCGCCGGGGCCATCGCGGCAGCCGCGCTCTTGCTCGCCGCGTGGAAGAGCGAGCCGGCCCACCTCGGCGCCACGCTGCCGACCGTGGGCACGGGCACGGCCTTCGGCTACGAGGTCGTGATGACCGCTTTCTTGATGCTCGTCATCACGGCGGTCGCGACGGACACGCGCGCGGTGGGCGCGGCGGCGGCAATCGCGATCGGCGGCACCGTCGCGCTGGACGCGCTCTTCGGCGGCCCGATCACCGGAGCATCGATGAATCCCGCACGATCGTTCGGGCCGGCCCTCGTCACCGGGACGTGGACTGATATCTGGATCTACATCGCCGGCCCGCTCGTCGGCTCATGCCTCGGTGTATTCGCCTACGAGACGGTGCGGGGCACCATCCCGGCCGGTCAGGCCGGGTCCGTGGGTGATGGCTAGGGTTCTGTTCGTCTGCGTGCAGAACGCCGGTCGCTCGCAGATGAGTGAGGCGCTCTTCAGGCGCGCAGAGGGCGGTGGGCACGAGGCGCTGTCCGCGGGCACGGCGCCAGCGGCGCGCGTCCATCCCGAGGTCGTTGCGGTGATGCGTGAGTTGGGCGTCGACCTCTCTCGGCGGATCCCAAAAGAGCTGACGCAGCAACTCGTGCGCGACGTAGACGTGGTCATCACGATGGGCTGCGGCGACAAGTGCCCATACGTGCCGGGGAAGCGATACGTCGAGTGGGATCTCCCAGACCCCGACGGACGCCGGCTCGAGCAAGTCCGCGCGATCCGTGACGAGATTGCCTCGCGCGTCGAGCTGCTCATCGACGAATTGCGCTGAAGCAGACCTCAGCTGAGTTCGACCTCGCGTGGGCTGATGCCCAGGCCCTGGCGCGCGATCAGCGCAAGAACGTCACTGTGGATCCATGGAGTGGGCCGGCCCTTGCCGCCCTCCGGGACGAGTCCCAGACGCCTTGCCAGCCAGCTGGTCTCCCCGCTTTCACCGCCGCGCGCGTCGTTCTTGATGCGGCCGCAGCGCAGCGCGATCTCGCTCATGCTGAGCCCTTCCTCGCCGACACGCGAGAGCACGGCTTCGCGCAAACCACGGTTGAGCACGATCGGGCTGCGCTGCACGCGCGCGAGCTCCGCTCGGAGAACCGCGGTGGACGGCTTGCGGGTGGCGCGTGCGCGAGCCACGGCGCTCAGCGTGAGCGTGCGGATCGGCTCATAGCTTTCGAGCGCTGCGATCGCATCGCGGACGCTGACGGTCCTGGGCTCGCAGCCGGGGCATGGACCGCGCCTGCGCCAGCGCAGCTCGCGCCCTGCCTTGCTGCTCGCGCGCTCGTGCAGGCGATACGTGGCGCCCTCGCGGTCCGCGGGCTCGACGCAGAGCATGCTGTCGCCGTTGTGGGCGGGCGGATCTGAGAGCTCAAACGGCGCCGTTCGGAAGTCGTCGGCGGCGAGCGGTCGGCAGCGGCAGTCGCGCAGGCGGACCTGGTCGAGATAGCTCGCGCACACAAGCGCGCCGTTCTCGTCCGGCTCGTCGGGCGCAAGGTGCGCTACCAGGCGCAGGTCCGAGCCCGTGGCCGCGTCGCGATCGACGATCAGCGTGCTGTCTGAAGCTCCCTGGAGCGCGACGACCTCACGTAGCCTGCCTTCGCTGTCGAGGTAGCGGTCCAGACGCGGCGGCGTGTACAACGAGGCGCGGACCTGCGCGATGTGCTCTGGTACAGCGCGTCGCGAGATCGTGCTCGCCATGACGTTCCTCCTCACCGCCGCGGCGCGCGGATCCGGTAGCTGGCGCGTGCGCGCTGAGCGGTCGGGCGTGCGAGCGCGGATCGTTCAAGCGCCCGGAGACAGCGCGGTCAGCCCGCGAAGCGCAGCGAAGAACGCCCGCGACCGGTTTCGTGCGCCGGTGGGGTTGCGAGGCGAAAGCTGGCGCGATCGGGTCGAGCGCCTAAGAGTCTTGGGGAACGGGCGAAAAGGAGCGGCGCAAACTATCCACCGCCGGGGTCACAACGCGACGGGCGATCGCGCCCGAGGGGCAGCATGGCGCAGTTGCCCCTCATCCCGCGCGGCCACTGGCCTGTGCTTGCGGTCACCCTCGCCGCGAACGCGCGGGCGGCTGCAGCAGAGAGCGACCGCGGCGGGGGGCGACTGCGGCAAACACCGGCGCACCTGCACCGCCCGGCGACGCGAATGCGCAGGCGCCCGTGCGCCAGCGTCTGGGCGCAGGGGGCCGCGGCGGACGCGTTTCAGGCGCCGACCAGTCTGTAGTCGCGCGCGGGCACAATCGAGGCGAGCCGGCGCACTCGGCGCCTTCCTACGGGGGGCCGCTCGGCGTCTTGTACGGCGCGGCTCAGACGGTCGCGGAGGTGCGAAGCAGAGGGCTCGTCGCGAAGCTGGTCGGCGTGGACATCGCGCTCTTCAAGCACTATTCGCCGGTCGTCGGTCTGCACTGTGATGCGGGCCATCTGTTGATCCTTTCGTGGCGCGCGCGGCTTGGCGGCGGTGGCTGGGCGGGGGTATCGGATCTTGCTGCTTGCCGCTAACAAGCAACGAAAGATGAGATGAGGGTCCGGTTAACCCCGGCTCGTTCGGGCTTTGCTCCCGCGCCGCCGCCCGCTTGACCTCCTCGGCGTCCCGCAGCGACGAGCGGGAGCGCGCGGCGGCGCGGTGAGCAATGGCCTACGCGTGAACCGCCCGCTCTTGGGGGCTTTCGTCGAGGCGTACGCGCGTTTCACTCGCCTCGGCGTCCTTCACCGCCCACGCGAGCCGCTCGGCGACCTGAAGCGACGAGAGCTCGTTGTCGAGGTGGACTGGGTATACGTGCTCGTCGAGCAGCACGATGTCGCTGTGCTCGTCCGGCGTCACGATGATGCGGGCCATATTCTCTCTCTTCCCTCAGCTAGGCGGTTGCCAGCTGAATGCCACCTACTCCTAGCAAGTGACGCCGATGAGTACAACGGGTGCGCGTGCGATTCTGGACGCAAATTGCATCTAGAACGAACGCTGACACGCCCGTGCGGTAACGAGCGCTTCACGGATGCCGTGTCGCGGCCGCGGGCGGCTTCGCGTCCCGCGCCGGGAGCGCGGTCGGATGGCGGGTCGAGTTGCTCCGTTATGTGCTGTGGCGCCTGCTCGGCGTGCTCGCGCTGCTGGCGGGCTTGGCTGCGGTGGCGTGGCTGCTGTCCGGAGGGCCGGGGCGAGCGCTGCGCGGCCACCCCACGGGCGGCGCCGCAGGGCTCCTCGGCGCGTTGCGCGAAGCGCTGCGCGGCGGGTGGCGCCGGGCATGGGCGCTTGCACAGCCGCTGCTGTGGGGCGTGCTTGCGCTCGCCGCGATCGCGCTGACGACGAGACTGCGCGACCGGCGCAGGCGCCGGTACGTGCGCCTGCGGCTTGAGACCTACCGCAGCGACCGCGCCACCGCGGAGGCGGTGGTGGCGATGTTCGAGACGTTGCACAAGCGCCTCCTGCGTCGCTGGTGGCGGCGGGTGCTCTTGGGTCAGCCGTGCGCCGCGCTCGAGGTGCACCACGCGCGTGACAGCGCCGCGCCGCGCGCGTGGCTCGCGGTGTGCTGTGAGGGCGCGTCCCGCGAGATGGTGCAGGCCGCGCTGCGCGCGGCTTACCCCAACTGCCGGCTGCACGATCACGACTCCGGCCTCGAGCTGCCGCAGACGCTCCTGCGGCTCAAGAAGCGCACCGAATTCATCAAGCGCGTGAAGGTGCTCGACCGTTTCGAGCACGAGCGCGAGCCGCCGATGAATCGTCTGTTGACGACGATGGCTGCGGGGGCCGGCACCACGTGCGTGCAGATCGCGCTCACCCCGGCGCCCGCGTGCTTTGAGCGCGTGGCAAAGCGCATGTACAAGCGCCATGAGGCGCACCTGTCGCGCGTCCGCCGCGAGCACCTGCTCATGCGCGACCGCTCGATGGTGGAGGACGCCGAGCTGCGCGGAGCACTCGACGTGCAGCACCGTCCGCTGTTCTTCGCCGACGTTCGCGTGCTGGCGGCGAGCCGCGCAGAGTGCGAGGGCATCGCCTCGGAGCTCCGCGCGCAGGAGGCGGAGAACGCGCTCGTGCAGCGCGGCACCCACATCCGGCATGGCTTGCTCGCGTGCTACCGGCGACGCCTGCAACGCGGAGAGGGAAACGCGGTTCCCGACCTGCGCACGGGCGTGTACGCGTCGACCGAGCTTGCCTCGCTATGGCACGCGCCCTCACCCGACTACAGCACGGTGCCGTTCTCGCGCTCGGCGCTGCCGCTGGCTCCCGCGCCGCCCGCGATCTTGCGCCCGGCAGACGGGGGCGGCTCGCTGCAAGACGCGCTGGGGCAGGTATCGATCCATCCCCACCTGCGCAAGCTCAACACCGCGGTCCCGGGTGCGGTCGAGCAGGGCAAGACGAGCTACCTGGTGGCGACAATCGCCGAGGACCTGCGGCGCGAGCGCTGCGCTGTGATCGTGCTCGATCCCAAGGGCGACGCCGCCGACGCTGCGCTCAGCGCAGTGCCGGAGGAGCGCGCGTGCACGCTACTCGACCTCGCGCGCCCGACGTGCGGTTTCAACCCACTGGCCGTGGACGCGCCCGCGGACGTGATCGCCGACTACGTGGTCGGCGCATTGCGCAACCTGTTCACGGACGTCGACATTCGCGCGTCCTCGGATCGCTACCTGCGCAACGCGATCATCGCCGTTCTCGCGTTCGACCGGCGCGCCACGCTGTGGGATGCGGCGAGGCTGCTCTCGGTGGGCGAGGAGGGCTACGCATATCGCCGCGCGGTGGCGGCGAAGGTGCGTGAGCTGCCGGCGTTCAAGGAGATCGCCGACTTCTTCACCGCTGAGCTCACGGCGCAACTCGCGGACGCGCGCTCGATGACCACCGCAAAGCTCGACGCGCCCGTCAACAAGCTCGCGCGGCTGCTGAACTCCCCCTCGATCAAGCGAGTGCTGCTCAACGACTCGCTGCCGATCGACTTCGACCGCATCATCGTCGGCAAGGAGGTCCTGGTCGTCAAGG
>DASZFR010000043.1:0-16681 GCA_035939635.1 Solirubrobacteraceae bacterium
GACCCCGACTGCATCGACTACGTGATCCCCGGCAACGACGATGCGATCCGCTCGTGCGCGCTGATCACGCACGCGATCGGTGACGTGGTCGCCGAAGGCTATGGCGTGTTTCGGGCAGAGGAGCAGCGCGCCCGCGAAGAAGCAGAGGAGCGCGCGCGCATCGAGGCCGAGGCGCGCGCCCGCCAGGCGGCCGAGGAGCAAGCGCGTCGCGAAGCCGAGGAACGCGCCGCGGCGGAGGCAGCGGCTGCTGCCGCGCCCGCTCCTGCGGAGGCGCCGCCACCAGCGCCGGACCCCGCGGCTCAAGCACCACCGCCGCCGCCACCCGCGGCGCCCGCGCCCGCCGCGCCCCCCCGCCGGCCGGCAGCCGCCGAGCCCGCGCCGGCACCCGCCCAGCCCGTAGCTGCGGCGCCTGAGCCCCCGGCTGCGGCGCCTGAGCCCGAAGCCGTCACGCCCGAGCCTCCAGCTGCGGCGCCTGAGCCCGAGGCCGTCGCGCCTGAGCCCCCAGCTGCGACGCCTGAGCCGGAGCCGGTGGCTGCGGAGCCCGAGCCGGCGGCCCCGGTCGCTCCTGAACCCAGCGTCGTCGACGCTGCCCCGGTCGAGCCGGTCGCGGCCGAGACCCAGGCCGCGCCGGAGGTGATCGCCGAGCCGGCCGCCACGTCGCAGGCCGCTGCGGAGCCCACCGTGGAGCCCGAGCCGGCGGCTGAGGCGAGTGCGCAGACGGACGCCGGTGAGGCTGGAGAGCCGCAGAAAAAACCGGGTCGCAAACCGCGCGCGAAAAAAACAGCTGCCAAAAAACCGGCTGCGAAAAAGTCCGACGCGGGCGATGCGGGCGGCGAGCCGCCGACCGCGCCCGAGATCCCGGCTGACGCGACCGGCGAGACGGACGAGGATGTCGAGCGCGCGGCTGCTCCGGCAGCGGAGGCTTGAAAGACATGAGCACCGCGGAGATCAGCGCAAAGGACGTGAAGGCGCTGCGCGAGCGCACCGGGGCGGGAATGATGGACTGCAAGCGCGCGCTCAGCGAGGCGCACGGCGACGTAGAGAAGGCGATCGAGATCCTGCGGGTGCAGCAGGGCAAGAAAATCCAGGATCTCGGAGAGCGGACCGCTACGGAGGGGACGGTGCAGTCCTACATCCACGCGGGCGCACGTGTAGGTGTGCTTGTGGAGGTCGACTGCAACACCGACTTCGTTGCCAAGAACGAGGACTTCGTGGCGTTCGCGCGCGCGGTCGCGATACAGATCGCCGCTTCGCCCACGGTGCGCTTCGTGGGCCGGGAAGACGTGCCCCAGAACGAGCGCGACGCGGAGACCCGAATCTATGAGCAGGAAGCCGCGGACAAGCCCGAGAACGTGCGCGAGCGCATCGTGCAGGGCAAGCTCGACGCGTGGCTGTCGACCGTCGTGTTGCTCGAGCAGGAGATGCACAACCCCGTCTTTGAGGGCAAGACGGTGCAGCAGCTGCGCGACGAGCTCACCGCGACGACCGGCGAGAACGTGGTGATTCGCCGCTTTGCCCGCTTCGCGGTCGGGCAGTAGACGTCCTGCGTAAGCGATCCGCGGATAGGCTCTGCGCCGGTCATGGCCCCCGCTTTCAAGCGCATCCTGTTGAAGCTGTCCGGAGAGGCCCTGATGGGCACGCTGGACTACGGCACCGATCCCGAGCGCGTGACCGACGTGGCGCGCCAAGTGACCGCGGTGCACGACCAGGGTGTGGAGGTGGCGATCGTCGTGGGCGCAGGCAACATCTTTCGCGGCATGCAGGGCGTCGCGGCGGGGATGGACCGCTCTACGGCCGACTACATGGGCATGCTCGCGACCGTGCTCAACGCGCTACCGCTGCAGGATGCGTTGGAGACGATGGGCACGGACACGCGCGTGCAGTCGGCGCTCGCCGTGTCCGAGGTGGCGGAGCCCTACATCCGCCGGCGCGCCATGCGCCATCTGGAGAAGGGTCGCGTGGTGATCTTCGCGGCTGGCACCGGCAACCCGTTCTTCACCACCGACACTGCAGCCGCGCTGCGCGCATCGGAGATCCACGCGGAAATCATCCTGATGGCAAAGAACGGCGTCGAGGGGGTCTACACCGCCGATCCCGCGATCGAGCCCACGGCGGAATTCATTCCCGAAATCACCCACATGGAGGCGCTCGAGCGCCGGCTGCGGGTGATGGACTCCACCGCGCTCGCGCTGTGCATGGAGAACGCGATGCCGTTGAACGTGTTCAACATGGACGACGAGCAGGCCCTGGCGCGGATAATCTCGGGCGAGCGAGTGGGAACCCTGGTCTCGACGCCGCGAGGAGACGGTGATGGCGACTGAGAACCTGATCGACGAACTGCTGCAGGACGCGCGAGAACGGATGGTCAAATCGGCCGAAGCGGCTCAACACGAGTTCGCGACCGTGCGCACCGGCCGGGCGAGCCCGGCGCTGCTGGATCGCGTGGTGGTCGACTACTACGGCGCGGCCACACCGCTCAACCAGCTCTCTACGATCTCCGCCCCCGAAGCGCGCCTGCTCACGGTGCAGGCCTACGACAAGTCCTCGATCAAGGCGATCGAGAAGGCGATCAACGAATCAGACGTCGGCCTGCACCCGTCCAACGACGGCAGCCTCATACGTCTGGTGGTGCCCGAGCTGACCGAGGAGCGCCGCCGCGAGCTGGTGAAGGTGGTTCGGAACCTCGCCGAGGAGGGGAGGGTGGCGATCCGCAATATCCGGCGCGACACGATGCACCAGCTGCGCGAACTCAAGAGCGAAGGCGAAGCCTCATCCGATGACGAGCATCGCGCGGAGGTCGAGCTGCAGAAGCTCACCGACAGTCGTGTGGGCGAGCTCGACAAGGCACTGAAGGCCAAGGAAGAGGAGATCCTCGCAGTCTGATGGCGCTCGCTGCGGATCGGGCCTCGGCGACCGATGAGGGGCCGGACGGCCCGTCGGCGAGGTACGTGGCGATCATCACCGACGGCAATGGCCGCTGGGCGCGCGCGCACGGCGTGACGGTGAACGAGGGCCACAATGCGGGAGCCGACACGGTAAAGGCGCGCCTGCGCGACGCCGCGGAGCTCGGCATCAAGGAGCTGACGGTCTACTCGTTCTCCACCGAGAACTGGTCGCGCCCGCCCGCCGAGGTGCAGGGTTTGATGGACATGTTCTCGCGGCGCATCGCCGGGGAGACCCCCGAGCTGCATGAAGAGGGGGTGCGCATGCGCTTCATCGGCCGGCGCGAGCGCATCTCGGCCGAGCTCGTGCGTCGCATGGACTGGGCGCAGGAGCTCACGCAACACAACGAGCGCATCTCGCTGTTCGTGGCATTCGACTACGGTGGACGCGCCGAGATCATGGACGCGGCGCGCAGATTCACAGGCACGACGGAGGAGGAGTTTCGCAGCTGTCTGTATGCGCCCGAGATGCACGACCCGGACCTGATCATCCGTACCAGCGGCGAGCAGCGGCTGTCCAACTACCTGCTGTGGCAGTCGGCGTACTCCGAGCTGGTGTTCCGCGAGGAGCTGTGGCCCGACTTCACACGTGAGGCTCTCGAGGAATCGCTCGCCGAGTACTCGCGCCGGCGCCGGCGATTCGGCAGGCGCTAGCCCCGATGGCTACTCGCGAGCGCAGCGGGCGCAACCGCAGACGCGCCGCCCGGCGGACACGGCCGACCCGCGGCAGCGCGCCACGGCAGCGCTCGGATCTCGCCGCTCGCATTCTCGCGGCGCTGCCCGCTATCGCGCTCGCCCTCTTCTTGGTGATCGAGGGCGGAGTGGTCTTCGCCGCCGGCGTGCTGCTGTTCGGCGCGATCTGTCTGCACGAGCTCTTTGCGATGTACGACCGGGTACACCCGGTGCGGCTGGCAGGTTTCATGGGGCTCGCCGGCCTGATCGCGGCCGCGCATTACGGAGGGCAGTACCAGATCCTGCTTGTCGCGGTGTGTGTGCTGCCGCTGCTGTTCGCGTTCACGCTGATGCAGCCGCGTCCCAGCCTCGGAGGCCTGGCGCTGACCCTCCTGGGCGTGTATTGGATCGGCTTCGCGTTCGCGCACGCGGTGCTGCTGCGCGCGCTGCCGCACGGTCTGGGCATCGTGATCGACGTGCTGGTGGGTACATATCTCGGCGACACCGGCGCGTATCTTGGCGGCCGCCTGTTTGGCCGCAGGCAGCTGGCGCCGGCGATCTCGCCTGGCAAGACGGTGGAGGGCCTGATAATCGGCATGGCCTGCGCGGTGTTGGGAGTGTGGCTGGCTGGCCGCTATCAGGACTGGCTTCCCACCACGCATGCACTCGTTCTCGGCATCGGGGTGGCGGTCGCCGCGCCCGTCGGCGACCTGTTTGAGTCGTTTGTCAAGCGCGAAGCGCACGCCAAGGACTCAGGGGGATTGTTCGGCGCCCACGGCGGCGCGCTCGATCGCCTCGACGCGACACTGTTCACGGTGGTGGTCGGCTACTACATCTGGGCCGCGTACGTGCACTAAGCGGGCTTGTTGGCTTGCCAGAGCCAAGAAACCTATCGCTGGCGCTCCGCTGTGTGACGTACTCCACAACCGTCGGCCTCTCCCCGAAGTACACTCGGCGGTCCCCGACGAGCGTAGTATGCGAACGGACAGCGCGGTGCGTGACACCGTGACCCTCGGGGGGGCCTGCGATGCCAACTCGCGCCGCGAAGGATGGCGACAGCAGGAGGCAGGTCATGTCCCTCGGAAGGTCCGGTATGCCGGTGATCGTGCTCGGCGCGCTGGCGGCACTGATTGTGGTGGCGCTCAGCGCGTCAAGCGCATGGGCGGAACCCGCGACGCTCTGCGTCAAAGCCACGAAGGTCGGCAAAAAACATACGGGCGGGTGGACGAACGCCGGCTGCACGGCAGTCAGCCCGACGCACGAAGGCAAGTTCGAAAAACTGGCCTCGTTCTCGGGTTCTGAAGAACAGGAACTGAAGGCTCTCCTGAAATACGTCAAGGTGCAGGCCTCGGGAGTCGGCGGCAAGCCGACCGTTCAGTTCTCTGGGGCCAACATCCAGGTCGTGAACGGTGCAGGTAAAACGGAATCGACCAATGGCGAGGGGAACCTCGTGATCGGCTACGACGAGAATCCAGGGGCATACCGCAGCGGGAAACCAGGTGCCCAGACGGGTTCGCACGACCTGATCCTTGGCGAAGAACAGGAATTCACGAGCTTCGGCGGGATCGTCGCTGGCCGCGCAAACACGATCACTGGCGAGTCCGCCTCCGTGCTCGGCGGTGAACGCAACACGGCAAACGCAGGATTCGCGACCGTCAGCGGTGGAATCTTCAACGTCGCCGAAGGCAGCGAGTCGTCGGTCAGCGGAGGCTCCAGCAACACAGCCAGCGGCGGCGAATCCTGGATCGGCGGCGGCGAACGAAACTCAGCCAGCGTGTTCACTGCTTCGGTTAGCGGCGGTGTGGCCAACAAAGCCGCCTTCCGTTATGCGTCGGTCAGCGGCGGCTTCGAAAATACCGCCAGCGGCCAACTATCGTCGGTCAGCGGCGGCGAAAAGAACACAGCCAGCGGCGAAGAGGCCTGGATCGGCGGCGGCTTCAAAAACACGGCCAGCGCAAAGAAGGCTTCGATCAGTGGCGGCGGCGAAAACACCGCCAACTTCGTGGAAGCATCGGTAAGCGGCGGCTTTGGCAACCTCGCCAGCGGCGAAGACGCCTCGGTCAGCGGCGGCCACGAAAACAAAGCCAGCGGCAAAGAAGCCTGGATCGGCGGCGGCTTCAAGAACTCGGCGCCGTTTAGCTTCTCATCGATCTTCGGTGGAAAAGAACTCAAAGCTAAAGCTGAATACGAAGCCATCCCGTAGCTGGAAGCACACGATGAACTCGGCGACCCAGCCCTTGCGGTCGGGTCGCCGAGTTTCTGCGGGAGCGGATGCGGCCCGTAACACATTGGACGCGATCCGTAACACATCGCCTCGCCATGAGCTATTGAGTGATTACGGTGAATCTATGGCTACTACCACCGCCGTTGCTCCCAACATTCGTCAGCGGCGCATGGCCGCGGGCTGTCACGCCAGGCACTAGCCGAACGAGCCAAGGCCCGGAGGGCAACCGGCTGGGCAGGAGGCGCTGCATCGCTCAGCACCCCCGGGCCGGGGTCGAAAGTTCAATCGACCCGCGGCACGACCCGCCCCCAGTGGCTTTTTCGCGCGCGCGCCGTTGGAATCCTGATCGCTCGCGCGCCGGGATGGTGACCACCCGATGACGAACGAGCACACGCGCATCATCGAAGCCGTCCGATTGTTAGAGCCGTTTCCGCCCTCTCGGCACACCCCTCGCGCCAGTATTCGCGCCAGCCCAAGACGCCCAAGGGCGGAGCCGCAGCCCCGCCCTCACGTGAAACTATCGGGCCGTCAGCCGCGCGGTCTAGTCGAGTTCCACGACGGAGCTGGCGTAGACTTCCGTCAACGACCCGCTGACGACTTTCACCTCGAACGTCGTGGCACTCGGGACGCGTGCGGTCGTGAAATGAAGGTTGCCGTTGCCTTGCTTGTTGGTCGTGATTACGCCGGGAGCGCGTTCGAAGCAGGCACCCAGGGGCGGGGGAACCAGCTCTGCGACGCGCACGGAGTACGTGGTGTTTGGCGCGGCGTGCTTGAGCGCGACCTCGCCGGTCAAGGTCGTCTCGTCACCGGGGGTGTTCAAGACCACGAAGCCGAACGTTTCCGGGGTTGGGTAGGCGCCCGACCCGCAGCTGGCGGATTCGAAGCCAAACGGACCGTACAGCTGTGCCTTCTGCGCCCCCTCCGGGGCTGCGGCGAGGGCCGAGCTTGCGCCAACCGCGGACAGGGTCAACGCCAGCGCGAACATCAGGAGAAGCCTTCTCATGGATGCCTCCGTTCCTTGAAGTTAGAGACGCCCTGCTGTCCCCGGATACCCGGCGAGACCCATACCCGGCCTCGGATCACCGAAACCCGAAGGCGGCAGCCATGAGCCGCGTCTGCCTCGGTCTGCGGTGCTTGCTTGAGGGTCGCAGGCGCGAGGCGCTCACGTGCTCGGCGAGCTGCCTAGTCCATGACGCTTGTGTACGGGGTACTCGCCATCACGTCGCCGTCGACGCGCCCCACCTGATCGGGTCGGCGGGCGGTGAGCCTGGCCTTGGCCGTTATCGTGGCCGTGGTCAGGCGCCCATCCTGCTGGATGCGCATGAGCTCCCCCGTGGGCTTGCGCACAAGAGGTGCGCTGCGGTCGATCCCGACCACCCGGTAGTCCTCGGGCAGCTCCGCGATGCAGAGGCCTTGCTGGTCGGTCAGTGTCAGTGTCTCCATTCTCTGCTCCTCCCACTCACTCAACACGTTGACGCAATTTGCGAGCGAGGGCGTGGGCAACCCCGGCAATCTGCCGACAATGAATCATCCATCCTCCGGGATGGTCCTGTGGCTCTCGATGTCTTCGACGAGCTGAGAGAGGCGCCCCGCGTCGTTCAAAAGCACCTCGGCGAGGCCCGTCAGGGCGTTGCCGTCGCGGCCGCACGCGCTTCCCAAGTCCTCGGCGGCGTGCACCAGGGCGGTCCCTGCCAGATCCGTGCGCTTGGAAGCGCGCGCGATCAGCTCATCATTTCTTCTCACAGCCGCGCTTACTGGGCTCACGCGACGGTCGATCTCGGTGCTCGGCATCGCCAACTTGCTTCTCGCCCCCCTCTTGAGGTGGGACAGCGCACAAGAAGGAGAGAGACGAATGAGTCCCGTGCAGGCTGCCCGCGCTCCCTAGTCCTCTCGGAGACACCGAGCGACCTAGGAACGCGCGTACTCGAAGCATATCCCTCGCGGACCTACTCCCCGGCGATGTTTGTGGACCAGCCCCCGCCGCGGCCGACCCGTCCGGCGCTCCAGCAGGCCTCGGGCCTTCGCTTCGTGCGTCGGCCTCGAGGCCCTCAACTTCCTGTTCGGAGTTGCTGCTGGCGGGGAGAATCCCTGGCCCAACTCGCTCCGCGTCATTGCGCTTGGGCGCACTACGCCTTCCCGACCGCGGCTGCGCCTAAACGTGCAACCGCGGACTTTGCGGCGAACCGTGCTCCGTGTGCTCGGCCAACTCGGAAGCGGACAGCGGGCCGCTCCGGCCGGGTCGGGGGTCCGGCTGGCGCAGAGCGGCCCTGTCTCTCCCCTGTGGGGCCTACTCTCCCCGGGAAGTCATTGGCCCGGCAGGCCCATCGTCTAGGGCACCGCGAACATGATCTTGCCCAGTCCGTCGTTGCCGGCGCTGCTCATCGCGTCGCCGACTCCGATGATGGCACGCAGCAGCAGTCTCACGAGCCGGCTCTACCGGCTTGCCGGTAGAGCGCTCACTTCGCGAGCATCAGCCCTATGGTGTCGTCTGTGGGAGGCGATACGTAGATGGCCGCCAACGAGAGCCTCGCGCGAGCGCGCGACCTGCTGGAGCTGGTCTCGCGCGTGGTCGAGTCCAAGCCGGGAGCCTCTGCGCCGGCGGTCAGGATTCGCGCGGGCGTCACACGCGCAAACGGCGACAAAGCGCTTGAGCTTTTAACGCGAAGCGGCTTCATCGAGCGGCGTCGCCGCGACGGCGAGGACGGCTACTACAGCGTCAAGCCCTATCGCGTGAGCAGCGAGGCGCCGCGCGCGGGCTTTGCGAAGACCCACGCCACGCGCCAGGGCGGCGGGGGCTGATGCGCCAGCGCACGCTCTTGCTCGCTCACTCGCCCCCGGCCACAGGCCCGCGCCGCCCCTGAGAGGGGTCGGCCGCCTGCGCGCGGCTCGCGCGCTCGCTGCGCTGCCTGCCGAGCCCCAGTAGCCCGCGCGCCCCGGTGCTCGTGAGGCTCTGCTCTACGGGCCGCTGCGCCGGCGTGAGGCGATAGTCGCAGTCCAGGTCTTCGCACCGAGCCTTGCCGCGTATGATCGCGCGCAGCCCGGTGGAGTCCATGAACTCGAGGCCACTCATGTCGAGCACGACCTCGCGCGCGCCGGAGTCACACGCGTCGGCGAGCGCTTCTTCGAGCACCGGGGCGGAGGCGACGTCCAGTTCGCCGCTCAGCACGATCGTGTGGCGATTGCCCTCCACACGCGTGTTGAGGCGCAGGCTCCCCATCGAGCGCCCCGCCGTGCTGACCGGCTGATCGCTCACCGGAATCAGGACCACGGCGCGGCGCTCGCGCACCATGCAGCGCGGGCACAGGTCTCCGGCGGAGCCCTTGTAGGGCACCGTCAGCCCACACGCGACGCACCTCAGCTTGAGCATGTGCTCCTAGTTGTACCCGCTGAACAGGCCGACGACCCAGCAAGCGTGCGCTATCGGACGATCGTCGAGCGCCTCGGCCGCCGGCGACCGCACGGTAACGCCTGGACCGCTTCGGTACGGAATACTGCACGCGCCATGTCCGGGCAGGACCTCGACACAGTGCGCGAGTTGAGTCGCGCTTTCAACGAGCGGCGAGACGATTGGATCGGCTTCTATGACGCCGAGGCCGAGGTGCACGTTCCGCCTGGATGGCTCGAAGACGCGGTGTACAGCGGTCATGAGGGCGTCCAAGAGGTGGCGGCGCTGTGGACCGAGAGGGTGGACGAGTACCGCTGGGATATCGAGGAGCTGATCGACACCGGCGACTCCGTGGTCGGACTGTTCCGCTTCAGCAGCCGGATGCGCAACGACGGCATCTGGCTCGCGCCGCCGCTGGGCGCGGTGTTCTACTTCCGCGACGGAAAGGTGGCAAAGATCCTCACGTACTTCTCGTGGGCAGAAGCGCTTGCCGCCGCGGGCGTGGAGCAGTAGTCACGATTCGCGCTCTTCGGCGCAGAGCCCGCGCGATCGGATCGGCCCGCTGCGACCGTGTCGGCTCGGGCGAGCAGGCCGGCCTGTCGCGGATCCCCCGCACGGCGCTGCGTGGCGGGCGCTCTAACATTTGCGCGCGACACGATGCGGCGGACAGGTACAGGCCAGTCACGCGCAAACCCCGTCGCCTGCGAAGCGTTTGCGGCGCTGCGCCCGGTGCGTGCCGGCCCGCATGGATGACATCGCCGGGCTGGCGGCTCTCATCGCGGCCGGCGCCGTCGCAGTGGCGTGCGCTGCGGGCTGCGGCTCCGTCCGCCCCGCGGTCGGTCACCGCCAATTCGCCGCGAAAGCCAATGCGATCTGCCGCCGCGAGCAGGTACAGGTCGCCTACATCGACGCGCGTGGTCGGCTGCGCGGACTTGCTCCGCAGGCGCCGCACGTGATCCGCCAGCGAGCGGCCCAGAGTCAGCTCGCCACCGAACGCCTGCAGGCGCTCGCGCAGCCGGCCGGCGAGGCGGCCGCGATCGGGCGCTGGCTGACGGCGCGCACCGTGGCCGCCACGGTGGCACTCGACCTTGCCGAAGCCCCGCGGCATGGAGAGGCCGTGGCGGTCGCAGACGTGCGCGCACAGGCGGGGCGGGCTCTGGCTCAGGCCAGCGCGCAGGCCGCGGCGCTCAGCCTCCGGACGTGCAGTGAAGTCGCCTGAGGAAGCTCCGGCCCGCCGGCGCCTGCTGGTGCTGGGCTCCACCGGATCGATCGGGACCCAGGCGCTGGGGGTGTGCGCGGCGACCGGCGAGTTCGAGCTCGTAGGCCTGTCCGCGGAGAGCTCCTGGCAGGACCTCGTTGCGCAGGCGCGAGCGCATGGTGTGCAGCGGATCGCACTGGCAGACCCCGAGCCGGCGGCGCTGGCCGCCGAGGCGTTCGACGGGGAGGTGCTGGCCGGTCCAGAGGGGCTCGTGCGCCTGGTGGTGGAGTCGCGCGCCGATCTCGTGCTGAACGCGCTCGTCGGCTCGGCCGGCCTCGGCCCGACCGTGGCTGCGCTCGGCGAGGGCATCGACCTTGCGCTGGCCAACAAGGAGTCGCTCGTCGTGGGCGGCGAGCTCGTGGTGGCGCTCGCCGAAGGCACCGGTGCGCGCATCCTGCCGGTTGACTCAGAGCACGCTGCGCTGCATCAGCTGATCTCCGGACAGCCGCCGGGGGCGGTCGAGCGCATGATCATCACGGCCAGCGGCGGTCCCTTTCGCGGGCGCGACGCCGCGAGCCTTGGCGACGTCACGGTGCAGGAGGCGCTGGCGCACCCCACCTGGAGCATGGGCGGCAAGATCACGATCGACTCCGCCACCCTCATGAACAAGGGCCTCGAGCTGATGGAGGCCCACCACCTGTTCGGCATCCCATATGAGCGCATCGACGTGATCGTGCATCCACAGTCGCTCGTGCACGGGCTGATTCAGATGACAGACGGCGCGATGCTCGCGCACCTCGGCCCTCCGGACATGCGCGTCGCAATCTCTTACGCGCTTCACGGGGGCGAAAGCGAGCCGGCGGGAGTCGCGCCGTTGGATCTCGCGGCGATGGGCCGGTTGAGCTTTGAGCCGGTCGACCTGCACGCCTTTCCCTGCCTGCGCCTCGCGCGCGAAGCAGCGCAGGCGGGAGGGACCGCGCCGTGCATTCTCAACGCGGCAAACGAGGTTGCTGTGCACGCGTTCCTCAACGACCGCCTGCGCTTCGTCGGGATTCCGCGGGTGATCGAGGAAACGCTCGCGCAGCTCGGGCCGGCGCCCGTGCGCGCATTCGAGTCGCTGTACGAGGCCGACCGCGACGCGCGCGCGGTCGCCGGCGCCCTGATCGCCGAGGCCGCCGCCTGAAGCGGCGACCACCGTTCGTCGCCAGTTACCCCGACGGAACGAGTTCGCGCCCTGCCACACTGGCTGGCATGAGCTGGGTCCTGACGATCCTCGGCATTGTGCTCTTGATCGTTCTGCACGAGCTCGGGCACTTCGCGGTGGCGAAGGCCGTGGGCATGCGCGTGGAGCGCTTCTCGCTGTTTTTCCCCCCCAAGCTGTTCGGTTTCAAGCGCGGCGAAACCGAATACGTGGTCGGCGCGATCCCTGCGGGCGGCTACGTGAAGATCACCGGCATGAACCCCGAAGAACTCGGCCAGCTCGACCCCGAGGCGGCCAGGCGGGCCTACTACGCGCAGCCACCGTGGAAGCGCATCGCCGTGATCGTCGCCGGCCCGGCGGTCAATCTGCTGATCGCGTTCGTCCTGTTCACCGGCGTGCTGCTGTCGGGCAACCTCAACGGCGCCGAAACTCTGGCCAACCTGCACCCGGCCACGCAGACTGTGCAGTCGACCGACACCGTGCACGAAGTCGAGCACGGGCAGCCCGCCGCCGCCGCCCTGCGCGCCGGCGACCGCATCGTGGCAATCGAAGGCCACGACGCCCGCAGCGCCGAACAGGTCCGCGAATCGATCGCGTCGCACCGCTGCGCGCGCGCGCAGACCGACGGCTGCGCCGCGACCAGCCCCGTCAGGCTGACGGTCCTACGCGACGGGCGGCCCGTGGCGCTGTCGGTCGTTCCCCGCTACAACGCGGCGCTGGCGCGGATGGAGCTTGGCTTCGAGTTCGGCCTGCGCGCCAAGCACTTCGGCCTCTTCTCGGCGGCCGGTGCCGCGGTGGACGAGATGTGGGGCGTGACCACGCAGACGGTTACCAGCATCGGCCACGCGTTCACAAGCGAAAAGGTGAGAAAAGAATTTCACAGCATCGTCGGAATCACCCAGATCGCCCACGAAACGGTCGCCGCGGGGGCCGGCTACGCGCTGGTCTTCCTCGGCTTCATCTCGCTGATCCTCGCGGTGCTCAACATGTTTCCGTTCCTTCCGCTCGACGGCGGGCACGTGCTCTGGGCGGTGGCCGAGAAGGTGCGTGGGCGGCGCATCTCGCTGGCGAGCATGTATCGCTTCAGCTCAGTGGGGATCGTCCTGCTGGTGTTCCTCGTGCTCAACGGCCTCAGCAACGACATCGGCCGTCTCGCTGGTTGACCGCCTCGACGGCGGCGGCTGCGCGCATACCCAGCTCTTGACCAGCGGCCCGAAGCGCTCGGCGCGCGCAGGGCCGAACAGGCGCTCGATCTCGTCGCGGCGCAGCAGCGCGATGTCCTCCCACGCCCGCGCTGCGCCCAGCCTCCAGTAGGTGCGGCGCAGGCGCGGTGCCAGCCAGTGCGCGCCTGGCAGCAGCGAGTGCGGCTCCACGGGAAACGACCAGGCGGGCGTCTGCACGTACCAGCCCCTGCCCACACGGCGGATCTCGGCGGCGAACGCTTGGCGGCGCGCCGGCGCCACGTGCTCGATCACGCTGGAGCAGTACACCAGGTCGAACTCGTCGTCGGCGAACGGGAGGCCGTCCGCCGCGTCGGAGCGTACGAACGGGCCGGGGTAGTCAGGCCGCGCCACCACGTCGACGCCGGTGATGTCCAGCTCGGGCTCGAGCGCGCGCAAGCCGAGCGCGCCGCATCCGACATCCAGCACGCGATCGCCGGGGTTGGCGCCGGCAAGCGCGAAGAACCGCTCGTGCCGGCGCGCGCGCGAACGCGACGCCAGCGGGGCCGCCACGCGCGCCAGCGGACCCCGCGCGGTTGCGTACACGTCAGGCATCTAAAATCAGCCTATGGCCTCAGAACGCCAGATCCAGGTTGGCCCGGTGCCGATCGGGGGCGGTGCGCCCGTCGCCGTGCAGACGATGACCAAGACCGAGACCGCCAACCTGGCGGCCACGATGGATCAGATCCGCACTGTGGCCGACGCGGGGGCGGACATCGTGCGCGTGGCGGTGCCGCGCGAGCAGGACGCCGAGGCGCTGAAGACGATCGTGGCGCAGTCGCCCATCCCGGTGATCGCCGACATCCACTTCAACCACACGCTCGCGCTGAAGGCGATCGAGGCGGGCGCCCACTGCGTGCGCCTGAATCCGGGCAACATCGGCGGCGCGGAGAAGGTGGCCGAGGTCATCGACTTGGCCAAGCGCCGCGGGACGCCGCTGCGCGTAGGCGTGAATTCGGGCTCGCTGCCCAAGCACCTGCGCCAGCTCGAGTACGACAACCCGGTCGAGGCGCTCGTCACGGCCGCGATCGAGACCGTGGAGCTGATGGAGCGGCTGGATTTCGCCAACTTCAAGGTGTCGATGAAGTCCACCTCCGTGCCAAACACGATCGCCTCCAACCGCATGCTTTCCGAGCGGATCCCATATCCGCTGCACCTGGGCATCACCGAGGCCGGCACCAAGTGGTCGGGGTCGCTCAAGTCCGCGGTCGGGCTCGGCACGCTGCTGGCCGATGGGATCGGCGACACGATCAGGATCTCGCTCTCGACGTTTCACGCCGAGGAGGAGGTCAAGGTGGCCTGGGAGGTGCTCAAGGCGCTCAAGCTGCGCGAGCGCGGCCCCGTGCTGATCGCGTGTCCCACCTGTGGGCGGCTGCAGTTCGACATGGACCGCGTCGTCGCCGAAGTCGAGCAGCGCCTGGAAGCGTACGAGGACCCGATCGAGGTCTCCGTGCTCGGCTGCGCCGTAAACGGCATCGGCGAGGCGCGCCACGCGGATTTCGGTATCACCGGCGCCAAAGACATGGGCATGATCTACTCCAAGGGAGAGCCCCTGAAGAAGGTGCCCACCGAGCAGCTCGTCGACGAGCTGTTCAAGGAGATCGACCGCTACTACGCCGCCGGCAAGCTTGTGCAGCGCGACGAGGCGCAGGCGGCGCAGGCGCGCGAGTGGCTGGCCGAGAACGAGGACGCCAGCGCGATGACGCCCGAGCGGATCGCGGCGCTAGAGGCGGCCGCGGCCGAGCAGGACGCGAGCGCCGACGCGGTGCTCTCGTCGATGCTTCAGCCTGCCCCGGCCGCGCTCGACGAGCTGGCCTCGCCGGTGGCGGGGCGCCGCTTCAGCCGCGGCTGACGGTCAGGACGCCCCGGCGAGACGCTCGGCGACCTTGCTCCACAGCACCACGTTCCACCAAGCGTCGATGTAGTCGGGGCGGCGGTTCTGGTACTTGAGGTAGTAGGCGTGCTCCCAGACGTCCACGCCGAGCAGCGGCGTCTTGCCGTCGGAGATCGGGCTGTCCTGGTTGGCGCTGCCCACGATCGCAAGCCCGGAGCCGTCGTGCACCAGCCACGACCAGCCCGAACCGAACTGTTTGATGCCGGTTTCCTTCACTTTGGCCTTGAAGTCGTCGAACGAGCCGAACGCGGCGTCGATCGCGCTGGCCAGCTCGCCCTCGGGCGCGCCGCCGCCCTGCGGGCTCATGCTCTCCCAGAAGAGGCTGTGGTTGTAGTGCCCGCCGGCGTTGTTTTTGACCGCCATCTTCTTGTCGGCGGGGAGGCTGTCGAGGTTCGTAAGCACGTCCTCCACGGGACGGTCGGCCCACTCGGTGCCCGCGAGCGCCGCGTTGGCGTTGTCAACGTAGGCCTTGTGGTGCTTGTCGTGGTGGAATTCCATCGTCGCCTTGTCGATGTGAGGTTCGAGCGCGTCGTAGGGGTAGGGCAGCGGCGGAACGGAGTAGGCCATGTCGCGTGGCTCCTTCGTGACGTTTTTGGGCGAGGTGCGGCTGTTCTATCAAAGGCAGCGCTGCGCGCATCCGCGCCGGCCAGGCGCGTCGCGCGGGCGCCATATACCCTCGGCGCTCGCCCGCGCGACGCGAGCCGGTGATCGAGCATGACGCGACTGTCCAGCTACCTACTTCCCACCGAGAAGCAGCCGCCCGCCGACGCGGAGGCGGTCTCGCACAAGCTGATGGTGCGCGCCGGCCTGATACGCCAGATGGGAGCCGGGATGTGGACGTGGCTGCCGGCGGGTTGGCGCGTGCACCAGCGCGCGGTGCAGATCATCCGCGAGGAGATGAACGCGATCGGAGGGCAGGAGATGCTCATGCCGGTGCTGCAACCGGCGGACGTGTGGCGACGCACTGGGCGTCTGGACATCGACGCGCTGTTCAAGCTCACCGATCGCAAAGGCTCAGAGCTCGTGCTCGCTATGACGCACGAGGAGGCGGTCACCTTCCACGTCGCGCAGCTGGTTCGCTCCTACCGCGACCTGCCGCTGATCCTCTACCACTTCCAGGTCAAGGAGCGCGACGAGCCGCGGCCGCGCGCGGGGGTGCTGCGCACGCGCGAGTTCATCATGAAGGACTCCTACACCTTCGACCGCGACCAGGCGGGCCTGGAAGAGCGCTACGAGCTGCACGTGGGCGCCTACGACCGCATCATGCGGCGCACGGGCTTGCGCTTCTACCGCGTGCAGTCAGACGTGGGCATGATGGGCGGGCTCGGCGCCCACGAGTACATGGCGCCGTGCCCCGCCGGGGAGGACCAGGTGGCGCTCGGGTCGGACTACGCCGCGAACCTCGAGGTCGCCGAGCACGACCCGGACGTGCGCAAGGTCGGCGACGCCTACCTGCTGGGCTCGGAGCCGCTCACGATCGCGCCGGCGATCGAGGTGGGCAACATCTTCATGCTCGGCACCCGCTCCTCGGAGGCGCTGGGCGCGCGCTACCTCGACGAACACGGCCAGGAGTGGCCCATCTGGATGGGCTCCTACGGGATCGGCCCGGCCCGGATGGCCGCGGCGGCCGTCGAGCAGTTCGCCGACGAGCACGGCATCTGCTGGCCCAAGTCGCTGGCCCCCTTCGCGGTGCACCTGGTTGCGATTGGGGCCGAGTCCTCGCCGGAGCGCGCCGCGGCTGAGACGCTCTACGAGACTCTGAGGAGCGGGGGTGTGGAGGTGCTCTACGACGATCGCGAAGCGGGGCCGGGGGAGAAGTTCGCCGACGCCGAGCTGCTCGGCTGCCCCGTGCGTTTGACCGTCGGGCGGCGCAGCCTCGAGTCGGGTGAGATCGAGGTGCAGCTGCGCCGGGGACGCCGCGCGGGTCCAGCCCTGTCTCTGTCAG
>DASZFR010000044.1:0-25695 GCA_035939635.1 Solirubrobacteraceae bacterium
GTCGACGTGCGTCTGACCGAGTACGTGTGGAGCGCCGGTCACCGATGAGCCGGGGCTCAGCCCCAGGTCACCGAACATCGTCGTGGGGCCCGTGTTGGTGACCGTCGAGCCGCCCAACACCGAGAAGCTGGCGGCCGATCCCAAGCCGACCGTCGCCGGGGCGGCAACGGCGCTGCTCGCAGACAGCAGGCCGCAAAGTGACGCGGCGAGCACGATTGCCGCCTGAAACGTCTTGCGTGGGACTCGACGGAACGAGATTCGACTTGCTGCGAGGGGGTCGCCGGCGGGCGACTTGTGTGTCTGTGGGACGCCGCGGGTCATGGGCGTCTCCTCACTGCGATGTCAACCACCGCGATAGAAGGGGATGGCTCCCCAGGCCTGGTCGGCCCACGGACACATCGACACTTCGTCCGCGTGAACTTCGCCAAATGTGCGCAGCTCAACGTATGTTGCGAGATCGCCCGCGATCCACGGGCGCCACCTCACCGAACGTGCCGCAAGCCCTGGCCGCGCCGCGTGCGCGGCCGCACCGAGACAGCCCGGCGGCGCGGCGACTGCGTCGAGGCAGCCTCACGCTCGGGGGCGGGTGCACGGGGAGGCGTGCGCAGTTCGCGGCGGGATGAGATTCCGAGCTTGCGGTAGATGTTGCGCGCATGCGTGCGGACCGTCTCGGTACCGATGTGCAAGGCAAGAGCGATCTGTGCGTTGGAGTGGCCGCACTGAAGCAGCGGGAGCACCTCGGCCTCGCGCGGGGTCAGAATGCGTCCGCCGGCGATCGATCCACCGTGCGGCGTCGATGCGGTTCGCGGGATCACCTGCAGACCGCGCGAGGCGAGGTGGATCGCGTTGCGCACGTCGCGCGACTGCGTGTCGCTGCGAATGCAGGCGCTCACCCCGAACGCGAGCAACTGGGCGCATTCGGCGGCCGAGAGGTCGTTTGCGAACACCACCAGTCGCGTCGCGGGCTGCCCGTCGGCGAGCTGGCTGACGTCGGAGAACTTGGCCAGAGCGTGAACATCGAGGATCGCCACGCTTGGCTTGTGGGCTCGTAGGACGACCGCGAGTCGCGCGTGCTCGACGTCGGCGGCGAGGACCTCAAGGCTTGGATCGCCGGCGATCAGCTCGCGCAGCCCTCCGGCCAGGAGGTCGTCGAAGCGGGCGGTCACGAGGGTGATTGCGGTTTGCGGCTGCATCGCGGTCCGTACTAGTCCATCGACAGACGCAGCCGCGAGGGTGAGCCGCACGTCCTCCATCCTTCACCCGATTCCTCCTCCCAAGATCACCACGACGGAGGACACGATCGAGGGCCCGCGTGCCTCAGGATTCGCCCATGGCTCGTTTCATACTCGCCGCGATGCTGGCGGCGACCCTCATCCTCCCGGTGTCGGCCGGTGCGGCAGGTGGTCGACCGCCCAACCCAGCCAGAGGCGGCGACCCCGTCGCGTTGGCCAAGACCGTCGCCCTGCGCTTCTGGGGTGCGGTGCCCTGCGGCGGGCCGATCACGGTCCTCAGCGAGAGGCCTGTACCCCGCGGCCTTGACCCAACGACCGACGCCTGGGTCACCTTCAGCTCGTCGCTCGGGGAAAACCACCTTGAAGCGCCGGCGAGCACCTACACGCGCTGCACGATCTCCCTCGCTCGATGGCAATGGCCGACGCGGACGGCGATGGAGCGCGACTGGAACATGTTCTGTCTGACGGTCATCCACGAGGTGGGGCACCTGCTCGGACATCCGCATTCGACGATCCCGGGAAGCGTCATGGCGCCCGTGTTCACCAGCGAATCGAACGTTCCACTCCTCTGCCGCACGAGCCGGCCGCCGAGCGCGCGACTGCTCGCGCGGGCGCGCGGTCGCTGATCGAGCCCGTTCTGCGTGCACTTCAAGCTGGTTGCGGGGCGAGACATGCGTCGAGTTGACGATGCTTGCCTCCACCCTTGCGGCGAATGGTCGATGCAGGTAGCGGTCGATGAGACTGGGGAGCCATCCCCTTCCACAGCGGTGGTGCGCACCGCAGTTAGGAGACGCCGTGAAGCCAGGCGTCCCGGAGACGTACGAGTCGCACCGGAGCGACTCCCTCGCAGCAAATCCAGCGGGCTCGCCCAGCACAGCACCGGGTGCGGGCACGAGCTGGCTGTCGGGTCGCGTCCGAGTGGCGCTGATCGGCGCGCTGATCGTGCTTGTGGGCGTCGCGGGGTCGGCTTTCATCGCGATTGAATGGCGTGCAAGCGTCATCGATTCCAACAACAAGTCGTTCCACTCAACGGCCACCGACGCGACCAACGCGCTGAGGTCAGAGCTCACCACGAACATCGGCCTGACGCGCACCCTGCGTGCGAGGGCCGCGATGGGAACCCAGGACGGGGAGAGCGGCTTCCTGCTGTGGTATCGAGAGCTGCAGCGCGGCGCTCCAGCTTCACCCCACGTCGTCGCCACCTTGATAGAGCGGGTTCCGGCGTCTGGTCTGCCTGCGTTTCGCCGCCAGGCCGAAGCCGACCCCGCATTTCGATCGGTGGTCAGCTCCAAGTTCAAGGTCGTCCCGCCAGGCAACCGGCCCGTCTATTGCCTGACTCGCGCGATCGTCGGCAGCGCGGGCGGAGCCGGCCTGTATCCCGGCATGCTGGACTACTGTGCGCCGACCGCCGCCGGACCCTCCCCCTATCTCGGGTTGGTCCGCACGGCTACCGACACGGGAACGTTCATAGTCACGCCGCTACCGGCCAGCGGTGGCCACTCACTTGTAGCGATCGGCGCAGCCGTTTACAGGCGTGGTGCGTCAATCGCGACCGTCGACGCCCGTCGGACGGCACTGACCGGACTCATCGGCACGACCTTCGACGGGACCGCGCTGATCCGGACCGTCGTAGGCGCGCGATCCCTGACAATCGCTCTCTACCACCAAGACATCGGTGGGCCGGTGCAGCTGATCGCGCGCGTCGACGGCAACGCGAAGGACAGCTCGCGTGGCCTTTCCGACCGCACCAGCCTGGGCGAAGGCTGGCTGATCGATGTCGGCGGAACGGCGGGTCGCGGCGTCTCGGCCAACTTGCAGGGCCTCATCGGCCTGGGCTTCGGGCTGCTCGTGACGGCGCTCGCACTCCTGCTCTATCGCGTTCTGTCGCGTTCGCGCCAGCGAGCGTGGGGGCTCGTCGGCGAGAAGACCGATGAGCTGGAATACCGCGCCCTCCACGATCCGCTTACGGGTCTGCCGAACAGAATGCTAGTTCTCGACCGGGCCGAGCAGATCCTCGCCCGCGCGCGGCGCCTGGACGTGCCCGTCACCGCGCTGTTCATGGACATCGACGGTTTCAAGCAGATCAACGACAGGTTCGGCCATCAGGTCGGCGACGAGGTGCTCCGAAAAGTCGGGGCTCGGCTGCAGGCCGTACTCCGCGACAGCGACACAGTCGGCCGGCTCGGCGGAGACGAGTTCGTGATGCTCGTCGACACTGTGGGGCTTGACGCCGGACCGGAGCTGGTCGCGGAGCGAATCCTGGACGTGCTTCGCCAACCGATCGAGCTCGCAGCGCCGGCGCAGTCGCCGGTGTCCGTGACCGCAAGCATCGGGGTTGCAACCGGCCGGCCGTCGTCGGCCGAGGCTCTGCTGCAAGACGCCGACCTCGCGATGTACAAGGCCAAGGCGGTGGGCAAGGACGGTTATGCGCTGTTCGAGTCCGCCATGCAAACCGCCGCGCAAGATCGCATCCACCTTGAGATGGACCTGGCAGAGGCGCTGCAGGCCGACCAGCTGTTCCTCGCCTACCAGCCGATGCTGGACCTCAAGGACAAGCGCGTGGTGGGCGTCGAGGCTCTGCTGCGCTGGCGCCACCCCACGCGCGGTGTCATCCCACCCGACGCGTTCATCCCAATCGCGGAGGACAGCGGGCTGATCGTTCCGATCGGTCGATGGGTCCTCGAGCAGGCCTGCCTGCAGGCGGCCGCCTGGCACACAAACGGCTACCCAGTGGACGTGTCGATCAACGTCTCCGCTCGACAGCTCGAGCGGACCGAGTTCGTCGAGGAGGTCCGCGCGGCGCTGCGCGCCAGCGACCTCGACGCGTCGACGCTGACTCTGGAGATCACCGAGACAGTACTCATGCGCAAGCCAGACGCCACCGCGCACCTGCTCGGTGAACTGAAGCAGCTTGGCGTCCGGATCGCCGTCGATGACTTCGGCACCGGCTACAGCTCGTTGGCGTACCTGCGCCAGTTCCCCGTCGACTCACTGAAGATCGACCGAACCTTCATCGGCGGCCTCGCGCACTCGGGCGAGGCGCATGCTCTGACCCATACACTCATCCAGCTCGGCAAGGCACTCGGGCTCCAGACCCTTGCCGAGGGCGTTGAGGAGCAGATCCAAGCGCACCAGCTGCGCAACGAGGGATGCGACCTCGCGCAGGGCTTCCTGTTCGCTCGGCCGCTCACGCCCGACGCCGTCGAAAGCTTTCTCGACGTCAACTCCGAGTCCAGTGCCGTGGTGCGCGCCGTGCCGTCGAGCGTGTCAGCCCCTTAGGGAGCATCGTCGTTGACGGTTGCTACGCGGCCGCGGCGACGCGTTCGCCTGCCTCGTCGCACTCGCTCGACATCCATGCGTACCTCTTGACGAAGCGCTTCACGCCGACGCCATGCGCGCCCTGATGAGGCCCGTGCGGAGCCTACCGATCATTCTTTGCCGGCCTCGCAACCATGGTCCGAGCAGCCCCCCGGAGGAAGGACCCGCCGGACGTGCGGCGCGCACCCTCGAACGGGCAGCAATGGGCAGCGGTCCGGGAAATCGCGGTGCTTCGACCGCGCTCCGTCTCGCTAGATCGACGAAAAACCCCGCCCGATATCAGGCACTTCCCCGAGTGGAGCCAACCGGGATCGAACGGGTGACCTCCTGCTTGCAAAGCGCGTGAACGAGACTTGCATCAGCCGCCAAAACGCCCATAGACACGTGCCGTATGGTCGGTTGCCGACGAATGATCGACGCTGAAGATCCCACTAGATCCGACCTGTTCCAATCACTTATGGGCGCTGGCGCCCATTGGCGCGCCGCGCTTTCCGCTCGCGATTGTCCGTCGCCAGCCCGAATGTCGATTGCGGTGCTGAAGAGGAGTCGCGACCGCTCGTGATCCTGAGCCAGAGCATGTGCTCTCGGACTCGCATGAACGGGATGTCAAGGTGATCGCAACGCGACGGCCGCTCCCGGCACGACGCTTCAATTCGATGGCTTGTGGCACCAGTGAGGACGGCTGGTGCCGAATGGCCAGCCCGTGCGCAAGCCAGCGCACTTCGACCCAGCCAAAAGTCTAGTACCGGGCGCTCTGGGCGTTTGGGAAGCTGTTGTGGTGACGATGCCTGCAACGAGGTTTCTAGCCATCGCCGCGATAGACGCGACGGAGCTGGGGCGGTGTGGCGACCACCGAATGGTCTCCATCAACGGCAACTACAGAGGGTAAGCGTGCCGGGTCGAGGGCCGAACATTGCGCCGCTGTCGATCCACAAGACCGTCCGCGCCCGAAGGCACATCCTCGCGCTGACCGGCGAGCTTGATCTTGACTCGGCGAACAGGCTTGAGGAAGAGGTTCGAGAGGTTTGTGCCTCCGGCGCTGGGCTTGTGATCGACCTGCGCAAAGTGACGTTCATGGACTCCACCGGGCTCCGGGTGCTCATTCTCGCGGGGACGCTGTGCGAGGAAAAGGGGCACGAATTGCGGATCATCCCCGGGGAAGACATTCAGCGCACCCTGGAAGTGAGCGGGCTCGATCGGGTGTTGCCATTCACGTCGCGATAACGGCGCACTCAGTAGCGTCCGCGTAACACGGCGGAGCCCCTATCGCGGACGAACCGAAGTCGAGGCCCGAGCCTCCAGACGACATCTCCCTTCTTTGCCACGGTGGCTCCGTGGCTACTTAATTTCCCGGTCTTCGGCGCGCACGGCGAAAACGGGCGCCGATTGGGCGCTGGCCGCGTCCCATCGTCCTACGGCGCGCGTGGCGGCCTGTTCCGTATGGACTCGTAGCGCGGATGACCTACGGATTGGAATGGCTGCGCGACCAGATGGTCGGGCGCGATAGGGAGCTGGGCGAGCTGCGCTATGCGGTCGGGCGAGTGATCCTGGGGATGCACTCCTAGTAGAAGGGTTTGGCGAAGGGATTGGTGAACCTCGCCCGGCGCCGACCGAGACGGGAACGCTTGAGGTAGGCTATGCACTCGCCGCGCAAATCTGAGGGACACGATGAACAAGAAGGTCCTCGGCAGCCTCAGCGCGTTGGTCACCATAGCTCTGGTGGTCACGAACGCGGCGGTCGCCCAGGGCGAAACCGATCCGCATTGGTTTGGCAATGGCAAGCTGATCGGGAGCGAAACCGTAGCTGTGACCGGCCATGGCCAGATCGCGTTGTCAGGTAGTCACACGACCTTCTGCCGTGCTAAGGACAGCGAGACGATCACCAACCCGCCGGGCGGCGGTCCCGGAACCGACGAAGTGATTACGTTTCGCGTCAGCGGGTGCAGTAGCTCAGAAGATCCCGAGGAACCGAAGTTCTGCGAAAGAGGCAACCCCCAAGTCGCCGCGCTCGGTCTCCCGTGGCCTGGGCACCTGACCGTCACCTCCGAACCCAAACCCCCCAATCAGGTCGCGGATGTGTTCGAAGGGGTGTCCTTGGAAATCAAATGCCCCAGGACAGGAGCGTCCTACGGTGTCTTCTCGGGCACGCTTGAGCCCGTTGTGGACGAAAACGGACTTGCCTTCGTCGGCATCGAAGGGCACGAACAGCAACTCAGGGGCGAACACGAACAGCGAGTCGGGCTCGAACCCCTAATCGTGAGAGGTGGCCTGGGGCTCAAAGGCCCACACGGCGACAGGAGAATCACCGCCCGCTGAGGTCGTGGCGGCGGCCCATTCATTCTTCAGCGCCGAGCACTCTGGAGGGTGTCCCTATGGTGGCGACGGCCGCGTATGTCGTGCTGCGCGAGAGCTTCAGCTACTACTACGCTCGACGGCGCAAAGCGCGGCTCAAAAGTTGACTTTTTGTTGACTTAGGTTCCGGCGACTTCTCAAAAAGCCAGTGGAGCCAGGCGGGATCGAACCGCCGACCTCCTGCTTGCAAAGCACCCTCGGTGACGCCTTGCGAGAGGCCAGAAACCGGCGTGAATCCAGGGAAAAGAAGCCACAGGATGGTTCGCCGGATAGCGCCGGATATGAGTAGATTGCGATGGATTAAGGCACTGGATCGGGGGCTAGTGCCTAAATCGACAACAGAGTTGGTCCGTATAGCACTCAGCCCCAACGCCAGTCGCCCGTGATCGCTGCAAGTGCCGCTTGCCCAGCCGCTCCGAGACCGGGCTCGGTGTCTAGCTCAACGAGCACAATCTTGTCTCCATGGTGGCTTAGGACATCAACCTGCACGTTCGGGAGGCTGGCGTACGTGTAGGTGTAGGCCTCTTCCGCCGCATCGGCTCCATCCAGGCGGGTCCGGCGCGGAGCCTCTACGCGGACGACGCTTTCGGCGGCGCGCGGCGTACCGACAACGTTTGGCAGCAGTTGGGTCGCATTCTGGCTCAAGGCGACTGCGTCGGGTTTCGCGCCCGCGAGGTGATAGCGGCTTAGGGTCGATGCGGGGGTTTCATCGATCGTGACTCCAATCGTGCCGGCCGGCGGGATTCCAAGGCCGCTGACTTGCGCTCCCGTTGAGCTGAGCTGGTATCGCGCGCCGAGCGCCGGCTTTCGTTTGACTGCGAGCGTCCAACCCTGTGGGTAGGCCGTGACGAACGCGTCACCGGTGAGCCGTACCTTCTCGCTGCGCCGATGGTCTCCTGAGCCCAGCAACACGACGCCAGCGACTGCAAGGACCCCGGCTACCAGACATCCTGTCGCAAGCGCGCGTCTCCGACCCACACATGACTATCGACAGCATCGCGGAGGGCCTTAACCGGGCGCCGGGTCGAGCTCGCCGAGCCATCAATGCCGTTGTCGCCGCCGGCCCTCAATGATCCGTCCACTGAGACACCGGGCCCCTCCTTCCCGCACCCCGGGGCGCCTGAAGCGGAGCCAACCGGGATCGAACCGGTGACCTCCTGCTTGCAACTTCGGTGGAGCGCCATAACGGATGGTCGCGGTTGGGCGTCAGCGGTGACAACTGCTGGGGCTACGGGCGACGGACGCGCTCGCTGGTGACGGTTGGTTTCCGGGTGTGCTTCGTCCCTGCTTAGTCCCGTCCGGCTGCATGCCTGCCCGACGCGAGCGCTTCGAGTTCGGCGAGGCCCCGTTGCGCTGCAGCGTCGGCGGTTATGGTCGCGCCGATTCGTTCCGCAGCGGACCGGAAGCCGGGCTCGCGCATCACGCGCTCGATGGCTGCGCAGATCGCGCCTGACTTCGCGCTGGGTCGTAGGCGCACTCCGGCGCCGTGGTAAACCACGCGCGCGGCCACGTCGAGCTGGTCGCGCCCCATCGGGATGCAGACGAGCGGAACGCCGGCGGCCAGCGCGCGGGTAACGGTGCCCATGCCGGCGTGCGTGACGACGACGGCCGTCTCGGGGAACAGCTGGGCGTGCGGCGCGCTGCGGACCACGGTTGTGTCGTCGCCTACGCGCAATGACGCGGGGTCTATCGCCGGGCCGGTGGTCACTAGGACGCGCGCGTCGACTCGGCTGAGACCGTCGATCGCGCGCGCCAGAACCTGCTCCTGGGCCATGTATGTGGAGCTCAGGCTGACAATGACGAGCGGGCGGCAGTCGTCCTCGTCCCAGGGGGAGCGCCAGTCGTCGACCCACTGGGGATCTGCGAGGGTCGATCCGACGTACCGCAGGTGCTCCGGATGGGAGTCACCGTGAAAGTCGAAGCTCTCGCTCGTCAGCACGAGCACGCGCGCGACATGGTCGAAGTGCTCGAGCGCGTTGCGAAACGGTGACAGGCCGTACTCTGCGCGCGCGCGGTTGACGGCTGGCAATCCGCGGTTGAAAAGAGCCACGAGCGCGCGGCCGACGATGCGGTCGCGAGCTCGGCCGAGCGGACCCCGCGCGGGGAGGAATCCAGGACCGGGTGCGGGCTTGCCGGGCTCGGGGACGATGTAAACGTTGTGGACCAGCAGCGCCGTGGGCACGCCTGCCCGCTCGGAAGCGATCGGCGGCCCGAACAGCAGGTAGTCGCTCGCCAACGCGTCGACCGCCTCCCGCTCTAGCGCCGCGCGCGTGTCGTGCGCATAGGCCGCTGCGGGTCCCATCACCACACGGTCGCGCGCGCGTGCGAAGGCGCCGAGCGGCGTGCGCGCCTGGGAGTCGCGGACGAGGTCCTCGGTGCGGCTCGCACGGTTTGGGGCCTCGACGAACGGCTCGAAGCGACAGCCGGCGGCACCAACGTCGGCGGCAAGGCAGTCCTCGGTGAGGACGCGCACATCATGCCCGCGCTCGACCAACCCCGTGGCGAGAGCGAGCTGCAACGGCACGTTGCCACCCCCCTCCCAGAGGACGAACAAGAAGCGGCGCGCGGAAGAGATCCGCACTATCCGCGCGGAGTCGCTGAGGTGACCGCCGCGAGTGCGGCATGCTCTGTCTCGTGGATCGAGATCGCCTCGTCAAGGCGGGTCAACTCGAAGATCTCGCGATAGTGACCAGCAAGGCCGCAGGCGAGGATCCGTTGGCCGTTGCGACCGGCGCGCACGAGCAGCGTCACGAGCAGTCCGATGCCGCTCGAGTTCATGTACTCCAGCTCTTCGAACGCGAGGATGATCGCGACGGCGCCGTCGGAGGCGCGATCATAGGCGTCGCGCAGCGCGAGATCCGATTGCCGGGTGATGTCGCCTGCTATCTCGATCACGCTGATGCCGGGGGCTGGCACCCGCACCCGCATTGGCTTCGCGAGATCGGTCATCTTGCTTCTCCCCGCTCGCTGGTGCGTGGCCCCGAATCGTCGGCGAGGAGCGTCATGAAGTCCGCGATCCGGGTGATCTGGAAGATCTCCCGGTAGTGGTCTGAGAGCCCGCGGGCGGCGACCGACCGCTCGTCGGCGCGTGCGCGGGCGAGCAGGTCAACGATCAAGGCGATCCCGGTCGAGTTGATGTAGGCGACGTGCTCGAAGTCGAGCAGCAGGCTCCCCGTGCTCGTCGAAGAGTCATAAGCGGCCACAAGCGTCTCGCGTGCTGCGCCGTCGATGTCGCCGCGCAGCTCGATGACAGTGCCGTCTGGCAGCGTCCGGACAGTTGTCTCAAGTTCCGCCGGTTGCATGTTCGCCTCCTTCCAGGTGCATCTCGAGCTCGACGGTGTGATGCGTTGCGTCGCTTTCGTGACGGACTGCGTCGACCATTCGCTCGATCAGGAAAAGGCCCCACCCGCGGGGCGATTGACGCCCGTCCAGCTTCGCGGCGATGTCGGGCGTATGCACGGCCGCGATCTCGCGGTCACCACCGTGATCGGTGATCCGAACCGTCACCTCTGAAGCCGATGCCGCAACCACGATGCGCACGTCCAGTCCGGGGTCATAGTCGTTGCCGTGCTCCATCGCGTTCATCGTCGCCTCCCCCGTGGCGGTCTTCAGCCGCTCCAGCCCGCCCGCCGGCAAGTCACAGGACGCGAGAGCCTGCGCGACGCGTCGCGTCGCGTCGCGCTCGTTGCCGGGCGCGCTCGCGACGGCGAAGTCGGCCAGGACGGCGGCGGCATGGGTCGCGGCGCTGCGTTGCACGACGACGAGCGTGATGTCGTCCTCTTGCTCGCTCTCGTCACCGGTGAAAGCGTCGAGCGCGTGCAGCAGCTCGTCTATCAGCGGCTGCGCGTCGAGTGCCCTTGCGAGCACCTCGAAAGCGCGACGGGTCCCGAACATCTCGTTCCTCGAGCCGTGTGCCTCGATGAGCCCGTCGCTGTAGAAGAGCACGCGCGAGCGAAGATCAAGGGTCGCGTCGCGCTCCTCGTAGTCGGTCCCAGGCATCAACCCGAGCGGCATGCCAGTTGCGCGCAGCTCGGACCGCTTGGCGCCACTGCGCATGAGCGGCAGATTGTGTCCGGCGTTCGCGTAGCGCAGATGCCCGTTCGCGGGCTCCAGGATCCCGTAGAAGCAGGTGACGAACATGTGCTCCGGGATGTCGGGGCACAGGTTGTCATTGACGGCGGCGAGGACCGCCCCCGGGTCGAGAAGCCGTTGCGCGCTCGCGCGCAGCACGCTTCTCGTAGCGGCCATCACCATCGCGGCGGGGATGCCCTTGTCGGTGACATCCCCGATCACGAGTCCGATCCGACCACGCGGGAGCTCGATGAAGTCGTAGAAGTCGCCGCCGACAGCGTGTGCCGGGCGGTAGTACGCGGCGATCTGCCAGCCCGCGAGCTCTGGCAGCTGTTTCGGTAGAAAGTTCTGCTGGATCAGACGAGCGACGGCCAGCTCCTGCTCCAGAACGCCGCGAGCGCGGATCTCGGCTCGCTGCTCGCGGATGAGCTGACCGACTCGGACCGCGGGGGCCGCGTGCGCCGCGAGTGACTCGAGCACGCGGCGATCGTCTGCGGAGTAGTCCTGGTCCGACAGACGGCGACCAACGCTCAACATGCCGATCAGCTCGCCGTTGGTCACCAGCGGCACGACCAGCGTCACGCCGCTCGTGCGCATCTCGGCGAGGGCGGGAGAGTCGAGGTTCAGGTGTTCGAGCTCAATCGCGCCAACGGCGTCCTGGCAGTGCGCGATGATCGGATCGTGGGGGGCAATCTTGATCGGCGGCGCGCCGCCAGCGACCTTACTGCGCGGGGTCGGCGTCGGCGGTAACGAGCGCGAAACGCCACCGCTTAGGAGCCTTGCCCTTCGCCGCACGATTCTGCGGATGGTCGGCTCGAACACTGTCATGGCTCCGTTCTATTCGCGGCGCGCTCCGGAAACGTTACGGCTCCCCACGGTACGGCGAGCAGACTGCTGCCCCGGCGAACCCCACTGCCCGCATAGGCGGCTAGAACGGCCGCGCCGCCTGTAGACGCGGCCACGCTTGCGCAATCGGTTAGCCGAAGAGTCTTTAGCCCGTAACGCCGGCGGCTACCGGCGTCGGCGCGGGCACAACGCCCACGGCGGTGTCGCGCACCATGAAGATGCTTGAGATCAGCAGGATGACACCAGAGCCGACGGCCGGCATGAATCCAAACGCCGAGGTACCGCCGCTTGTGGACGTCAGGCCGACGAGGCTGCCGGTCACGGCAAGGGCGGCAAAGGCGAAGCTCAACCAGCCGAGCCACGGTGCGGCGAAGAGACGACGGACCGCCGAGGCGCCGATTGCGGCGAGCATGACCGCGGCGATGCATCCGAACGCGCCGGGCATGATGATCCCGTTCTGGAGGTCGTAAAAGGTCCTCGTGACCGCGGGATCCGTAAGGCCGCCTTGCTTGGAGAGGAACTCCAGAGCGGTCAGGGTCAAGCTGTCCAGTGACGTGATCACCGCCACGCCGACGCCGGCACCGAGCACGATCAGCCCGAGCGGGCTGTGCCGATCGCGCGCATGCAGAAGGCGAGCCAGCGTTCCGGCGAACCACAGGATAAGCCCGGCCGCCACGACGGTCAAAGCAGTTCCAGCCAGGACACTGTTGTAGTGGCTCGTGAGGTAATTCGTGATCTGCGTGCTACTTGCGTTACTGGCCGGCAGACTGCCGTTGGTCGAAAAACCCGCGGTGATGACGATAAAGGCCGCAATTCCGGCCCCGCCCCCAGCCTGCACCCAACGACGACCAATCATGTTTGCCTCCTAGAGCTTGAAAGTGGTGGGACACCGCCGGGCTGATTGCGCGGCGGCGAGGTTTCACCTCCGCGGCGCTGCTCTGCGATGCGGCCCGAGCATCGGCCGTGGCCCCGGTTCTACAGGTCGGGCGCTCCGGAAACGTTACGGCACGTCAAATGTCGTTGATCCCGTAGCGTCTTCTGGGAAGCTTCCGTCGATGAAGTCGCTATCGATCTCGCTACTGGGCGCTCCGCGAGTCGAGGTGGCGGGCGCGCCGCTGTCGGTAGATACCCGCAAGGCGACCGCGATGCTCGCGTTTCTCGCGGTGAGCGGCATCTCTCAGGCCCGCGCGGTCGTTGCGGACCTGCTCTGGCCCGAGGCCGACGCCGGTCGTTCCCGAAGTGCGTTGCGACGTACACTCTCGACGCTGCGCGCCGCGCTCGGCGGCGAGCGGATCGTGAGCGACCGGGACTCGATCGCCCTCGACCTCGATGGCGCCTGGTTTGACCTAGCCGAGTTCCGCCGGATCGCAGCGGAGCAGAACGCTGAGACCTCCGCCCTGCTCGACGCATGCGATCTGCACCGTGGCGATCTCATGGCTGGCTTCGAGCTGCGCGACAGCGTCGCGTTCGACGACTGGCAGCGCGACGCCGAGGAGGTAGTCCGCCGCGAGCGAGCTACGTTGCTCGATCGGCTGGTCGATCGGCTCGAGCGCGAACGGCGCTTCGACGACGCGGTCGCACGCGCCAAGCAGCGACTCAACCTCGACCCGCTGCACGAGCCGACCCACCGTCGTCTGATCGAGCTGTACGCGGCCGCCGGCCGTCGCGGCGACGCGTTCGCGCAGTACCGCGAGTGCGTGCGGGTGCTCAATCGTGAGCTCGCGGTTCAGCCGCTGAGCATAACGACCGAGCTCTACAACGCGATCAGCGCTGGGACCACGGTGCAAGTGGTAGTCCAAGAGCCGGCACAGCCGACCGGTGAGCTTCGTTTGGTCGGGCGTGCCGCTGAGCTACGCCGATTGATCCAAGCCTTCGACGCCATCGCGAAGGACGGTGCCTTTCTCGTGATCGAGGGCGAGTCGGGCGTCGGCAAGACACGGCTTGCAAAGGAGGCGATCGACGTGCTGCAAGCTCGGGGAACACGGGTGTTCGCGGCGCGTCCGCAGGCCGGCGAGCGCGGTCTCGCCTACGGCGTCGTCGCGCAGCTGATGCGCGAGGCGATCGGCACTGGAGCCGACACACTTCCGCAACCGCTCCTCGCTGAAGCCGCGCGGCTGCTCCCCGATCTGGGTCCTGCGGCCTCGAGTAGCCTTGACGAGCCTGGTGCGCAGCTGCGGTTCCTCGAGTCCGTCTGCGACATCATCGCCCGAGCGTTCGAGCAAGCCGTCGCCGTGGTGTTCGTCGATGACATGCACTGGTGTGACCCGGCCTCGCTCGATGCACTCGCCTACTTGGCGCGCCGCCTCGACGGTCGTCGGCTGCTTCTGCTCTGCGCTCGCCGCACCGACGAGCCCGATCCCGAGCGCCGCCTCACTCATCTGGCCGAGCTCGGCGAGCGGATCCAGCTGGGTCGCCTGCGCCGTGAGGATGTCGTCGGCATCGCCATGGAGGCGGGCCTCGACCAGGGCGCGGCGGACGAGGTCTTCCGCGAAAGTGAGGGCCTCGCGCTGTTCGTTTCCGAGCTGCTCTGGACAGGCGCCGGGAACCAGCCGCCGAGAGGTGGTGCCCGGGCGGCGCTCGAGGCGCGACTGGACGCGGTCAGCGAGGCTTCTGCCCAGGTGCTGAGCGCCGCGGCGCTAATCGGTCGCACGTTCGACACCGATACCGTGCGTTTCGCGAGCGGCCGCTCGGACGACGAGATCGCCCTGGCCATGGAGGAGCTGGCGACCCGCGGCCTGATCCTGGAGCACGGCGAAGCCTACGACTTCGGCCACGAGCGGTTGCGCGCGATCGTCGAGGAGCGCGTCGGCCTCGCGCGTCGGCGCCTCCTGCACCGGCGGATCGCCCAGGCCCCGACAGCGCGACGCGGCGATCCCGCGATCCCCGCGCGACACTTCGAGCTCGCGGGACTCGATGAAGAGGCCGCGGCTGCCTATGCAATCGCGGGCGATCATGCGAGGTCGCTTTCCGCCGGCGCCGAGGCGATCGCGCACTACGACGCCGCCCTCGCCCTCGGTCACGGCGATCCCGCGATGCTCCACGAGGCGATCGGCGACGTGCGTACCCTGCGCGGCGAGTATCCCGAGGCGCTCGCCGCCTACGACGGTGCCGCAGCACACCGCGTTGAGGCGGATGCGGGACGGCTCGAGCACAAGCTCGGTAGTGTCCACGAGCGCCGCGGTGACTGGGAGCTCGCCGAGAGCCACTACCAGCGGGCGCTTACGCTCGGCGCCGATCCGGCGGTCCTCCAGTCTGACCGAAGCCGCGTCGCGTGGCGGCGAGGCGACGTGGAGCGCGCCCGCGCCCTCGGCTTGCAAGCGCTCTCGCTCGCCGAGCAAACCGGCGCGACTGCAGCCGCCGCCCAGGCCAACAACATCCTCGGGCTGCTCGGTGGCGGTCGGCGCCACCTCGAACGCAGCCTCGAGCTGTCGAGCGGCCTCGTTGATCCGAGCGTCCGGATCGCAGCGCTCAACAATCTCGGGCGCGACCACGCCCAAGCCGGCGAGCTTGATCAGGCCGAGGCGCTAATCCGCCAGGCGCTCGAGGAGTGCATCTACCAAGGTGATCGCCATCACGAGGCGGCGCTTCGCAACAACCTTGCCGACATCCTTCACAAGGCCGGCCGAGCCGACGGCGCGATGGAAGAGCTGAAGCGAGCTGCAAGCGCGTTCGCGGCGATCGGATCTGCGGGCGAGGACCTCTATCCGGGTGTCTGGAGCCTCGCAGAGTGGTAGGTCATCTCATAGGACTAGGAGCGTCCGGGTCGCTTTCCCTAATCCAGAGCGAAGAGTTGGTCGGCTCGAAGGTGTGGTCAACGACGCCGAGCAACTGGGCGCGGATCGTGTCGAGCTCGACCGCGTCGCGCAAGCTCGCCCTGAATGCCGCGACGGTTGCCTCGGCGTCGTAGCGGGCTCGGTTGAAGCGGCGGTCGACCAGCCGCTGCACGCGCTGGCGCAGCGGGTTGAACAGGGCGGCGGCCGCGAGCGTGGCGGCGGCGACGCCGACACGCGAGGAGAGGGGCAACAACTGGGTCGTGATCGCGACGATCCCGACGAACGTGCCGACGAGCAGCGCTGTGAGGATCGCATATGCGAGCGTGCGGCTAATGAGCCGATCGATCTCATACAGCCGGTAGCGGAGGATTGCCACACCGATGCTGACGGGCAGCGCGACCAGCAGGAGGCTGGCAACGGCCAGCAGCGCTTGTTCGGCCGGCGAGGGACTTGACTGCGATCCTACGAAGATGACGAGCACGGTGGCGGTCATCGTCACCGCTGCGCCGCTCACCAGGCACTTCAACTGCTGGCGGCGCGCGTCGGCTGCGCGCCGGTAGCTCAGCGCCAGGCGTCCCACGATCCATAGCCAAAACCCCGCGAACCCGATCTGAAGCGCTGTCTCGACGTGCGACAGACTGAGCGCGAGGCCACCCGTGGGGTTGTCCTGGGCGGTGAGATCGCCGCTGAGATTCACTGCGAAGTGGCGATTGGTGATCGTGCTCACGGCGACCAAGTAGAAGCACGCGATCCATGACGTGGCGAGGAGGAGGTAGGCCCCCATAATCCACCGCCAACGCGGCGAGGGCAGCCGGCCATCGGGGAACAGCAGGAGCGCCGACGGTGTGCCGGCGATCATGGGAACCCAGAGTAGTCCTACGAGCACCGCCGCCGGACCGAGCGGCAGCTCTCGGCGGCCAAAGCGATACACGAGTGCCGTGTAGGCACTGGCACCGTCGCTGAGCATGAGCAGCAGCGCGCCGGCTAGGAACAACCAGCCGATCGGATTGTGAGACTGCTGTCGCGCCAGCACCAGGCCCACTCCGGCAAACGCCAACGCCAAGATCACGTTCAGCAGCGTGTCCAGCAGCGAGAAGTGGTTGTCGGCGGTCAGGAACAGAGACTCCGTGATGTACGCGGCCGCGAGCACCACCACGAACACACCTACCAGTAGCGCCGCTGTTGGCGGGGCAAGGCGGGGCCGCTTTGGCGAGCTCGCCGCGTGTTGCGTAGCGCGCAGGTTCACGCCGCGCTCCCTTCCCGTCTCAAGACGGGCGCGGCAATGGGCCTAGACGAAGACATCGCATAAAAGCGTAACTATCCCCCGTCTCCTGGCTGCGCGGTAGTGCGAACGGACCCCAACGAGACGATCGAGTTTGACGAGCTGGGGACGCCCACCCCCGGCCGCGCGTTTTGCTTAGTCCCTACTTCGTCCCGTCTTCCCCGCTTTCCCGAAAGACGCCAATTTGCAGGGCTTTCGAGTGGAGCCAACCGGGATCGAACCGGTGACCTCCTGCTTGCAAAGCAGGCGCTCTCCCATCTGAGCTATGGCCCCGCTCTGCCCGAGTTTATCGGGCGTTTTGCGCATATTGCCCCTCCGCAGCGGCGGCGATCTGGCCTGCATTTTCGCCGCTGCCGCCCAATCGCTGCCGAAACGAGCGCGCTGTCGGCCGCTTTCCGATGGGCCTCTTGGCGGTTAGCTCCGGTCCCCCGAGGCAGCGTAGGGCAGCGCCTCCGCCTGCTCGGTCGCGTTGCTCTAGCCGCTTGAGCGGGGCGATTGAGTCAGGACCCAAGGGTCTCTTGCCGATGATCATCGTGATGCGCGGACGAATCGCTACCGGTCTCGGCGCGACGGCTCTCGCAGCCGCGCTCTGCGCGCCGTCGCCATCTCCCTTCGGACATCCGGCAAACCGGACACCGCTGAAGTGGCGATCCGAGTTCGGAACGACTTTCAAAGCGAGCAGGCAGTTGCCTCAACGTGCAATCAGCCCTCGGCTGAACATTGGACGTGTTCAGTAATCCTCGCTGACGGGCGCAAGGGGATCACGCGCGGTCTGGCACAGCCAACCGGAAAAGCTCAGCGTCTCGCTTAGCTCGGCTGGGTTTCGCTAGTCGTTTCGCTAGACCCTTCTCGGGGCCTACGCTGCCGGGATGCGCAGGCGGACCAAGGCTGGCCTTTGGCTGATCGTGGTTGCGGGCGTGGCGTTCGGCGCATGGCGGATCGCCTCGTTGCATGACGGGACCGCCGCGCGCGTCGAGGACTTGATGGAAAGCGCGTGCGGCTCAGTAGCGCCGGGCGCACCGAAAACCTGCTCGGAATGCCCTCACGTGAACACTAAGACCATCCGCCTGCCCGTGACCGGCACTGCCCACGCCGACCCGGCGTTGCGCCGGTTCGCCGACCAAGCCACAGAGTTCAAAGAAATCGAATGCGGAGGAGTGAGCGGCGGGATTGACTTCTACCGCTTCAGCTCCACCACCGCGCGGGTTCGGGCGGTCGCAAGTTACCCCGACCTGTATGAGCGTCTCTTTTGCGCCAGCGGCGCCGAAGTACTCGCCGACGAATTCCTGGGGAGTGCCAGGCCCTTCATCGAATACTGTCGCCTCTTGCGGTTTCAGCTCTACCGACCGTCGCACCGGCCGTCGCAGCGAGGTGCGTAGGGCGACCGACGATCCCGGCGTTCGCTCGCAGCTCCTCGGGACCCCTGACGATCCTCGCCAAGTCTCCTGCGCGCCCGCTCGAGCGCGAGCGGTGCCGCCCGCGGTTTACTTCGGTGATCCCAGATCCTGGATCGCACTAGAAGTCAATCTCCCGAAGACTGGGCCATTGCCTGCCGACGAGACGCTCATACCAGCGCGGGACGGGATCTTTGCCTCGACGAACTCGCCACGCACACAACGGAGAGAGGAGCGGCGACACACGGAACGGGCCTGACGAAGGATTCATCCAGAACGTTCGGACCGTCTCGGCTCTTGGCGGGAGGCCGATGGCGGCTCGCCCTGCATCGGTGATGATCCACCAGTCGTCGTCAAAATCGACATCGACGGCCTTGCGCTTGCCGACTTCAGAGAGAGGATGGATGCCATCTCGGGGGCGGTGTGCGCCAACCCAACGTTCCCGTTCGGCCCTCAGCAGGCCGCGAGCAAGAAGGCTCCGGAGGGTGGCCTCGACCGGTGCACGCCCCGGCGAAGATGCCAAGCCCTCCTCGTCAAGGATCGTGGTCGTCATGCCTACCGTCGTGCCGTCGCTCGCGAGTGCCAGCAGCTCTCGCTCCAACTCGGTTAGCGGCTCGTCCGGCACGCGTCGATGAAAGCACGTATGCAGCGGCTCAGCTCAGCGGTGCTGAAAACGAGTCGCCGCCCTGATTAACCCCTTGTCTGGGGTCGGAGCGGCATGCCAGACGTGCGTGCGTGGCCTACCAGAGTGCCACGCGCGAGAGCACCCGATCACCCCCTCAAGAGCGACAGGAAAGTCACCAGCGCCCGGAGCTTCGCCTTCGCCAGGTTTCGGAAGGAGGGCATCGGTGCGCTTGGGTGGACGACGCTGCGTTCGATGCCTAGCGGTGGAAGCCTTGCCCCCACCTGCGTCAAGTCAGGACCGGGACCGGCGTTCCCGGCTTCACCGATACGGTGACACGCAAGGCAGCCTGACTGCGCCGCGACAGTCCGCCCGAGATTGAACTGCGCGAGCGTTTCGCCGCCACCGCGGGCGACAGTCGCTGGCGGTTCCACAGTGATGACGGGTTCTCCGTGCCGGAGCCAAGGCGTGGCTGTCGGCCATGAAGAGCATCGTCGCCTATCCCGAAGCTCAGCGGGGTGCGCCACCAACCGGACGGCGTTTGGGCAGCAACCGCAATTCCGCTGCCCAAACCCAGCCGGATTGCGCCTAATCCCGTCGCATTTGCTGCATGGGCAGATGCTCGAAGTGACCCGTGAACGCCGAGAAGCCGGGGCGTGTGGACCGCACGCGCCGTTGCTTGCAACGCAGGCGCTCTCGCATCTGAGCTATGGCCCCGTTCGGCCCGAGTTTATCGGGCGTTTTGCGCCTCTTGCGCGTCGGCGAGGGCGGCGCACACGCGCGCCGCGCGTCCGCTAGTGCGGTCACACAGCCCGCCTGCCGGTTCACCGCAAGCGCTGAAAGCCTCGTCGCTCAACCGTGAGGCACAAGCGCTCGGAGCGTGCAAGTTCGGCGACTCGCCGTTAGTCGGCTGTCACGCAGCGCCGCCGACGCCCACGAGCCAGTATTCGGGGTCGCATGAGCGAAGCTGTCGGCGTCTGAGGCGCGCTTCGGCCACCAGTTGATCCAGCTGCTCCTCAAGCTCGGACAGCGAGCCGGCCCAGGTGAGCTCGTCTCCGATCGCGTCCAGCGGAACGGGTATGTGGCCGCGCGATTGCACGCGCTCGACGGCGAACAGTACGTCCTTTGTCATCAGGTCCCCAATCGTTTCTGCCGTGGGTGGGCGCCGCACTTTACCCGTGCGGACGCGAGCGCAGGTGTGACCTAGCTGAATAAGTCGCGGCTTACAGGCTCTAGGAGCCGGCCGCGCTCTCGCTGGGCCCGTGCTCGAGCTGCGCGGGCTCGTCTGGCGGCTGGGGGGCTCCGTGCGCGTGCGCGTCGCCGGGCGGAGTCGGTAGCGCTTGCGCGCTCGGGGCCTCGTCGAGGACCGTGCTCATGTCAAGCTCGGCGGTCTCCTCGGGTTCACGCAACGTCACCGGGGATTCGCCTCTCGGGCCGGCCGGTGACGCCGCGTTCTCCGGGAGCTCACCCTCGGGATCCATCGCGTCCGGGTGATGAGCGTCGATCGCGTCGTCCGCCTCCAGCGCGTGCTCCTGCGTCGGCAGATCTTCCAGCGACGCGTCCTCCGCCGCACTGCTCGCGACTTCAGCCGCGGGCGCAGGCGCGGATATGGGATCGAGCGCCTCGCGCTGCTCGCGCGCAACCTCGGCGGGATCAGCGCCGCGGCGTCGCTTCAGCTCCAAATGTTCGCGGATGGCCTCGTCGAGCAGTCCCATCGGCGCCTGCAAACCATACTGCGCACTCCGTGAGGGGGCGCTCGCCCTCTCGGGTGCCCGCTCGGCGCGGGCTGGGCGGACTAAACTGATTGCCCCTGCGCGTGGTGGTAATCCGCGCGGCTGTGGGGCTATAGCTCAGTTGGGAGAGCGCCTGGATCGCACCCAGGAGGTCGCCGGTTCAAGTCCGGCTAGCTCCATCGGTCTTGACGGTCGCCGAACCGCCGGTCTGAGATAGAGCGGTTCGATCGCGTCTCGCCGCGCCCACAGCTGCGGCCCAGCAAGCGCGGACGAACGCTCCCGCCAATAACCGGCCCGAAATTTGGCATTGGCTACAACAACCCGACCACCAAGTCGGTAAGGGTCCACGCCACTTTCAGGTTTGCGTAGCGGTCGGCAACGGCCGCTACGCCGTCCAGCGGAAGCCGACCGCGGCGGGGCGCGGTGCCAGCGGGCTGGCCGGCAGCTCGCCAGCCGGGTCGTCCTCGTTGTAGGCGCTCGGCGCCACGTCGTTGGGTGCGTCGGCATGGAACAGGGCCGCCAGCAGCTCGATCTGCCCGCGGCCGACGCCCAGCTCCCCCATCCCGCCGCCGTACATCGGCCGGCGCTCCCGCGCGCAGCGCGCGTAGACCTCGAACAGCGCGCGCAGGCTGCCGATGCGCGACGGCTTGACGTTCACCACGCGTGCCGCAAGCGGCGTCGCGCCGATGTCCTCGGCGCTGCGGATCGGCGCGTCGTAGGAGACGCGCTCGACCTGATCGACCAGCCGTGTCGCGATCTCGGGCAGGTCGTGCGGATCCTCCAGATACGCCTCGGGGAACGCCGCGAGCACGCGGTCGTAAAGCACGCCCAACGCCTCCGGATCCTTCACCTCCAAGCCGTACTGGCCCTTGAAGTCGATCGTGTCGACAGCGCCGGTCGCCGCAACCTCGTGGATGAGCGCGGGGGACCAGGTCGTCTCCGCGTCGAGCTTGAAGCGCACGCCCGGCGAGCGGGCGAGGCGCCGGCGCAGGTGCTCGATCGAAGGATGCTCACCGAGGCTCAGCGAGTTGACGAAGCGCAACGGCCGCGGCTCGAGGCCGAGCACGTCGTGCAGGGAACGGCCGCCTTGGCGCAACGCGAGGTCCAGCGCCGCTGACTCGAACGCCCAGTTGCGAAAGCGCCGCGCCAGCTCCCACTCAGGCGGCCTGGGCCACAGATCGAGCGCCGCCAGGTGATCGCAGAAGCCGGCGAGCGTCCACTCGCCCGCCAGCGGCAGGGCGCGCCGCGTCTCGTGCAGCGCGCTGCCGTCCTCGACGTGGACCGAGACGTCCTCCCCGAGCCCGTCGGCGCCGGCGCCGGCCAGTCGCACGTGCGTCGTCACGCGCTGGAAGTCGTGGGCGAGGACGGCGTGCAGTCGGTCGTACTCGCACGACTCCACGATGAGCCGCAGCTCGGCCAACCGCGGCCACAGCGAGTGCATCTGAGCCGTCGCCACAGGCTCAGTCGGCGCCGGCGATTGCATACTGCGGGCGCCCGGTGGGCCGGTAGACCTGGACCGTTACCCCCCTCGGGGTGGCGCGCGAGTCGATCAAGTCGAGCGCTGTGTCCGGGCCGATGTCGGGGAACAGCCGCGTGCCCTGACCGACGACCACCGGAGCAATGAGCAGGGTGATCTCGTCGACAAGCTGGTTGTCCAGCAGCCAGCGGACCAGCTTGCCGCTGCCGTGCACCTGCAACTCACCCGATCGCTCGGCTTTCAGCCCGCCGATCGCCGCCGCGACGTCATCGGAGAGGACCGTGGTGTCCGCCCATAGCGGTTCGGTGAGCGTGTTCGACGAGACGTACTTGGGCTTCGTGTTCAAGGCGCGTGCGATCGGGTGCTCCGAATCCGGCATCGCGCCCCAGTACCCGGCGAACACCTCATAGGTCCACCGGCCGAACAGGAACGCGTCGGCGCGCTGGTAGACCTCGTAGAGGAACGTCATGGCCTCGTTGTCAGACAGCGGCCCGGCCCATCCGCCGCGCTCGAATCCGCCCCTGCGATCCTCGTCCGGCGCGCCGAGTCCCTGCATCACTCCGTCGACTGAGACGATCGTCACGGTCGTCAGTTTCATGGTCGCGGTTCCCTCTCGCTGGTTTCGTCGTCGTTTGATTGGACCGGACCGCAGCGCCAACCTCATCGGTCGCAGTAGACAATGTTCGCCGGTGTGCGCCTGCTCATAGGACTCGCTCTGCTGGTCGTCGCCACTTCCTACGGCGTCGCGACGACACACGCTCCCGGCGCATCGCTAAACAGCACGCAGCGCTCCACCATCACGCGTGCATGCCATGAAGCAGGCCCCACGATCGCCAGGAGCCTAAACGGGGCCCGCAAGGCGGTCGCGACTCGAAGTGGTGAGCGAGCTATCGCGAAGCTGGTGGACGACCTCGACAGCCTGGCGGCGGTTGTCGCTTCGGCGTCGGCCAAGCTGCCGGACTGCTCGGGTCTTGTGCACCTGCTCACACGGAGGTTCCAGCGGCAGCTGCCGGCCACGCGACCGGCGCCAACGCCGAAGCTACCCGCAGACCCCTGGTGGCCGCAGAAGATCGAAACGCGCTAGGCGAGTAGCTACCGACGGCAACCGCCGCCGTGCCCGCGGGCCGGTAACTACAGCTTCGCCTTCAGCGCGTCGACCTTCGCGTGCGCCTGATCGCTGATGTGCTGGCGGCGTTCGGCGTGCAGCTTTGCGCGCGCCTCGCGCTTGGCAGCCCGCTGCGCTTCGTCGGCTGCCGCGATCTCAGCTTCGACGTCCTCGACGCTGCGGCGAAGCACGTGACCACCGAGTTGCGTCATCGCGCCGTCGACCACGTCGTCGCTCTGCTCGGACACCTCGGCAAGCAGCACGGTCTGGCCCGGCCGCACGGTGTTGGAGATCTCGGCCAGTACGGATTCCTGGTCATCGGCATCTTCGATGTCAAACAGAGATCCCACCAGCAGGCCGGTCGCGCCGCCGATGAGCACGCCGAATGGGCCGCCGAGAATGCCCACGATCAACCCAATCAGCCCGCCGGTGGCGGTCCCTTGCATCTGCGAGTCGCCCGTCTCGTCCTTCACCGCGAGGTGCCCGTCTTGGTCGCGCTCGACAACCGGCGCCCCGCTGACAGATACCTGCCCCTGCCCGTCTAGCTCCTTGAGCTTGCTCAGCGCCTCATACGCCGAGCTGTTCTCCTGGAAAGAAACCGCGATCACGTTGTTCGCTGCCATGTCCGTTCTCCCGTCTGGGCGTATGGAGATTTCTCCGGCATTCTCGCGCGAGTTCGCCTCGCGAGGGGTTGACGTCTGCTCGCGGCCGCGGGTTGCGCAAGCGACGACGCCGCGGCCGCCGCCGCGACCTACACTGCGCCGTCATGCACGTGCGCTCCTACCGCGAGCTTGAGCCGTTCATCACGCTCGACGGCTCACAGATCAGGGAGTGGGCCGGGCGCGTGTCGGCCCCCGCGCAGAACCAGAGCCTCGCCGAGGCGATCATCGCGCCCGGCGCCGCCACGACCGAGCACTACCACCGCGCCAGCGAGGAGCTGTACCTGGTCACGGCCGGCGAAGGGCGGCTCGTGGTCGACGGCGAGCAGCGGCTCATAAGCAAGGGCGACTGCGCGCTCATCTCACCCGGCGCGCGCCACAAGCTGTTCAACACCGGGGCGTTGCCGTTGAAGGTCGTCTGCGCCTGCTCCCCGCCCTACTCCGACGAGGACACCTGCCTGACCGAGCCGGCGGCGTAGGGCAGGGACGCGCTACGCGGCGGCTGTGTCTGGGGACAGGCGCCCGGACACCTCGCTGAGCACGGACACCATCGCCTCCGATGCCGGCGTGCGATAGCGGCTCGCGAGCCGCGCCGCGTAGATGCGGCGCATAGGCGCGTCGTCGCCGAGCTGCGCCAGCGCCACGTCGCGATGGCGGCTGCCGATTGCGAGGCTCGGCAGAAGCGTCACGCCCGCGCCGCGCGCCACCAGCGCCTGGCTCGTGGCGATCTCGTCTACTTCGAACGCCACGCCCGGCTCAAAGCCCGCGGCGCGGCATGCGCCGAGGATGAGCCGGTGGCAGAGATCGCGCTCGGTGGTGTTGATCCAAACGTCATCGGCCAGCTCGCCGAGCGCTACACGCTCCGCGCCGGCGAGCCGGTGACGCTTTGAGATAACCGCCGCGTAGCGGTCGTCGAACAGGTACGTGAGCTCGAGCTCCGCACCGAGTGCGCCCGTCGGCGGCTCGAAGTCGTACACGACGGCGAGGTCGAGCTGGCGGCTCTCCAGCCGCGCGCCGGCTTCCTCGGGCTCCATCTGCACGACGTTGAGCTCCACCTCGGGATGGCGCGCGTGAAACGCTTCCACCGCGGCCGGCACCAGCGCCGCGCCGGCGCTCTCGAATGCCGCCAGCCGCAGCCTTCCGCTGCGCGCGTGCACGTATGCGGACAGCTCTTGTTCGGCGTGCTCGACGCGCCCGAGGATCGCGTCGCAGTGTGCGAGCAGGATCTCGCCGGCCTCCGTCGGCCGGGCCCGCTTGCGGTCGCGTTCGAACAGCACCGCGCCGGTCTCTCGCTCGAGCGCCGCGATCTGCTGGCTTATCGCCGACTGCGTGTAGCGCAGCGCATCGGCGGCGGCCGTGAACGAGCCATACTCGGCCAGCGCGCGGAACACCACGAGTCGCTGCGTGCTCAGCATAAGTCGAGCTTATCGAAATAGAAAGAAGTTTGTTTGCGCTAATGCTGCGGCTCCGCCACCTTGTGGTGCATGAGCACAACAACGATCACCAACAAGCAATCCACACACCCGGGTCGCGCCCGCAGCAGGCGCGCTCCGGCAACGCGCACCACTCTGGCGTCCGGCCAGCGTCAGGGCGCCGTCGCTGCAAACGAGCGCGTCGCCGACATCGTCATCCGCATTCCCGGCGCGCAGGACGCACAGCCGCTGGCGCAGCTCGCCGAGCGCGCAGGCGCCGACGTGCCGCACGGCGCCCTGATGGTCGCCGCGCACGACGCAGGCCTGCTCGCCGCGGTCGCCACCGGCACCGGCGAGGCGCTCGTGGACCCGAGCCCGGCGGGCGTAGCCGCCGAGGGGATCCTGCGCCACCGGATCGC
>DASZFR010000045.1:0-21385 GCA_035939635.1 Solirubrobacteraceae bacterium
GGCGGTGCGGCGGGCGCGGCTTGGGCGGCGGGGGCGCGCCGCGGCCGTCGGGCGCCGGCGACACGCGCCAGCCGCGCTTGTCGCGCGGCATCGGCGGGTGGCCATCGGCACGACTCGCGGCGGGGCCCGTGTCGGGGCTCGGCTGTTGCGATTGCTCGCCGGGCACGCACCCATCCTACGCGCCCGACGCCGCCGGACCGTCGCGATCCGCCACGGCCGGTCGGGCCCGCGCCCGCCTACAGGCGCGCGACGAGCGCCGCGCACGCAACCGCCACCACCGCGACGGCGAGCGCGGATAGTGCCCCGTCCAGCGGAGCGAGCAGGCCGGCGAGCGACAGCCGTTCGGTGCGCCCATCGCTCATGGTGCGCACGCCGTCGATCGAGCTGGTGCGCCGTCGAAGCTCTCGCGCCGGGGTGCTCAGCCGGCGCTGGGCGACGCTCATCGCAACGCAGCCGGCGGCGATCAACAGGCCAGCCGGCGCGATCTGCAGCGCGTTGACGAAGTAGCCGGTGAACGCGGGAAAGCCGCCCCACCCCAAGGCGAACCACAGGTCGCTGTGAAAGCGCCCCCCGCCGAGCTCGAGGTTGTAGGCGGGCAAAAACAGCGCCCCGGCGAGCACGAACGGCGCGAGCGCGGGCGAGACGACAAGCACTCCCGCGACGCCGATCGCAACCGCGCCTGCCGACGCCACGACGGCCATCGCGATCAGCGCGCGATCGGACAGCTTGGTGTTCAGCGGCCGGCCGTGCAGCTCGTCGAGCGCGTGCGCGGCAACGCCTACCGCGAGGCCGAACGCGACGAGACCCCACACCAGGCGATCCACGTGCACGGTTGGCGCCACCGCGGCGCCGAGCGCGAAGTAGCTCAGATGCCACGCGGTGTACGGTGGATGCAGCAGCGTCACGAAGTCCGCGACGCGACCGCCGCCCAGCGCGTAGAAAGCGGGCCGCTGCGGCGTCGCGGCCATCCGCTCAGGCGCCCCCGGCGACCCGCGCAACTTGAGCGTCGCGGCCGTCGCGCTCGGCGAACATCAGCACGCCGCCGCCGAGGCTCATGCGTCGCACCTGCACGTCGCGCAAGCCGGCGTCGCGCCAGTAGCCGGCGATGCGGTCGAGCGGATGGCGCTCGTAAAAGCCGGCGATGCTCGGCCCGAGGAAGCGCCCGACCTCGCCCCACGAGCGCGACACGAGCCTGCCGCACAGCGGCAGCCCGACGCCGGTGTAGACACGCCACGCCGCGCGCGCCAGCGGAGCCGGCGGCACGCCGAACTCCAGCGAGGCGACGCGTCCCCCCGGCCGCATCACTCGTGCGAGCTCGCGCATCACCGCGGCGGGGTCGTCGACGTAGCGCAAGAGGTAGGTGAAGGTGAGGCCGTCAAAGCTCCGGTCCTCAAACGGCAGCGTCTCGGCCTCGCCGCGCAGCAGCACCACGCGCCCGTCGCCGCGCGGTCCCGCGGCGCCCAACGATGCCTCAATGTCGCCGCCGGCACGCTCGGCAAAGCGCCTTTCCGCGACGGAGAGCATCGCGTCGCTCTGGTCGAGCGCGACGACCTCGCGGGCGCCCTGGCGCACGAGCTCGGCCGCGACCAGGCCGGTGCCGGTTGCGACGTCGAGCACGCGGCCCAGCCGCGCGGGCCCGAGCCCGCGCACGAGCGCGCGCCGCCAGCGCGGGTCCTGCCCGAAGCTCAGCAGCGCGGAGAGCAGGTCGTAGCGCGCGGGCAGGCCCGAAAAGAGCTCGAGCGCCTGGCGCTTGCGCTCGGAGTGGGGCGCCGCGGCGGCCGCCATCACGGCGCAAGCCCAGCAGCTTCGCGGGCAGCGGCTTGATTGGTGTACATCGTGAACTCAGTCGCTTTACCGTCGCGCCAGGTGACCAGATGCGCGAAGGGGACTTCCGTCTCGGTCTCGCTCGTCGGCACGCGAAAGCGAAACCGAACGAACGCGAGCGAGCGCCCGTCGGGAAGCTCCTCGATTCGTTCCGGCTCGAAGTGCATGTCCTCGAAAACCTCGTCTACCTGACGCTGCCACTCGAGGACGCCCTCGTGCCCCACGAAGACGCCGGCGATCGGCGAGTCAGCCGGATTGCGCCACTCGACCTCGGGATCGAGGTACCCAAGGATTCCTCTGGCCCGCTCGCGGTTGTACGCGCTGTACGCCTCGCGCAACCGCTCGATGTTCGCTGAGGGCACTGATTCAGTATCCCGACTCGGCCGACTCGGAGCTGCGATGCACATCGCCAACCAACCCGCCAACTAAATCACCCTTACGAGCGGTCAACTCGCCGCTCGGGAAGGGTCGCGGGCAGCTGACGTCCGCCGCTGTCTAAGTGACTTACCGCCGCCCTTCGGGGTCTATTTCGACAGTCATGAGACCATCACCATGACGATGGATCACCTTCCAGGCGCCATCCTCTCGGCGGTAGACCGAGGTCGCCCGCAGGCTCATTTCGTCTGTCTTGCCATCGATCTTGCGAGTGAGGTGCTCTAGCTCGACGGTGAAGCCCAGCTCGTCGCCAAAGCTCGAGGCGAGCGTCTCTGCGTCCCAGGTCTCGTAGTCGAGCGTCTTAGCTGCCGCCGTCAATAGCGCGGTCACTGCGTCGATGCCGACCTGATGGCCGCCGACTCCCCCCATCAGCGAAACGTCCGGGGCGCGTGACCAGAGTTCGAGGAATGGTCGCGGGTTACCACCAGTGTGCTGGCGAAGGGCCGCATGACACTGCTTCAGGAACTGCGCGGCTTCAGCGCTCACCGTGGTTCTTGCAGTCTGCATCGTCTCCTCCTGCTCGGTCGTTGGCTGAGGTCACCGACGAACTATCCCCTCGGCTTGCGAGAACTTTCTACGGCCGGCGCGACGGCGCCTCTAGGCGTGGGCCGCCACCTCGCGCACTTCCACGCTCTCGAGCGTCACCGAGTCGGGGACGATCGATCTGATTCGCTCGCTCATTCCGTTGGCTGCCTCCTCGGAGTCGAAGATGACCATCGAGAGACCGGAGTCGTCCTTGCGGGTCCAGTAGCCCGTGACGAACCCGGGCGCCTGTGAGACGCCGGGTACGACCTCGTCGCGCAACTGCGCCATTGCCGGCTCCTCATCGTTGATCGTGACTTTGACAACAACTGCGTGCATGCTCGTCCTCTCGGGTTGGGGTCTGGCGCGACTGTATTCACCCGCCGGTCTGCGGTGCCGGCCCGAGCTCGGCGCGCGCCTCACGCTGTGGTCGCTGATGGAGTATCCCGCGCGCCTTGCCTAAGCGTTCTTCGATGAGATAGAGGGAGGACAATGAATAATCGAGAGCGGAGGCCTACATGATCATCACGACAATGAACGATCTACCGGGCTACGAAATCGAAGAGGTGCTCGGCGAGGTGTTCGGCCTCACCGTGCGTTCGCGCAACCTCGGCTCTCAGATCGGTGCGGGGCTGAAGTCCCTCGTCGGCGGCGAGCTCAAAGGCATGACGAAGATGCTCGGCGAAGGTCGCACGCACGCGCAGGAACGGCTTGTGGAAGCGGCCGAGGAAAAGGGCGGGAACGCCGTGATCGCGTTTCGCTTCGATACCTCGGAGCTCGGCGGCACGTGGACCGAGATCTGCGCCTACGGCACCGCGGTGCGCACCACGAAGCGCTGAGGCGCGATTGAGACCTACGGCTCGAGCTGCCCCGCGTAGAGCGCGAACGTCGCGCCCTGCGGGTCGGCCACCACGGCCATCCTCGCGTTGGCCATCTCAAACGGACCGGCGATCGTGCTGCCGCCGAGCTCGCCGATGTGCTTCACGCTCGCGTCGACGTCGCCGACGGCGAAGTACACCAGCCAGTTGGGCGGCTCCTGCGGCTGTTTCTCACGCATGCCGCCGTTGGTGACGGAGCCGTTTTTGATCGTGAGGTAGCGCATGGGCCCGCCCTCGAACGGCTCGACGCTCCAGCCGAACAGCCCCGTGTAGAAGTCCGGCGCGGTGTCGAGGTCGGCCGCGGCAAGCTCGTTCCAACAGAACGCGCCAGGCGCGTTGACGAGCGTCGCGCCGAAATGGTTGCGCGGCTCCCACACGATGAAAAACGCGCCCTGTGGATCCTGGATCACCGCCATGCGGCCGGCTTCCATGACGTCGAACGGCCCCGCGTGCACGGTGCCGCCGCTCTCTGCCGCCCGCGCAGCGGCGGCATCGGCGCTCTCGACAGTCACATAGGACTGCCAGACCGCGGGCACGCCCGCGTCGCGCTGAGCCTGCGGCTGGGGTGCGATCGCGGCAACGGTGTGCCCGTTCACGCGCTGCATCGAGTAGGCGCCGCCCTGTGGCATCGGCATGTCCTCGGCTTGCCAGCCGAACAGCGCCGCATAGAAGCTCTTTGCCCCGTCGGGATCGGGGGTGGCGAGATCGACCCAGGAGAACGTTCCCGGCGCATAGTGGCTTCGCTCGGCCATGGCAGCGCGACAGTAGCGCGTGCGCGATAGGACCGTCGCGCGGTCGAGGTGCGCGACACTGCGGCGATGCGTGCAAAGAAATCGGGCGCGCTCGTGGCCGCTCTCGGGCTAGCGCTGGCGTTCGCGCTGACGGCCTGCGGAGGCGGCGCCCGCGAGGTGCGCAAGCCGGCGTCCGCGCGTTCTCGGCCTGCGCCCACGCACGCGCAGGCGGCGGCGTTTGCGAGCGCGGTGAACCTCAAGCCGGCCGACGTGCCCGGCTTTGCACCCTCCCCGCACCGGCAATCCGAAAGCTCGCACGAACGCTCGCTGCAGGTCCAGCTGCAGCGGTGCGCGGGACCGCTGCCGTCCGGGGGCGATGTGCTCGAGGCGCAATCGCCGGCGTTCAAGCTCAAACAGGATGTGATCGACCTGAGCGTGAGCTCCGAAGTCGCGGTGTCGCGCACGGGAACGCTGGCAGCGCGCGCGCTCGCGGCGTTGAACGCGCCGCGCGTGCGGCGGTGCTTCTCGCGCTATCTGAACCTGTTGCTGGCGAGCGAGCGCTACAGCGGCGCGGTGCCCAAGCCGGTGTCGATCCTCACGGGAACGCCGCCGGCGCCTGGAGCGAGCGCGAGCTTTGGCTGGCGAGTGACCGCGAGCTTCGCCCTGAAAGGCGCGACGGTGTCGCTGTATTCGGACATCCTCGGCTTCGTGCTGGGCCCGGCGCGCGTCACGCTCGTGAGCTCCGGCGCGCTGCGCCCATTCCCGGCCGCGATCCAGCAGCGCCTGTACTCTCTGCTGCTCGCGCGGGCCCGCGCGGGCGCGCTATGAACCGAGACGAGCACAGCGCGGGCGACGCCCGCGACCGCCCACCGAACAGCACGCGCCGCGACAGCTCACGCCGGGCATGAGCGCGCGCGAGCAAGGCGCGGCGGCGGACGCGCAGGAGCGCTGGAACGCGGTCGACCGCTACATAGCCGATCGGCTGCTCGGCCACGACGCGGTGCTCGAGCAGGCGCAAGAGCGCAGCGCGGCCGGCGGGCTCCCCCAGATCGCCGTGTCGCCGCCGCAGGGCAAGCTGCTGTACCTGCTCGCGCGCATCCACAAAGCGCAGCGGATCCTCGAGCTGGGGACGCTCGGCGGCTACAGCACGATCTGGCTCGCGCGCGCCCTGCCCGCGGACGGTCGGCTGGTGACGATCGAGGCCAACCCCGACTACGCGCGCGTGGCCGAGCAGAACATCGCGAGCGCGGGGCTCTCTGAGCTCGTGGATCTGCGCGTGGGACCTGCTCTGGAGCAGTTGCCGCAACTGGCCGACGAAGCGCTCGCGCCGTTTGACCTGGTGTTCATCGACGCGGACAAGCAGAACACGCCGAAGTACTTCGAGTGGGCGCTGTCGCTGACTCGCCCGGGCGGCGTGATCGTTACCGACAACGTGGTGCTCGGCGGCGCGATCATCGACGCGCACACAGACGACGCGCGCGCGGTGGCAATGCGCGAGTTCCACGAGCTGCTCTCTCGCGAGCCGAGGGTGAGCGCCACCACCATCCAGACGGTGGGCAGCAAGCACTACGACGGGTTCACCGTCGCGCTGGTGGCAGCGGCCGGCTGACCCTACGCGCGCACGCCGCGGCGACGCGCGCGCGCATCGGCGCGCGTGATGCGAAGCCAGTACTGGTGGTGCACGATGCGGTAGGGCAGCAGACGCACGACGAGACCGTGACGCGCTGCCTCCGCGGCGATCGAGTGCAGGCTGTGCTTGAGCGCTCCCGGCTTGTCGGAGTGATGGCTTCTGCCGACCCACTCGCCGCTGGCGAGCTGGCCTACGCGCGAGGGGCGCGGCAGCCGCGCGAGCGCCGGCGACAGGCGCTCGAGGGGCAGCGTGGTCAGCACCCGCTCCAGCCGCGGCCAGCGGCGCCCGAGGTTGAAGGCGGGGCTGGCGGGATAGTAGGAAGCCAGAAACACGCCCTCGGGGCGAGCGGTGCGCTCGAAGGAACGAAGCATCGCGGCGATCTGGGGCTGGGCGGCGTGTGTCCAGATCGAGCGCGCGACGACGAAGTCAAAACGCTCGTCAAAGACCGAGAAGTCGAAGTCGTCGTTGTGCGCAAAGTGCGCCTGTGCGCGTTGCACGACTTCGGGCTCCACGAGCTGCTCGAGCCCCACGCGCAGCATCTCGCGCTGGGGCTCGATGCCGAAATAGCAGCCGGGGTCGAGAAAGCGCATAAGCCAGTAGCCGAGGCGCAGCGCGCCGCAGCCGACGTCGAGCACGCGCGAGCCGGGCAGCAGTCCCTCCGCGAGCAGCACCTGAAAACCGAGCCGGCCCACGCGCTCGAAGTCGTGTTTTGGCCCGCCCAGAAACCTCGTCTCGGCCAGCCGCTGCGAACGGTCCTGGAGCGACTCGGCCACGCTGCGAGTGTAATCGCGCCGACACGTTGCAAACGAGACGACGCGAGGATCGGCGCAATCACCGGCCCACAAACGGTGTCGCCGGCCGACCGGCGCCGCGGCGATGGCCCGCGCGATAGCTTTCGCGGTGGCGATGCTCAGACCTGCTGTGACCGCCAGACGTGCTGTGACCGCGGCGATGCTGCTGCTGGCGCTCGCGCCAACCGGCGCGCTCGCGAGCGCGAAAGACGTCGCCGCCACGCACGCGTACATCCAGGCCAACTACTCGCTGACTAACGCGAGCGTGGGGCTGATCTCGCGTGGCCAGAGCAAGATCGAGGCGTTCAACTCTAAGCTCGCAAGCGAATGCCCGCTCGTAGGCAAGGGCACGCCCGAGGACGAAACGTCGCAGCCGATGAGCTACGAGGTGGCGGTGGCGCTGTGGGCCATTTCCTACGGAACCGTGGCGGCGCCGATCGCCAAGTTCGTGGCGGCGGTCAAGCCGCTGCACTGGAGCAACCAGCGGATCACCGCGATCGCGCACACCTACGCCACGAGCCTGCACCTGATGTCGACGCTGTCGGTGCCGGACCTGTGCGCGGAGGTGCGCGCGTGGAAGGCGAGCGGATTTCACACGGTCCCCTCGCAGGTGAGCCAGACCGACAGCAGCTGGGAAGCGATCGAAGGCGAAAGCGTGCCGCGCAAGCTGCTCGCGCCCTATGAGCGCGGCTCGGACGCAAGCCTTGCCGCGCGCGCACGAAGCTTCGAAGTGAAGCTCGCGGAAACGGAATTCATGGTGGGTCAGGACGACTGGATCCAGGTGCTGGAAACGCTGGGCCTGCCCGAGTAGCGCGACTACTGATGATGCGCGGGCGCCGCTGAGGCGCGGCGCCCTCGTGCTGGCCGCGCCGTGCAGGTGGCGGCGCTGGTGGCGGGCGCTGCGCGCATGTACAGTTTGCGGCCATGGCAGAGGCGTCAGTTGCTCTGTATCGCGGCGGATCGGGCGAACCGCTCGTGTTGCTGCATGGCTTCACCGGCACCTGGCGTCACTGGTCGGCGGTGCTGGAGCCGCTGACACGGCGCTTTGAAGTGATCGCGCCGACGCTCGCCGGCCACGACGGCGGGCCGCCCTACCCGGCCGGCGTGGACGTGACGATGGCGCAGGGGGCCGACTCGCTCGAGCGCCACCTCGACGAGCTGGGAGTCACAACCGCGCACTTCGTGGGCAACTCGATGGGCGGCGCGCTCGCGCTGGAAATGGCCAAGCGCGGCCGCGCGCGCAGCGTGGTAGGGCTGGCCCCCGCAGGCGGGTGGACGCCGGGCGACGGTGAGGCACGCCGCCTGAGGCGCTTTTTCGCGCGCCAGCTGCGGACCACGAAAGCGCTTGCTCCGAGACTGCCGGCCATGGTGTCCCGGCCTCGAGCACGCCGGATGGCGTTTCGCGACGTGATGCGCCGCGGGGATCTGCTTACGCCAAGCGAGGCTCTGGACCTGTCGCTGTCGTCGATCCGCTGCGAAGTGGCCGAGCGCGCGCTGGAGGCGCTGCGCGTCGACCGCGGGCTGACGTTGGACGAGCTCGATCGGATCAGCTGCCCCGTGCTGGTGGCCTCGCCGCAGTTCGACCGCATCCTGCCCCCCTTGCGTCACGCCCCGCGCCTGCTGCGCGAGATCCCAGGTGCCCAAGCGCGCACCCTGGCGGGCTGCGGTCACGTGCCGATGTGGGACGACACCGACACGGTGGTGAGCGTGATCTGCGAGTTCGTGCAGCGCAGCGCGAACGAGCACGCGGCGCCCGGCGAGCCAACGCTGGTGCACGCGCCCGCCACCGCCTGAGCGCGACGCGCTCGGTCAGACGCTCGCGCCCAGCAGCGCGGCGATCACACCCGCGACGCCGGCGAGCAGCATCGTCGCGACGATGCCGCTGCGCGCCACAAGCAGCGAGACCGCTGCGGCTGCGAGCACGCCGAACTGCCACGCGTGATCCAGCGCGGCGGCGAGCACGACCGCGGCGCCGAGGATCGCGCCGATCGCAGCCGGACCGGCGGCAGAGAGAAACGCGCGGGCAGTGACGTTCTCGCGCAGAATCGAAAACCGCGCGCCGGCGAGCAAGACGAACACGAACGAGGGCGCGAAGGCAACCGCGGCGGCGAGCACTCCTCCCGCGATGCCGTGGGCCGCATAGCCCACGGCGGCCACCGTCGCCACCACCGGGCCGGGCGTGAGCTGGCCGAGTGCGACGGCGTCGACAAAGCGCGCATCGCTCATCCAGTGGTAGACGTGAACCGCGTCGGCGTGCATCAGCGGCACGATCACAAAACCGCCGCCGAACGCGAGCGCGCCGACCTTCAGCGCGGTCCACGCCAGCGCGCCGTAGCCGCCCTTGACAGCCGCCAGCGGCGCCAGCGCCGCAATGTCGTGCGGTGCGCGCGCCTTCGCGCGACGCTCGCGCGCAAGCGCCACGCCGGCCAAGCCGCAGCCGAGCAGCACAACGACGAGGTACTCGCCCGCCGCAGCTGCGCCGACGGCGCCGACCGCGAGAAACGCAAGCCACGCGGCCGCGGGGGTGTCACGCTCTCGCCGGCGCGCGAATGCGCCGCGCAAGAGATCGAGCCCGGCGCGCGCAGCAACGGCCGCCACCGCGGCGCCGGCGCCCGCCGCGGCGCCGCGCACCCACAGCGGCGGGTTGTGCGCGAGGAACACGACCGACAACGCCAGCACCGCAACCACCGCCGGCGCGATGAATCCGAGTCCGCCGACGACCGCGCCCCGCGAACCGCCTGCGCGGTAGGCGCACAAGATCGCAAGCTGCGTGGACGCTGGACCGGGAAGCAGATTGCACGCGGCGAGCGCGTCGTCGAAGTCGGCCGGCTGCATCCAGCGATGCTGCTCGACGACTAGCCGCCGCAACAGAGCGATATGCGCCGGCGGTCCGCCGAAGCCCATGAGCCCGATCCGCGTCCACTCGCGCGCGATGCGCCACAGCGACACTCGCGCGGCACCCGCGCGCTGGTCAGGCGCAGCGCTGCACACGGCGAGAGCTCAGCCTCTACTCGCCCCAGCCGTCGAACGGGGCGGCATGTCCTTCAATGTCAAACCAGTACTCGCGAAAGTGAGTGCAGCGCCCATCGTCGGCGTCGATCTGGGCGATGAAACACCCCGCGTATGTTTCGTTTCCCGCATCGTTGGTCGCGGTGACCCAGAACTCGGCCATGACGCGCCGCCCTTCGACCATCGGCTCGCCCAGGCGGACGCTGACGGTGCCCTGCGTGTCACGCTCCCCGAGCAGATAGCGCCTCAACGCGTCCCTGCCGAAGACGGTCTCTTCGGTGGGGTGGGCGACGTAGACGATCTCCTCGCCGAACACATCGACAAACCCGTCTACGTCCCAGCTCTCCCAGGTTCGCGCGTAGCCCTCGACGAACGCGATCGCCCTCGCCCGGTCAAGACTCAATGCTCCGCGAGGGTGCGGCGACGTGGGATCCGGCGCCATCCTGAACGGAGTATCGCGCAATCGCCGCGCGCCCTTGCCGTCCAATCGCGCTGGACACCATGGGCGACCGCCGCCTCGCGCTGCTTGCTCCTCCGCGGCGCGTCACGCGCTCGACTCGGCGGTCGCGGCCGCGCCGGCGTCCCCCGAGTCCACCGCCGCGATCCGCCAAGGATGGTCCTCCTTGTCGGTCAGCTCCATGCGCCAGCGCACGGTGAACGAGCTCTCGCCCGACTTGTCACCGCTCACCACCGTCGTGGTCGCTCGGTCTTCGAGGTAACGCACGGCCCGCACGTGGAGCTCGACGATCATCGCCGGCGGCGTTGCGTGACCCTCCAGCCCGACGATTTCGGCCGAGCGCACGCGGGCGCCCCGCAGCACGAGGCGCTGACTGCGCGTCGCGTCGCCCGGGTACAGCAGATCCTGCGCCGCTGCGCCGCTGGCCACTGCGTTGAGCGCGCTGTCGTCACCGTCGATCGCTTCGCTCCAAACCCCGACGGCGTAGTCGACCTCCCCCTCGAGAACACGCGGCGCGAAGCGGTCATCGACGAGCGAGATGTCGAGCGCCGCGGCGCGAGCACCGCTCGAGAGGGTCGCTGGGGCGATTTCGCCCACCTGCGAGTTCTCCACCCGGGCCGACGCCGCCTGTTCGACCGTTGCCTCGCGCCGAAGCTCGGTCGTGTCCGACCAAGGTGTCGGCAGAAGCGGCTCGGTCAACTCGTGCAGGCCCTCGTGGTGCTGCTCGATCGAGACCAGGATCCATCTATCGCCGGAGAGGCCCAGCGTCCAGTACTCGCACACGTGATGTGTGTCGCGCATGCTGTTGATGCGATGGATCGCGTTTCCTTGTTTGTCGATGACAACATCGCGCACGCGCGCCGTGATCCGGACCACTGCGCGCTTCGAGCGCTCGTCGGGTGCATTGCGGAGCCCAACGTAGTCGGCGTGGACCGCGCCGACTATCTGGACCCGGTTTTCCCAGCCGCGCACCGCGAACGCCGTCAGCCTGCGCTCCCACTCGACCATCAGATCCTTGCCCACCAGTTGCGCGAGCGCGGCGCGGTTGTCTTTGGTCCACGCGGACTGAATCCCGCGGAACAGCCGCTCTGCTTCTGCGGACACCACCTCCGGCGCAAAGCGCGGATCTTCCTCTGAGGCCTCGGCGGCAGCGAGTCTGACGCTCTGCCTACGTTGACGAAGCCGCCGGCGCTCGGTGATCAAATCGACCGGCCACAGCGCGACATGGCGCAGCGTGCGCGCGATCGAAAACGGCTGCCGCACCTCGGAACGTCGCGATCTGCGCCAGTGAAGGGCCGATCCGAGAACTACGTAGAGCGCAAGAAACACGAGCAGCACGAGAATCCCGGCGACCGGGGCTTCGCCCCCGCCCGACCCACCGCCAAAGCCACCGCCGAAGCCCCCGCCACCTCCGCCGAAGCCGCCGCCACCTCCGCCACCGCCGCCGCCTCCGCCGCCGCCGCCGAAGCCGCCGACTCCCCCTCCGCCGAGGGCTAAAGCCGCGCTCGGAGTGAGCACAACCGCGAGCATGGCGACCGCAAGCGCGACCAGCAGCGACCGGCGCCTGCTGTGGCGTTGATTCAGAACACCGTGCACGCACATGATTTTTGCGCGACTGCCGCTCGGAGAGAAGCCGGGACAAAACCGGTGTGCGCGGCGGCCGCCGCACAACGACGAAGGCCGCCCTTGCGAGCGGCCCTCGAGGTCTCGGTCGGCCTCCGGCGGGGCCCCTTGGGGGGTCACACCGTCCGGTCGGCCGGGATAGCGGGGGCGGGATTCGAACCCGCGACCTTCGGGTTATGAGCCCGACGAGCTACCAGACTGCTCCACCCCGCGTCGTACCTCATGTTGTAGCAAAAAGCCTCATTGCTCGGCGGCCTCTAGAACGCAATCGGCTGCCCGTCGCGAAAGAAACCTCCCGAGGGTCCGTCGTCGGGCAGCGTGGCCAGCCACACGATCCCCGCGGCGCCGTCGTGCACCGACTTCTTGGCGCCGAACTGCCCGCCCATGTCGGTGTTGACAAACCCCGGACAGGCCGAGTTGACGAGAAAGCCCTCGTCCTTGAGCTCCGTGGCGAGGATGCGCGTCATCGCGTTCAACGCAGCCTTGGAGACGCGGTACCCGGGCGACCAGCCGCCCATCTCGCTCACGCCGCCCATCCCGCTGGACACGTTGACGATACGCGGGTGCGGGCTCTGGCGCAGCAGGTCGAGCAGCGCGACGGCGAGCCGGTACGCGCCGTAGAAGTTCGTCTGCAACGCACGTGCGATCGCGTCGAAGTCCGGGGCGGTACCGCTGACGCCCCAGTCGGTACCGATGCCCGCGTTGTTCACGAGCACGTCCAGGTGGCCCGGCTCGAGCGCGATTTGCTCGGCACCCGCGCGGATGCTGTTCTCGTCGGCGACGTCGAGCTGCAGCGGACGTAGCGCACCCTCGGTGTCGCGCTCGATCTCGGCCGCCGCGGCTGCGGCCTGCTCGCCGTCACGCGCGCTCACCAGTACCTCGTAGCCGCGCTCTGCCAGCTGGCGCGCGACCTCCCGGCCGATTCCGCGATTGGCGCCGGTCACAAGCGCGGCTGGCCTTTGCCCCGTATCCATCATGCTCCCTTCGTCGTGGACGGCTCACGCTTTAGCATCTCGCCGTGCGGGCTGCCGTTATCGACATCGGCTCGAACTCGACGCGGCTTCTGATCGCCGACGCGGATGCCGCCCGCGGCACCGTTGCCGAAGTGCTGCGACGCTCGCAGGTGACGCGTCTGGGCGCGGGGCTGGAGGCGACCGGCGAGCTTTCGCAGGCGGGCATCGAGCGCGTCGAGGTGGTGCTGGCGAGCTACCGCCGGGCGATGCTCGAGCACGGAGCCGACGCGAACCTGTCCGTTCTCACGGAGGCGGTGCGAAGAGCGACCAACGGCGCGGCGTTTGCGCAGCGCGTGCGCGATCACTACCAGCTGAACGCGCAGGTGCTCACCGGAGACCAGGAGGCGCTGCTGACGTTTTTGGGGGCCACCTTCCAAGGGCGCGACGCCGGCCGCGCCGCCTCGCGCGAGCCGACCGTGGTGATCGACATCGGCGGAGCGTCCACCGAGTTCGTCGTGGGCCGCGGCACGAGCGCCGGCTTTCACGTGTCGTTGCCGGTGGGCGTAGTGCGCTTGAGCGAGCGCCGCATCGCCCACGACCCGCCGACCGGCGCCGAGGTCAAAGCGATCGCTCGGGACGTGCGCTCCACGTTTGGGGCCGGGCTTCCCCCGCGCGAGCGCGCGCCCGTGCGCGAGGGCGTCGCGGTGGCGGGGACCGCGACGTCGGCGGCCGCGATCGACCAGGGCCTTGAGCCCTACGACCCCGAGCGGGTACACGGCTACCGGCTCTCACTGCAAACCGTCGAGGAGCTCATAGGCCGCACCGCAGCGATGACCGAAGCGCAGCGACGCACTGTGACGGGCCTGGAGCCGGGGCGCGCTCCGACGATCGTCGCGGGCCTGATCATCCTCCGCGAGGCGCTGAGCGCGTTCGCGCTGCAGGGCGTGACTGTGTCCGAGCACGACATCCTGTTCGGCGGCGTGCTGCAGCTCGCCGGCATGAACTGACGCTGCCGGCATGAACTGACGCGCCCACGACGGCGGCCGCGCCCGCGCTGCCGATGCCGCGGCGCGCGCGACGTCAGGCGAGGTTTGCCTTGCGCGGGTAGGCGACGCTGGGGTCGGTGAGCACGTTCACCAGCGCGGGACGCCCGGCGGCGAACGCGCGCTCGAGCGCCGGACGCAGCTCGTCGGGGCGCGTTACGAGCTCTCCGTGACAGCCGAGCGACTCGACGATCTCGTCGTAGCGCGTTTCCGGGCGCAGCTCCGCGGCTACCGAATAGCCGTAGAGAAACTCCATCGGGTGCTTCTCGAGCCCCCAGATTCCGTTGTTGCCCATCACGCCCACCGCGTTGACACCGTGGCGCGCCAGCGTGTCGAACTCCATGCCGGAGAAGCCGAACGCGCCGTCGCCGAGCAGCATCACGACCTGTCGCTCGGGGTGTGCGAGCTTCGCCGCGAGCGCGTATCCCGGCCCCGTGCCGAGGCAGCCGAAGGGTCCAGGATCAAGCCAGCAGCCCGGCTGGAAGCTGTCGACCACGCGCCCGGCGTAGGACACGTAGTCGCCGCCGTCGCAGATCACAATCGCGTCGCGATCGAGCACGCCCGCAAGCTCCCCATAGATGCGCATCGGGTGAAGCGGCGCGCGCCCCTCGCTCAGTTCGGCGCGCTCGCCCGCGCGGCGCTCGTCCTCGGCCGCGCGCAGCTCGCTGACCCACGCCCCAGAACCGAGCGCCCGCGCGCCCGCCGCGGTGCGAAGCGCCGACAGCGTGTCGCCGACCGGGCCGTAGCACTCGGCGGCGACCGCGCGTGGATGTGCGCGCTCGGGCTCGGCCGCGTCGACGACGATGATCTCGGTGTCCTCGCCGAAGGCGCCCCCGAAGCCGAGCCTGAAGTCCATCGGCACGCCCACCACCAGAGCCACGTCTGCCCCCTTGAGGCCCTGTGACCGCGTGCGCGAGAAAAACAGCTCGTGGTCGGCCGGCACGCACCCCCTGGCCAGCCCGTTGAGGAACACCGGGACGCGAAGCGTGTCGATCAGCTCGAGCAGCGCGTCCTCGCCGTGGTCCCAGTACAGATCGCTCCCCGCCATCACCACCGGGCGCTCGGCGCCGCGGAGCAGCTCACCCGCCCGCTCGATGTCTCCAGCAGCGGGCCGCGATCGCTCGAGCCCGCGCGACCCGTCGCCGTCGCTGGGCTCGGCGCCGGCGTCTGACCCCTCCATGAACACGTAGTCCAGCGGGAAGTCGACGAACGCAGCGCCCCCGTGCGGGGCCAGCGCGGCGTCGAACGCCACATCGACCAGACCGGGGATCTCGTCGGTCGCGCCCGCGGTCGCCGCGAGCTTGCACAGCGGGCGCACGAACGGCACGTGGTCGATCTCTTGCAAGGACCCCTGCCCCCAGCGCAGCGCGGGCGCGCGGCCGCCGAGAACGACGATCGGCGAGTGGTTTGCCTGCGCCGAGGCCATCGCGCTCATCCCGTTGGTCACTCCGGGCCCCGCGGTGAGCGCGCAAACACCCGCTTCGCGCGTGACCTTCGCCCAGCCCTCGGCCGCGAAGGCCGCGCTCGACTCGTGACGCACGTCGACGATGTCGATGCCCTCCGCGCGGCAGCCGTCGTAGATGGAAAACAGATGGCCGCCGGACAACGTGAACAGCCGGCTCACGCCGTGCGCGCGCAACCGCCGCGCGACCAGCCGCCCGCCGTGGAAGGTGGCGGTCTCCTGCACGCTCTCCGTCGACATCCACGTGCGACTCTACCTGTTCGCACCATCCGCGCGTACGCGCCATGCCCGGAACGGGATTCGAACCCGTAGGCCCCTACGGGGCGGCGGATTTTAAGTCCGCTGACTTTGCCAATTTGTCTACCCGGGCGGCCTCGATCCTAGCGCCCGCGGGTGCGCAACTTGACGCCTGTTACGGTGTCTTGAGGTCGAAGGCCGGACCGCATCCATGGAGGCCTCTGCACTTTCACACGGGAGGGACGTATCCGCACTGCGGGGTCCCTCGCCGCTGCTCCGGCTGCAGTCCGACGAGCGCCTGATCGCACTGACGCGACGCGGCCAGCACGCCGCCTTCGAGGCGTTGTGCGCACGCTACCAGGCACGGCTGCTCTCTTTCGTGCGCCACATGCTGGGCTCGCGCGAGGACGCCGAGGACGTGCTGCAGGAGGTGTTCGCCGCGGCTTTCAACGCGGTGCTCGCCGACGAACGCCCCATCAACGTGCGTCCGTGGCTGTATCGCATCGCGCGCAACCGCTCGCTGAACCACCTGCGCCGCGCGTCCGCCGTGGGGATGGACTCGATGGACGTGCACTTCGCAGACCACGGGCTTTCCACCGCCGATCGCGTGCTGCGCCGCGAGAGCTTCCGCGAGCTGCTCGCAGACGTGGGCCAGCTGCCGGAGACGCAGCGCACGGCGCTGCTGCTGCGCGAGATAGACGCTCTCTCTTACGAGCAGATCGCGCACGCGATGGAGACCACCGTTCCCTCGGTGAAGTCGTTGCTGGTGCGCGCTCGCATCTCTCTCGCAGAGGCCGCCGAGGCGCGCAAGCTCAGCTGCGACGAGGTGCGCCTCGAGCTCGGCGAAGTCGCGGAGGGCCTGATCAAGCTGAGCGCACCCGCGCGCCGCCACGTGCGCGATTGCACCCGTTGCCGCTCCTTCAAGCGCCAGCTGCGCGCGAACAACCAGGTGATGGCGGCCATCTTCCCGATCGCGCCGCTGCTCGTGCTCAAGAAGCTCGTGCTGGCAAAGCTTGGCTCCGCCAGCAGCGCGCACGTCGCCTCCGGCGCGAGCGCCACCGTCGGTGCCGGAGCGGCCGCGAGCGCCGCCGGGACGGCCGGAGCGGGAGCCGGCGGCGTCTTCACCGTGGGCGCCGGGGCGATCGCGAGCAAGGCCGTCGCGGGCCTGGCCGCCGCGGCGATCGTCAGCGCGGGCGCCGTAGCGGCAAATCAGACTGCCCCGCATCGCCACCCGGTGCACGCCAAGACGGCGTACGTGCCGCAGGTGCGCCGCGATTACGAACCGGTCGTGGCCGAGCAGCGCGCACAACCTTTGAGCGTGAGCGTGTACCGCACGCACGCGATCGTCTCCCGCCACGCGGCCAAGCGCGCTGCGTCGCTGAAGCCCGCGGCTGCGCTTGCCGCCAAGCCGCCCGCCACGCCGCCGGCGGCGACGGCGACGGCCCCGCTGCCGGCCACGCCCGCCGCGGCGCTGCCCGCCAAACCCGGCACCGGCGAACCGCCTGGTGGCCCGTCCACGCAGCTGACCACGGAAGCCACCCAGCTGCCCGCCTCCGCCACCACCACGCCAGCCGCTTCGCCGCCGCTGACCCCCGGCCAGGTGCCACCGGCCGAACAGGCGCCCGCGAGCGCAGCGCCGGCAACCTCGACGGGCACCGCCTCGCAGCCCGCCCCACCGGCGGCCGCGCCGAGCGGCCCCGCCATGGCTCCCGCCACGACGACCGCTGCGCAGCCGCAGGGCGCGCCTCAGGCCGGCGGGCAGGTGACCGCGGGCCAGCCCGCGGCCGCCCCCCTCGCGCAGACACACAGCGCGGCCGCGCCCAGCCACCACGCCGCCACGCACAAAGCGTCAAAGCCCTTGCGTCATACGCTCGGCGCCGCGACCTCGCCGGGGCGCCACGGCCGTACGCCGGCGTCGCGCCGGCGTCACGGCGCGGGCTAGCCGAAGCTGAACGTCTTCAGCGGCCGTAGCAGAACGCCCGCCGAGGCCACTTCCCGCGGCGACGTCACCTGCGCGCTCGAGGTGGGAGTGGTGAGCATCACGATGTCCACGCCGCGTCGCGCCGCGGGCGTTTCCGGCAACAGCAGCACGTCGCGACCCCACATCGTCTGCCCTTGCACTTCGGCCGTGTAGAGCACGTCATAGGCCGGCACCGTGTTCACGCGGGTCTTTCCCTCGCCGCGCAGCACGAAGTTGCGGTAGCGCTGGCGCAGCGCGCGGATGTAGCCCTCGGCGTACAGCGGCAGCTCGCCGGACAGCGAACCGCCGTAGGGCGGCAACAACAGCGGCGCGACGGCGAACGAGTCCTCGAGGCTGCCGTTGGCGCGGCGGCGATCGATCTTCACGTAGCCGCCTGGGTCGGGCCTTGTCCGATACAGGCCGCGGTAGCTGAATCCGAACGGCAGCGTGCCGCCCTGTGAGTAGTGCGCGTTCTCCAGCGTGAGCACCGCGCCGATCACCAGCGCGACCGCGCCGGCGCAGGCAGCGAGCACCGCCGCACGCGTGAGCGGGCGCGCGGCGCGCCAGCGCGGCGAGAGCAGGCGCCCGAGCGTGGGGCCGTACTCCGGCTTGATCGGCACGGCCGCCACCGCCAACGCCCGCGTCATTCCCCGATCGCGAAGAGGGCTTCGAGGTCGTGACGCGAGAAGGCAGCGAACGCCACCATGGTCTGCGTTCGCGTGACGCCGTGCAGCCCGGTGATCGCGCCGGTGACCACGTCTGCCAGCTGCTCGTGGTCGGGGACCCGCACGATCGCCACGAAGTCCCACTCCCCTGTCACGGAATAGGCCTCCGCCACACCCTCGATGTCGGCGAGTTCGCCGCCGAGCATGGACAGCGCGCCGCGCTCCGCCTCGATCAGCACCACCGCGTGGGTCATCGACATCGCCTGCGCATCATAAGGACAGCGCCGCGCGGCGCCGGCCCTACGGCTCGGTGGGCCCCAGGCGCGCGGTGCCCAGCCCGAACAGCAGGCCGATCGCGCCGCCGGTCACGCCCGCCAGCCAGCTGGGACCGGGGCGCGGGAGCACGAACGGGATCGCCAGCAGCAGCGCGGCCAGCGCGCCCGCCCCGAGCAGATCGCCTTCGTAGTAGGTGCCGTCTCGCGCGGCGCGCAGGTCCGGCGCGGCCCACGCGGCCAGCAGCGCCAGCGCGCCGGCGTTGGCGCCTATCACGATCGCCTCGGGGTACAGCGCCTCCGCCGCGAGCGCGCCTGCCACACCGGCGGCGAAAAACAGCACCAGCACTCCAACGGGCCCGATGCGCCGCTCGAGCAGCCAGCCGAAGATCGCCACGACCAACAGCACCGTGAACGCGTACAGCCCGTTGTTGTAGGTGAACTGGCTGCTCACGAGCTTCCACCAGTCGCCGTGCAGCGGTCCCGCGACGACGAGCTTGTCTAGACCCACGTAGCCGCCGCGGTAGACGATCCACCCGGCACAGCCCGCGGCCACGAGCGCGATCGTCGCGTACGGAGGCCCCAGCGCGCGGCCTTCGGGCGCCCAGCGCGACAGCCGCCTGCGCGCAGGCGCCGGCGCGCGCGTGCGCCCGCGTGGGGCCAGGCGCCGGGCGCGGCCCAGCAGCCCGCGCGAGGAACGCCCGCGCGCCCGCTGGCGCGGCAGCTTCGGCGCGCGCCTGCGGACCCTGTTGCCGCAATAGGGGCACTCGGTGACGTACGGGCTGACCTCCGAGCCGCACTGCTTGCACACAACGAACAGATCAGCGCCCGAGGACATCAGCGATCCATTCTAAGTACCTCCACACCGCGGTCGGTACGGCTTTGGAATACTCACAGCCATGACGCTCGGCTATGACGGCAGGCTGTACATCCTCGCCTTTGACCACCGCGGCTCCTTTCAGAAGAAGTTCTTCGGCATCGACGGCGAGCCCGATCCTGAACAGACGGCGATCATCGCCGACGCGAAGCATCTGATCTTCGAGGGAATGCTGCAGGCGGTCGCCGCGGGCGTCGAGGCCGAAGCGGCGGGCGTGCTGGTCGACGAGCAGTTCGGCTCAACCGTGCCCGAGCAGGCGCACGCCAACGGGCTCAAGCTGGCGATGCCGGCCGAGCGCTCGGGGCAGGAGTACTTCGACTTTCAGTACGGAGACGACTTCGCCGCGCACATCGAGCGCTTCGACCCCGACTTCACAAAGGTGCTCGTGCGCTACAACCCCGACGGCGACAGCGCCCAGAACGACGAGCAGTTGCACAAGCTCAAGCGCCTCAGCGATTGGCTGCAGGCCAACCAGCGAAAGTTCCTGTTCGAGCTGCTGGTGCCGGCCGAGGCCGAGCAGCTTGCGTCCGTGGGGGGCGACGGCGAGCGCTATGACGCGGAGCTGCGCCCCGCGCTGATGCAGCGCACGATCGCCGAGATCCAGGATGCGGGCATCGAGGTCGACGTGTGGAAGATCGAGGGCGTAGAGCGGCGCAGCGAGTGCGAGGCGCTCGTCGCGCAGGCGCGGGCGGGCGGGCGCGACGGCGTGACCTGCGTGGTGCTCGGTCGCGGGGCCAACGACGCCAAGGTCGACCACTGGCTCGCGCAGGCCGCGCCGGTGGACGGCTTCATCGGCTTTGCGATCGGCCGCTCGATCTGGTGGGACCCGCTCAAGGCCTACGTGGACGGCAAGATCGAGCGCCTCGCGGGGGCGCGCACGATCGCCGATAACTACCTGCGCTTCGTGAAGGTCTACGAGGACGCCGAGCGCAAGGCTCGGGTCGCCTCCTAGCCGCACGCGCGGACGCGCCGGCCATGAAGATGCGCCAGAGCATCGCCGACTGGGAGCGGGCGTTCTCGCGTGAGATCTCGCTCGACCGGCGCCGGCGCGAATCGCTGCAGCGGGCCGCGCAACGGCGCACGCTCAAGCGCGAAGTGCAGCGTCGCCGCCAGCGCGGTTCATTTCGCTTCGCGCTTCTGGTGCTCACGCTGATCCTGACCGCGGCGGTCGTCACCGTGGTCATGTTCAGGACGCTGTACCTGCTGCTGGGCTGATCGCAGGCGGCCCTTCGCGCCCGCGGCTAGCTCTCGCCGAGCCCCTCCAGCGCGTCGTCGACCTTCTCGCGCGCTCCCTCGTCGGCGCCGCTCCCGTCTTCGCGATGGATCTCCAAGTAGATCTCCTTGCGAAACACCGGGATCTCCTGCGGGGCCTGAATGCCGATGCGCACCTTCTCGCCCATGACCGACAGAACGGATACCTCGACGTCGTCTCCGATCATGATGCTCTGGTTGGACTTGCGCGTCAAAACCAGCATTCAGTAACCCTTCCTAGTGGCCGACGGTCGACCGGCACGACCCCCCCGCAGCCGGGTGCGCGAAGCATAGTCACAGGACCGGGGGAAAGCGACCCCGACGGGTCCGTTACTTGCAAGTTTTCTGCGGCGTCTGCGGGGGGCGGCGATGCCAGCCTGCGCGCTGACCCTTTGCGCTAGTCTCCCCGTCCGTCGATGGCACGCAAATCCCTGCGCCCGAACCTCAACCAGATCCGCGCATGGGTTCGCCAGGGCCGCACCGACGCGTGGGTGGCCCACCAGCTCGACGTGAGCGTGCGCGACATCGAGCAGTTCAAGCGCCAGAACGAGCTCGTCAGCGACGACGCGCCGGCAGAAGGCGCGCCCCCGAGCGACTTCGACGACGAGATCGACCTGCGCGCGGAGGACGACGCGCGGATCGCGGCAGAGCTCGAAGCCGCAGAAATCGAGGCGCAGCGCGCGCGCGAAGAAGACGACTCTGCTCGCGACGAGGATGAAGACGAGGACGGCACCGCCGCGCGCGGCCGCGTTCGTCGCCGCGGCG
>DASZFR010000046.1:0-1763 GCA_035939635.1 Solirubrobacteraceae bacterium
GAGCGCAAGAGCGCGCACGTTCGTGGCTGTGTTGACAAACCGCCTGCGCATCGCCCCTCCTCCGGTGGCTGGCTGCGGAGGCTCCCGGGCGCGGGAAACTCTCCGTTACATCAAAAGTACTCCGCGGTACTCAAGCGAACCTACACGCTGTAAGGTGGCCTGTCAACACAAAGATCAGCTAGTACCGTGTGATTCGGCGGGTCCAGCGCCGATCCCACCGGCGCGCCCCACGACCATGGCTTCGACCGCTTCAGCTGACCGCGTAAGCGAGGATTCGGTCCCGCGCGTGACGCCGGGTGTGTTCTTCGGCGAGGCCGTGGCGCTGCCGCGCGGGCCTCAGGCGCTGCCGCGCGCCGACGTGCTCGCGCAGCAGCGCGAGCGCTTGATGGCGGCGATGACCGAGCTGATCGCGGCGGGCGGATACCCGCGCGTGACAATCGGCGCGCTGGCTGGGCGCGCGAGGGTGTCAAGAACGGCCTTCTACGCGTGCTTCGCCGACAAGGAGGAGTGCGCGTTCGCCGCGTATGACCGTTTCATCGAGTCGCTGCTCGCCGCAGTCGCCGCGCGCGCGAGCAAGGCCACGGACATGGCCGGCGTGATCGGGGTGATGCTCGACGGCTACTTCTCGACGCTCGAACGAGACCTGGTGGCGACGCGCGCCTTCCTGGTCGAGTTCGACGCGCTGGGACCGGGCGCGCGCGAGCGCCGCCGCACCGCGCTGCGCGGCATCGCTGCGTACCTGCGCCGTATGCACGGAGAGTTCCGCGCGACCGACCCGACGCTCGCTCCGTTGTTCGCCGATGAGGTGTATCTGGGAATCGTGTACATCGCCCGCCAGCTTGCGTGCGATGCGCTCGACGAACATCAGCGGCCGGCACTGCGCGCGATCGCAGCCACCCTTGCGCCGTGGCTGGCGCGCGTGTACCGACCTGGCTCGCACCCCACTCGGGAGCGCTGAGGCGCGAGCCCGACTAGCCGGTGCGCGCGCCCACCGGCACGCGGGCGCTGCGAGCTGTGCGGTTGCGACCGCGCCGCTTGGCCGAGTACAGCGCACGGTCTGCGCTCCTCACCACGGAGTCCGGAGCGTCTCCGGCGTCGACCGAGTCGACCACTCCCGCGCTGATCGTGAACCGTATGGCCCCCGGGGCGGCGCTCTGCGTATCGAGCACCGCGAGGCGCACACGCTCGCCTGCCTGGTAGGCCTCTTCGGTGCTCGCGCCGGGCAGGATCACGGCGAACTCATCGCCGCCGAGGCGCGCGACGAGATCGGTTTCGCGCACCGAGCACGTGGCGATCGTCGCGACCGTGCACAGCACGTCGTCGCCGCACACGTGCCCGTAACGGTCGTTGATCTTCTTGAAGTCGTCGATGTCCAGCAACACCACGCCTGTCGCGTGGCCGGTGCGGCGGGTGACCGCGAGCTCGTGCGCCAAGCGCTCGTCAAACGCCTGCCGGTTTGCCACGCCGGTGAGCGGATCGCGCCGGGCGGCGGCGTGCAAGCGGTCGAGCAGCTGCTCGTTTCGGTGCTTGAGCACGTACACGATGGTGGCGCTGCCTGAGACCATCGCGACGGTGAGAAGCCATCGCGTCGGTCCTACCGAGCCCGCGTGGACGATCGGCAGAATCGCCGCGTACGCGACGGCGACGGCGACCAGCTGCACGATGATCTCCGCCCGGCTGAAGAAGTAGCCGGCGTACAGCGCGACCCACACGTAGTAGACCTGCGTACCCGAGGACGGCGCGCCCAACCGTTCGCCGTTGAA
>DASZFR010000047.1:0-18264 GCA_035939635.1 Solirubrobacteraceae bacterium
TTGCGCGCGTCACCATGCCCTCGTGCCATACGCCGATCAAAGCTTCGCGCCGTTGCATGTAGCCACCGCTGCTGCTGCTGCCAGCCGGGCGGGCGCTCCAGTTGACCACGGCCAAGGTGACGCCGTTGCCGAGATCGAAAATCTCCTCAGGCTCGAACTCAAGCTCGTCAAAAGCGCCGAACCACCCCTCCAACCGCTCGCGTATCGCCGCCGCACCGTCGAGGACGTCCAGCGTCGTCTCCCAGACGGCATCGGAAGCAAAGAAGCTCATCAGCGCCTCAAAGTCGCGTTGGCTCGCAGCCTTCCACAAGCTGCGCGTACGCTCGACCAGGTCGGGGGTCGTGGACTCCTCCGACATCACCTAGTGAGTATCCCGTCTATACGACTGTGAGTCACCGTCCCAGCTCGTCGGCTTGGGCGTTCTGGCTCATGCCAAGCCCCCCATGACGATCGGTCGGTTGGCCGGGCCAGCACGCCACTGCCACCACGTGGTGTCATCTGTTGCGGTCGGTTCGCAGATGAGGCAAACGACGCGTCCGCCAGCTACCGGGAAGTGATGTCGCCCGCCGTGGCGTTCAGGGTGGCAGAGCCCCACGCGAACACCTCCTCGCAATCGAAGGCCAACATCAACCGCTCGATGGCTGCGTCGCTGGCCACGCGACGCTCCCCTCCGGGCGCCTCGCCTGTGGCCGCGCGCTGTTGCTGCGTCTAGTGGCCGGGCTTCCCCCGGCCCGTCATCGTCAGGGTCGCCGCGGGAACTGGTGCGCGTCGCGCTCTGCGTGGACCGCCCGCTCGGACGACGAGCACCGCGGGCTCGCGAACGCTGCGGCGGGTGAGACACGCTTCGAGTTCGAGCGCAGGCAAGGCGATCGACCTGCCGCCGCATGAGGCGCCGCACGTCGTGGGAGCGGATCCCCGCGCTGTGAATCGTTCGTGCAGTCTGCTCGACCCGCGCGGCCCACGCGGTCGCACCGAGCCTGGCTACCGCCGCGTTTTCACCGTGCTCCTGCGGGCTCATCGCTTCGTAAGCCCCGCTCAGATCGAGCACGATCGGCTACTGGCTATTCCGTTCTGGCTGAGGCAAGCCATGGCTCGAGACCGGCCGCCCGGACCGAGAAATGGTCCCCTCTGCATGTGAGCCTCGCCGTCCCGGCGCGTCAGCTGCGGCGGTCATCGCGCTTGGACTGACCCTGCTCTGCACGCGCGCCGGCGTCCGTTGGTTCGTGTCGCTCGCGTTCGCGCGCGATCTCCAGATAGATCTCCGTGCGAAAAACCGGGACCTCCGAAGGCGCGTTGATGCCGAGGCGCACCTTGTCGCCCTGAACGGCGATCACTGTGACCTCGACGTCGTCGCCGATCATCACGCTCTGCTGCGGCTTGCGCGTGAGAACTAGCACCGGCCCCTATTCGCCGGCCAACCGCTGACGACCTGCCCGGCAGCGGCATTCCCATCCCGGAGCACCTCACAGCGAACGCCCCCGGCTTCCGTGCCGGGGCGCCACGCCATCTCCAATCGTCCCTGACCAGGAGGGACCATCCGTGACCCCCGCTCCTTTCGTCCTTGTCTAACACTAACGGTCGCATAGGCGGCGAAGAGCTGCCCGATCATTCGTCGCAAAGAGCGGGCGAAAGTACAAGATCGCGCTGCAAACTGCGCCCTCTCGGCGCACAGCGCCAGCCGCAGCGCTGCAGCGGCGCTCGCGGGGCACGCATTTCTTTGATGCGCGCGCGAGTGCTCGGGTCGGCGCGCACGAGAGTTATGCTCCTCTCTCGGTCGCGTACGAGGAGGGTGGCATGCGAAAAGTTGGGGTCCTCGGTGCAGGCGTTGCCGCAACCGCCGCGCTCGCGCTGGGCGCGCTGCCGGCACTGGCCGAAATCGTTGGCCCGCCGGAAATCAGCAACGTCTCGGCGTCCAACGTTGGCGCAAGGCACGCGACGGTGTCCGCCACGATCGAACCGCGCGGCTCCGACACCACGTATGAACTACTGGTGCGCTACAGCCCCTGCCCGGCCGGCGCTGGCGAATGCGCGCAGCCGCCGCGCCAGGAACGAGACGGGCACGGCAAGGTCTCGCACACGCTCAGCTCGAGCGTGGTGCGCGCCAAGCTCGTGATGCTCACGAAAGGATGCACCTACGAGTACTGGATCGTCGCCTCCAACGCGAGCGGGACCGTGGAAAGCGAACGCCAAAGCATCACGACTCCGCCCGGCGGCCCGCGGCCGCCGAGGGAATGCAAGCGCTAAGCGGCCGCAACGCCACGGCCGCCTAGCCGTATCTGTAGTACGCGCTCACCCAGTCGCCGGCGATGGTCCGTTGCGCGTGCGACAGCGACATCGAGCCGTCGCACACCATCCGGCGCAGCGTGTTCTCGAGGCGGTCCTTCGGGTTCAGGTAGAAGCCTTCGCGCGAGGGGTAGTCGGGCTCGGGCCAGAGGTTGCGCGCGTCGTTGACCGAACCGCCGAGCTCAAGCGGAACGAAGTGGTCGTACTCGTAGCGTGAGGTCGCGCCGCGCAGCCCGTACGCGGCCATGCTGGCCCGCTTCTCCGGATAGGTGATCGACTCCGGCGGGCGCACCGTCGCCGTCCACCCCGATCGGCACACGGTCGTGGCGATATTCGCCTGCGTGACAGCCGGATTTACGGCGCCGGGCGTGCAGCGCGGATCGGGGCGCTCGTACAGACCCCCGCCCAGCGGATGGCACGAGCCGGGCTGTGGCTGGCGCTGCACGACCACCGCGCTCGCGCTCGAATAGACCAGGCCGCTGGGCGAGGTGCGCGCAAGCGCTGCGCCAGCCGCCACAAGCGGCGCCACAAGCGCCGCGCAAGCCATGAGAGTCCGCTCATGCATCGTCGCGACGCAATGATCGCTCCCCAGCCGGGCGCCAGCGCTTTTCGCCCGCAAAATCGCCCGTAGGCGCCGCCGGTACGCCACCGCCGACGCAGCCCCGCGCCCTTGACAGATTGCCGCAAATAGGGGACTGTTGCTCGGCCTTTGCAAGGAATACGGAGGTTCCGATGCATGGATGCATCTGCGGCAGGGTGCGTTTTTTTTTGAGGGGGGTGGCTGGGTCGGCGCCGGTGGTGCTGGCGGCGCTGTGCCTGCCCGTCGCCGCCTCGCTCGCGACGGCCGCGTACGCGGCCGAACCCGCGCGCCTGGGTAAGACGACTGTCGGCGCGTCCAAAGAAGGTTTCGCCGCCGAACGCAAGCAGGTGGACGGCTATCGCCTGCCGGTCGCGGGCAAGGTCAGCCAGCTGAGCGTGTACCTGGAACCCGCCGCGGTGATCGGCCAGCAGGAAATCGAGGGTGTTCTCTACTCCGAAGGCCTGCAGGGTCCCGAAGAGCTGCTCAACGTTTCCTTCCCGATCGCGTTCGCCAGTGGCCAGGCTGCGGGCTGGTACACGCTGAGCTTCCCCATCGCGAGCGAACTCGCCCCCGGCAGCTACTGGCTGGGCGTCGTTACAAGCGGCCCGGCGGGCGTCGCGGCGTACCGCTACGACACCGTCGGCGGCGCCGGGGCGTACAACGCCAACGCGTTTGCCTTCGGGCCAACGAACCCCTTTGGCCTCAGCATCCGGGACAGCCAGCAGATATCGCTGTACGCCACCTACACCCCGCAATCGGGCGCGACGGTCCCCGAAAACACATCGGTTCCCACGATCGCCGGGGCAGCGGCGAAGGGCCAGCAGCTGTCCGCGAGCGCAGGTAGCTGGTCGGGGTCTCCAACCGCCTACAGCTATGCCTGGCAGCGCTGCAACCCCACGGGCGCGGCGTGTAACGCGATCACGGGCGCGACGTCGGCGAGCTACCCGCTCGGCGAAGCCGACGTGGGCTCCACGCTGCGCGTGGCGGTTACGGCGAGCAACGAAGCTGGCACGTCTGTGCCGGTCAGCTCGGCCCCCACGGCGGTGGTGGGCGCGGGCACCCAGCTCCCGGCCAGCACCTCGCCGCCCACGATCTCCGGCAGCCCCCAGCAGGGAGCCACGCTCACCGAGGCGCACGGGACGTGGAGCGGCAAACCGACGAGCTTCTCCATCCAGTGGATGCAGTGCAACTCGCTGGGCCAAGCGTGCCTCGCCATTGCCAAAGCGACGGGCTCCACCTACACGCTCACGCCCGGCGACGTGGGCCACGAGATCGCAGTGCAGGAGACCGCCGGCAACTCCGCCGGCGCCGGCGCACCGGCCGCGTCGGCCCCCACAGCCGTCGTGCTGCCGCTGGCCCCCACCAGCACCGCGCCGCCCACGATCTCCGGCAGCCCCCAGCAGGGAGCCACGCTCACCGAGGCGCACGGGACGTGGAGCGGCGAACCGACGAGCTACTCCATCCAGTGGATGCAGTGCGAAGCCTCGGGCAGCGGCTGCCAGGCGATCAGCGGCGCCGCCGGCCAGACCTACGTGCCCACCAGCAGCGACGTCGGCCACACGATCAGGGTCTCTGAGACCGCCACCAACGCAGGCGGCTCGAGCAGCGCCGCCACCTCGGCGCCCACCGCCACGATCGTCGCCCCGGGGACCACCGCGACGTTCGGCACGACCACCGTCGGCACGCTGCACGACGGCGGCATGTTCGCCAACTACAAGATCGTCCACCGCGCCACGCTGTCGGCGCCCGGCGCGGTGACCAAGCTCACCCTGTACGCGGTCCCCGGCATTCACGCGACCGCGGCACAGTCGCTGCGCGCGCTGATCTACGCCGACTCCGGCGGCTCGCCCGGCGCGCTGCTGGCGGCGGGCCCCGAAGTGGTCTACCGTGGCAACGTCAACGGCAGCGGCTGGTTTGAACTGCCGCTGTCTGCGCCCGTCAGCCTCTCGCCCGGCACATACTGGATCGGCTTTATCACCAGCTCAGAAACCGAGGGCATGGGCTACGCCTTCGCATCGGTCGCGGGCAGCCGCGCGTACAACACCAACACCTTCAGCTCCGGCCCCACCAACCCGTTCGGCACCGCGAGCAAGGACGCAGAGCTCGCCTCGATCTACGCCACCTACACGCCCGCCACCGTGCCCGTGCCGCACAACACATCGCCGCCCACGATCTCCGGCACCGCGCAGCAGGGACAGCAGCTGAGCGCGAGCACCGGCACGTGGAGCGGGTCGCCGACCAGCTACGAGTACGAATGGCTGCGCTGCAACTCCGCCGGCGCGAGCTGCAGCGCGATCGCCGGTGCTGCGTCTGCGACCTACACGCTCGGCGAAGCCGACGTGGGGTCCACGCTGCGCGTGGCGGTCAGCGCGGGCAACGAAGGCGGCGAATCAGAACCGGCCACCTCGGCCCAGACGGCAGTGGTGGGAGGGTCGGTGGAACCGACGCAGCATCTCGAGTACGTGCTCCAGGACGGGTCGATCTCCGTCTACGACATGGACCACGAATTCAAACTGCTCAAAACGATCTCGATGCCACCCACCAAAACCGCCCAGGTGCGTGGTGTGTCGGTCGCACCCTCGTTGCACCTGATGTTCATCATGTACGGCGGGGACGGCCCGATCAACAGCTCGGGCAACGGCTCGGTGCTGGCGTACGACCTGGTGGGCGAAAAAGTCGTCTGGGAAAAGCACCTGAGCACCGGCGGCGACTCTGGGCAGGTCTCGCCTGACGGCTCCAAGCTGTACGTCCCCTCGGGCGAGAACACCACAAGCGGAATCTGGAACGTGCTCTCGACTGCGACCGGCGAAGTGATCGGCACGATCCAGGGCGGGTCTGGCGCGCACAACACGGTCGCGTCGGACGACGGGAGCTACGTGTACCTCGGAGGGCGCCTTTACAACTACCTCGACGTCTACGAAACCGCCACGGGCAAGGTCAAAGAAATCGGGCCTCTGGTCGGCGAAGTCAGGCCGTTCACGGTCAATGGCTCAAACACGCTCGCCTTCACCACCGCCACGGGCTTCGACGGCTTCCAGGTGTCGTCGATCACAACGGGCAAGGTGCTCTGGACCGTTTCCTTCAGCGAAGCAAAAGGGGTGGCCGTCACCGCGCCGAGCCACGGCGTTGCTCTGTCGCCGAGCGAGCAAGAACTGTACGTCGTGGACTACGTCCACAAAGACGTGCAGTTCTGGAACGTCGCTGGCGCCGGGGAAGGCGTCGCGCCTACGCAGATCGGAGTCGTGCCGCTCAGCGGGCTGACCGGAGAAGCGACCGGCTGCCTCTATGACTGCGAGCGAAGCGGCTGGCTGCAGCTCTCGAGCGACGGGCGCTACGTGTTCGTAGGCGACTCCGGCGAGGTGATCGAAACCGCCACGCGCAAGGTGGTAACGACGCTTCCAACGTTGGCGCAGACAAAGATGTCGATCGAGATCGATTGGCAGGGCGGTGTGCCGGTCGACACCAGCGGGCGCACCGGCGTGGGCAAGGTCGGCTGAGCGGGTCAGCCTTCGCGCTCTTGCGCGAGCGCCCGCACGAGTGCGGCGCGCGTGTCGGCGAGCGCCTGCGGGATCACCTTCGTGTCTGCGATCACGGGCATGAAGTTGGTGTCGCCGTGCCAGCGCGGCACCACGTGCAGGTGCAGGTGGTCGGCGATGCCCGCCCCGGCGACCTCCCCCAGGTTCAGGCCGAGGTTGTAGCCGGCGGGCGACATCACGCCGGCCATCGCCGCCGTGGCGCGGCGGGCGAGTGTCATTAGCTCGAGCAGCTCACGCTCGTCGAGGTCCTCGATCCCGCCCACGTGTCGGTAGGGCGCCGACATGGCATGGCCGGGCGCATACGGGAACGCGTTGAGCAGCAAGAAACAGTGCGCGGCGCGCTCGAGCACAAGGTGCTCGGCGTCGTCACCCGCGGCGGCGGCGCAGAATACGCACGCTTCGTCCTTCGGCCGCCTGATGTACTCGATGCGCCACGGCGCCCACAGGGGACGCTTGCTCATGCGCGCGCACAGCGATCGCTCACCGCGCCACACGCTATCCCAGCGCCACATCCTCGCGCCCGCGGTCGGCGTGGGCGGATTCTTCGCGGCGGCGGCCGCGGCTGCGGCGCGGCTCAGCTAGCCGCGGAGGCTCACACTTCCAGGTAGCGCAGCGCGACGCGCCCGAGCACGAGCACGTCGCCGCTCTTCAGCGCGGCCTGGTCGACTCGCGTGCCGTTGAGCAGCGTGCCGTTGGAGCTGCGGTCGTCGAGGATTCGCGGCCCCGAGTCGTCGCACACGAGCATCGCGTGGCGCCGCGACACCGAGTTGTCGTCCAGGCGCACGTCGGCTGACAGGCCGCGGCCGATGCGCGTGACCTCGCGATCGAGGCGGACTAGCAGCGCTTCGCCGATCCCCTGCAGCTCCAAGTAGCGTCCCGGTGCAAGCGGCGTGGGCGGGCGTGCGTCGCCGACCGGCACGGCCTCGCGGCGGACTCGCTCATCGAGGCGCGAGACCGCGTCGACGCGCTCGGTGATGCCCTCCTCGGGGGTGACGAAGGCGGTCGGCGGCTCGCTGGTAGACGGGGGCGTGGACATCACAGGACGACCAATGCTACTCGGGCGCGATGAAGCGCCCCTAAGAAGTCGCTAAAAGCGGTCAAAGCAGGCCGTTTGCTTGTCTTCGCCACTGGCGTACGCTGCATTTATGGCTCCCGCGCCGGCCGTGTCCACGCTACTCGAGGCAGCGCTGCAGCTAGGGCCGCTTGCGCTCGTCGGGACGCTCTATACCCAGCGCGTCAACACGCTGCGAGCGGTGGGGCATGCTCCGCCGCGCTGGCGCCAAGTGTGTTTCTACAGCGGTCTGGCGCTGATCCTGGCGGCTCTGCTGGGCCTGGGCGGCCTCAGCCAGGAGGTGCTCTACGTGCACATGATCGAGCACCTGCTGCTCGGCGACGTGGGCGCGCTGTTGCTCGTGCTGGGTCTCACGGGTCCCATGCTCGCCCCCGTGCTGCGCATCGGGCTGTTCAACCGGCTTCGCGTGCTCGCGAACCCGGCGGTCGCGTTCCCGCTGTGGGCGGTCGATCTGTACGCGTGGCACATCCCGGTGCTGTATGAAGCTGCGCTGCGTCACGCCGGCGTTCACGCGCTGCAGCACGCGATGTTTCTCGGCTTCGGCTTCAACATGTGGATGGCGCTGCTCGGGCCGCTGCCGACGCCCAGCTGGTTCTCCAATCTCGCCCGCCTGCTGTACATCGTCGCGGTGCGCCTCACGGGCGCGGTGCTGGGCAACTTGTTCTTGTGGTCGGGAACCGTGTTCTATGACTTCTACCGCCATGGTGACGCGCTGCACGGAATCTCGCCGCTGGCCGACCAGAACATCGCGGGCGCGGTGATGATGGTGGAGGAGTCGCTGCTCACCCTCGGGCTGTTCTGCTGGCTGTTTCTGCGCGTGGCGCGCGAATCAGAGCAGCGCCAGGAGCTGCTCGACTACGCCCAGACGCACGGCCTGCAGCTCAGCGAGACACGCGCCGCGCGCGCCGTCGCGGCGGGTCGCGGCCAGGAGCTGCGCCAGCGCCTGCAGGCCGGCGGCGGCGCGACGGGTGGCGAGTGACCCCCCGGCGGCGCTAATCTGAGGCCCATGTGCGCGGGTTGTGCGATCACGGCCGCGAGCGCCGCGACCGGGTTTCGCTCGTGGCTTGCCAGCCACCACTTCGGCTGGCTGACGCCGCGGCGACTGCGTGCGCTGACGATCGCCGCGATGAGCGCGGCGACGCTCGTCTCGACCGTCGGCATCAGCGGGTCCGGCCACAGCCTACGCCCCGCTTCGAGCGCTCACCAGCTGCGCGCGCAGGCTCGCTGAATACGCTCAGCCGCCCGCCACGGCGGGCAGGATGGTCAGCTCCGAGCCGTCGCTCACCGGCGTTGACAGGCCCTCCAGGAAGCGGATGTCCTCGCCGGCCACGTACACGTTGACGAACCGTCGCAGCGAGCCCTCGTCGTCGTAGAGGCGCCCGCGCAGATCCTCGTAGCGATCCAGCAGCTCGTCCAGCACCTCCTGCACGGTCGCGCCGTCCACCTCGGTCTCGGCGTTGCCGCCCGCGGAAGCACGCAGCTGCGTCGGGATCTTCACGAGCACCGCCATGCTCACGCAACTACGGGCTCGGGCACGGTCGCCTCAAACGCCTCCAGGCTCGCGGCGATCGAGTAGGCCTCAAAGGAGCCGCGCACCGCGTCGAGCGTCTTCAGGCCATCGCCCGTGATCACCAGCACCACGCGCTCGTCCGCGGCGATCTCGCCGCGCTCGGCAAGCTTGCGCAGCACGGCCGTCGTGACCCCGCCGGCTGTCTCGGTGAAGATCCCCGTGGTCTGGGCGAGCAGCGCGATCCCATCGCGAATCTCGCGATCGCTCACGGCGTCCACCGAGCCGCCGCTGCGCCTTGCCAGCTCGAGCGCGTAGGGACCGTCTGCCGGGCTGCCGATCGCAAGCGACTTGGCGATGGTGTCGGGCTTGACCGGTTTGCACACCTCGTGCCCCGCCGCGAACGCGGTGGCCACGGGAGAGCATCCCTGCGCCTGCGCGCCGTTCATCGCGGGCAGCTCGCCGGCCACCAGCCCCAGCTCGCGCCACTCCTCGAAGCCCTTTGCGATCTTGGTGTACAGCGAACCCGACGCCACGGGCACGATGCAGCGGTCGGGCAGCTCCCAGCCAAGCTGCTCGGCGATCTCGAACGCAAGCGTCTTTGACCCCTCCGCGTAGTAGGGGCGCAGGTTCACGTTCACAAATGCCCAGCGTCGCTCCGCGCACAGCTCGGTGCACAGGCGGTTCACGTCGTCGTAGGTGCCGTCCACCATCACCACGCGGGTGCCGTAGATGCCGGTCGCGAGCACCTTCTGCTCCTCGAGGTCGGCCGGGATGAGCACGTAGGAATCAAGCCCGAGCGCGGCGCCGTGCGCGGCGACCGAGTTCGCGAGGTTGCCCGTCGAGGCACACGCGATCACCTCAAAGCCCAGCTCGCGCGCGCGCGCGGTGGCGACCGAGACGACGCGATCCTTGAAGGAGTGCGTGGGGTTGGCCGCGTCGTTCTTCACCCACACCTCGCCCAGACCCAGGCGCTCGGCCAGGCGGTCGGCGCGGATCAGCGGCGTGCACCCCGCCGGCAGGCCAACGCGCGAGGCGAGCCGCCCGGAAGGACCTGGGGGTCCGCCGGCGAGAGGCAAAAAGTCGGCGTAGCGCCAGATGTTCTGGGGGCCGCCCTGGATACGCCGCCGCAGCTCGCCGACATCGGGCGCGTCGTCGCGCCGCTCGTCGGCCACCTCCAGCGGACCGAAGCAGCGCTCGCACACGTACAGCGCGGCGGGCGGATACGTGGCCCCGCACTCCTTGCACTCCAGATGGGTCACAGCCATTTGGGCTCCCTTCGCGTCGGTATCTTCGCCGTCACGGTGTGGCGAAGGGCGCGAAGCCCGCCACACATCTCTCTGGAATTGGCACCTTCCCGCCGTGACGTAACGGTGGTTGCCGGGGCTTCATTGGGCCAGTCCCTCCGCCCCTCTGGATGTGTCCAGCTATGTGGCGCGAGAGTCTAGCAATCGCTCCGACGTACGCGCAAGGATCGCGCGGCCGTCCGTGCGCGGCGTCCACGGCGCGCGCGGTAACGCGCGGCTGCGCGCGGTGTAGCCAAGCTCGTGCACAGCTCCGCGTACACCCAGGAGCGCCCGCTGCAGCGCCCACCCGAGCAGGCCCCCGAGACGCTGCCCGACCTCGGCCCCGCGCCCAAGCGGCGCATGCTGATCATCGTCAACCCTTACGCAGCCACCGTGTCAGACCGGCTGCGCCACCTGGTGGTGTACGCGTTGCAGGGTCGCTACGAGGTCGACGCCGTGGACACCGAGGCGCGCGGGCACGCGACCGAGATCTGCCGCGAGGCAGCGCACGAGGGATACGACGTCGTGGTCGCGTTCGGCGGCGACGGCACCGTCAACGAAGCGGCCAACGGACTGCTCGGCTCGGCCACGCCGCTGTGCAGCCTGCCCGGCGGCTCGGCCAACGTGTTCGGCCGGCTGCTCGGCATCCCGGGCGAGCTCGTGGACGCCACCGAGCACCTGCTCGCGCTCGCGGATGACTGGCGGGTGCGCAAGGTCGACCTGGGCGTGGTCAACGGCCGCTGCTTTACCTTCGCGTCGGGCCTCGGACTCGACGCCAGCGTGGTGCAGCGCGTCGATGCAAACCCGCACCTGAAGTCGCGCTACGGCCCCTACTACTTCACGTGGGTTGCGATCGTCACGTGCATGCGACGCTACCTGCTCGACCCGCCCCGCCTGCGCGTGCGCACCGGCGAGACCGAGCTCGAGGGCGTGACCGCGATCGTGCAGAACGGGTTCACGTTTACCTACTTTCGCGATCGTCCGATCGAGATCGCCCGCGGGGCGCAGCTCGACTCCGGTGCGCTCTCGGGCGCTGTGCTGCAGCGCGCCACGCCGCTCGGCATGCCCTCGCTCGGATGGCGCGCGCTGTCGCGCAACGCGCGCGTCACCGACCATCGCCGCGTGCGCGCTCTCGAGCCCTTCACCGAGCTCGAGGCGCGAAGCGCCGACGGCCGCCCATTGCCGCTGCAGGTCGACGGCGACTACCTCGGCGAGGTCGAGCAGGCAAGCTACTCGCTGTTGCCGCACGCGCTCAGCGTGGTCGGCTAGAAGCGCTTACGCGCGAGTCAGCCAGTCAAGCCGCGCCGCCGGGCGTGACGCGGTAGGCGTCGAACACGGAGTCGATGTTGCGCAGGCGCGTGATCGCGCCGCGCAGCCCGTGGGTGTCGGCCACCTCGATCACGAAGCGGTTCTTGACCATCGGCGGCGTGGACAGGCAACGCGCCTCCATGATGTTCGAGCCGGACTCCGAGAACGCGCGCGAGATGTCCTCGAGCAACCTGTGGCGGTCCCACGCGTCCACCTGGATTTCCACCACGAACGCGGTCGATTGCTCGCCTTCCCAGGACACGCGCGTGAAGCGCTCGGGGTCCTTGCGCAGCAGGATCACATTGGGGCAGTCGCCGCGGTGGATCGTGATCCCGCGCCCGAGTGAGATGTAGCCGACGATCTCGTCGCCCGGTACCGGCCGGCAGCACTTGGCCAGGCGCAGCATCACGTCCTCCACGCCATCCACGCGGATGCCGTACTGCGCCGAGCTCTTGGTCGGGCGCCGGCGCGGGCGCCCCACTCGCAGCAGGTCCGCGGCGCTGGCCTCGCCGTCTGCGGCCTCGCCCTGCTTCAGGCGCTGCAGCACCTTGGCGACGACCACCTTGGACGAGACCTTGCCCGCTCCGAGCGCGATGTAGAAGTCGTCGGCCTTGCGATAGCCGACTTCGCGGATCACGTCCGCCAGCAGCGTCGAGCCGGTGAGCTTCTGCGCCGGTAGCCCTGCTTTGCGCAGCTGCTCCTGCAACTGGTCGCGGCCGCTGTGCTCGGTGTCCTGGCGCGACTCCGCCTTGAACCACTGCTTGATCTTGTTGCGCGCGCGCGTGGTCTTGACCATCGCCAGCCAGTCCCGTGAAGGCCCGCGCTCGCGCTTGGAGGTGAGGATCTCGACGCGGTCGCCCGACTGCAGCTCGTAGTGCAGCGGCACGATCTTGCCGTTGACGCGCGCGCCCACACAGCGGTGGCCGATCTCGGTGTGCACCTCGTAGGCGAAGTCCAGCGGCGTCGCGCCCGCCGCCAGTGACTTGACCTCGCCGCGCGGCGTAAACACGTACACCTCGTCCTCGAAGAGGTCGGTGCGGAACGTCTCCATGAACTCGCCGGGGTCGGAGAGGTCCTTCTGCCAGTCGAGCATCGAGCGCAGCCACTTGAGCTTGTCGTCGTCGCCCGCACCCGAGGACTCGATGCGCCCCGCGCCGACCCCGCGCGGGAGCTGCTTGTACAGCCAGTGCGCGGCCACCCCGAACTCCGCCATCTCGTGCATGTCCGCCGTGCGGATCTGGATCTCCAGCGGCCGCCCCTCGGGCCCGATCACCGTCGTGTGCAACGACTGGTACATGTTGAACTTGGGCATCGCGATGAAGTCCTTGAAGCGACCCGGCAGCGGCTTCCACAACGAGTGGATCACGCCCACGGTGCCGTAGCAGTCCTTGACGCTGTCCACGATCACGCGCATCGCCGTGAGGTCATAGATCTCGTTGAACTCGCGGCCCTTCTGGGTCATCTTCGAGTAGATCGAGTAGAAGTGCTTGGCGCGCCCGGCGATCTGCGCGTGGATGCCCAGCTTGGCCAGTTCGCTTGTGAGGTACTCGCCGGCCTCGCTCACGTAGTGCTCGCGCTCGTCGCGCTGCTGGGCCACGAGCCCCTTGATCTCCTGGTACTTGCGCGGGTGCAGGGTGGCGAACGCGAGATCCTCCAGCTCCCACTTGATCGCGTGGATGCCCAGCCGGTGCGCCAGAGGCGCGTAGATCTCGAGCGTCTCGCGCGCCTTCTCCATCTGCTTCTGCTTGGGCATCGCGTCGAGCGTGCGCATGTTGTGCAGGCGATCCGCGAGCTTGATCAGGATCACCCGCGGATTGGTGGCCATCGCCACGATCATCTTTCGGTAGTTCTCGACCTGCGCCTCGTCGTGGGACTGGAACGTGATGCCCGTCAGCTTGGTCACGCCGTCGACGATCTCGGCGATCTCCGCGCCGAAGCGCTCGCGTACCTCCTCGAGCGAGGCCGAGGTGTCCTCGACGGTGTCGTGCAGCAGCGCCGCGCACAGCGTCTCGGTGTCCAGTCGCATGCCGGCACAGATCCGCGCGACGCCAACGGGGTGCACGATGAACTCCTCGCCGGACTTGCGCCGCTGCGCGGCGTGATGCTCGCACGCGAATACGAACGCCTCCTGCACCCGCCGGCGGTCGATCTCGACCGACCCGTCGGGCGCGTGCTCTGAGACGATCGCGAACAGGTCTCCGAGCAGACGCCGTTCCGGCTCGCTCAGCGCGAGCTCGTCCAGCGACGCGTCGCGGGCGTCCTGATTGCGGCTCGGCGGCTCGGCGGCGCCCGCGTGCTTGCCGCGGCCCGCGCTGGCGGCGCCGACGCCCACCGATCGCTCGGCGGCGTCGGCGGTCAGCTCGCGCGCCCTGTCGCCATCGATGTCGTCGGCCATGGCCACAGCGTAGGGGACGCGCTGGGCGGATCCAAGCAGGCAGGCAACGCGTTGCAGCGCTGCGGCGCCCGCGCGAAATGCGTCGCGGATTCGGCCTCCGCGGCGAGCTTGTTACGCGCGCTCGCGCGGGCAGCGCACGTGCGCCATCACGGCAGCGAGAACAGGACGAGCTCCTGCTCTGCGGGCGGGCGCGGCGGCGCGCTGATACGCGCGGCGCTCACGGGTGCCGGGCACGCATGGCGCAGGCGCAGGCGCGGCTCGGTCACGCCCGCCCATTCGTTTACCTCCAGCGAGAACGTGGCCTCAGCGGGAACCCCTTCATCCACCGGGAGCCGGCCGCCGCTGCCGAACGCCACAGCGCGCGTGCGCGCGCCGCGCGACTGCACCTCAAAGCGCGAGTGGCGGCCTTCCCCCATCGGTCTGCAGTTGCGAAAGATCGCGTCTGAGACCATCAGCGACACGCTGGGGTTGGCGCAGCCAAACGGCGCCATCGACTGCAGCTCCTCGGCCAGATTCATGTCGAGCTCGTCGCCGCCCACAACCGCGTCCACGCGCTCCACGGTCACCGCATCGCGCCCGGCCAGCGCCTGCTCGGCGTGGGAGCACAGCGCCGAGGAAAACGGCGCCACGCTCGCGGGCTCGATCTCGAGGCCCGCAGCGGCGCGGTGTCCGCCGTAGCGCAGTAGATGTTGCGAGCACGCGCTCAGCCCGGCGAGCAGGTCAAACCCCTCGGTGCTGCGCCCCGAGCCCTTCCCCCGGCCGTCCGCGAGCGCGATCATCACCACGGGGCGGTTCAGCCGCTCGCTCAGCCGCGAGGCCACGATGCCGATCACGCCCGCGTGCCATCCCTCCCCCGCGAGCACGTAGGCCATCCGCTGGCCCTGACCGCGCAGCTGCGCCTCGGCTTCGAACAAGATGCGCCGCTCGAGCGCCCGGCGTTCGCCGTTGACCCGGTCGAGCTCGGCCGCCACCTCGCTCGCCCGCGCAGGGCTCTCGGTGAGGACCAGCTCGAGTGCGGCGTCCGCGCGCGCCAGCCGCCCCGCCGCGTTGAGCCTGGGCGCAAGCGCAAAGCCCAGCGCGCGCTCGCCGACCGCGCCGCCGGCCACCCGCGCCACCGACATCAGCGCCCGCAACCCGGGCTTGCGTGTCGCGGCGAGCTCCAGCAGCCCGCGCCGCACGAGCGTGCGGTTCTCGCCCAGCAGCGGCACCACGTCAGCGACCGTGGCCAGCGCGACGAGGTCGAGGTCCTCCGACAGCTCGCGGTGGTCGCGCCCGCGTGCCTGCCACAGGGCGTGCGCGAGCTTGTACGCCACCGCCGTGGCGCAGAGGTCCGGACACGGGTAACCGCACAGGCGCGGGTGCACGATCGGCGCGCGCGGGAGCACGCCGTCGGCGCGCGGGGCGTGGTGGTCGGTAACGATCACCTGCATTCCCAGCGCTCTCGCCGCCGCCACCTCCTCCACTGCCGTGATCGCGCAGTCCACCGTGACCAGCAGGCGCGTCCCCCGCGCAGCGAGCCGGCGCACAGTCTCGCCGCTCAGCCCGTAGCCGTCGGAGGCGCGGTCGGGCAGGTACCAGTCCACCTCGGCGCCGAGACGCCGCAGCGCACGCACGAGCACGGCGGTGGAGCAAACGCCGTCGACGTCGTAGTCGCCGTGAACCGTGATCCGCCGCCGGTCGCGCACGTGCTCGGCGATCAGCTCGACCGCGCCTGAGATGCCGGCAAACGCGCTGGGCGGGTGCTCCTCGCTGGCGGCTAGGAACGCCGACGCACCGGCGGGGTCTGCCATCCCGCGTCGCACCAGGACCTGCGCGAGCGCGCCGCTGACCTCGAGCTCGCGTACGAGCATCTCCACGTGCGGGAGTGGGCAGTCGGGAATCTCAAATCGCGGCGCCTGCACGGGCGACGCAGCGTACGGCCCGCAAGAGACGGAAAACTAGAGCTCCAGCCGCGGCGTGTTGCGACGGATGCCCTCGAAGTACACCGCCGCAATGCCGAGCAGCGCGCCCGGGATCGCGTAGCAGACCACAGCTATGTCGGTTGCTCTTTCGCCCGGTATGCGCAGCGCGGACACTTTGATCGAGTAGATGATCAGCGCGACCACCACCGCGCCGACGAGCGATCCGAGGAAGGCACCCACGATCCCGCCCCAGAAGCGGTCGGGCAAGAAGATCGTGAAGTGCCAGATCGCAAGCCCCATGATCACCCAGCCGAGCAGCCCCATCAGCGAGATCTCCCGTGTTTGCGGCGTTTGGACGCCGCGCCGCGTCGTTTCGGCCGTGGTTTCGGGGCTTCCTTGAGCACGAGATCCTCGGGCGCGAGGTCCGCCGCGGGGTCTCGCGGCGGCGGCTCGGCGTCGTCGTCCTCGTCGCGAGCGCCGGCCGCAGGTGCGGGCTGCGCCTCGGGCGGCGCCGGTTTGGGCTGGGCGACCGCACGGCGGCGCGCGACCTTGGTCTGCGTCGAGGCGGGCTCGCTCGCGCCGGGCTCGCGCTCGACATCGAGGTCGGCCACCAGTTCCTGGAACTCGTCGCGGGTGATCTGCTGACCGGGCTCCTCGGGAGCTATCAGGCTGCCTCGGCGGGTGCGCCTGCGCTTCGGCGTGGGCTCGACGTCCTCCGGCGCGCCGGCCTCGGTCGTGGCGTAGGCGGGCACATGTCCCAGTTCACGCAAGATCCGCGCGCGGCGGCTGCGATAGGCGCCCTCGCGCTCCTTCCAGTGCATCAGCACAGGCGACGCGATGAAGATCGACGAGTACGCGCCCGAGGCGATGCCGACCATCAGCGCGAAGGCGAAGTCCTTGAGCGTGCTGCCGCCGAAGAGAAGCAGCGAGATCACGGGCAGCAGCGTGCAGAAGCTCGTCGCCAGCGAGCGCGTGAGCACCTCTGACATCGAGCGGTTGACGATCTGCGAGAAGGCCGCGCGCGGCATCCGCGGCACGTTCTCGCGGACACGATCGAAGACGATGATCGTGTCATAGAGCGAGTAGCCCAAGATCGTCAGCAGCGCCGCCACGGTCGAGCTGGTGACTTCGCGGCCGGTGAGCGAGTACACGCCCGCGGTGATCAGCAGGTCGTGCATCAGCGCGATCAGCACCGGGATCGCGTACTTCCACTCGAAGCGCAGCGCGATATAGGCCGAGATCACCAGCAGCGAGGCGATGATCGCGATCACCGCGTCGTGCGCCACCGTTTTGCCGAACGTCGGGCCGATCGATTTGTCAGAGAAGTTCTTCGCCCCCAGCTTCGTTTCGAGCGTGCTCCTGATCGTTTGCACCTTTTCGGGCCCAAGCGTCTTGGTGGAGATCTGGAAGCCGTTGCCGCCGACGTTCTTGCTCGTGAACTTCTGCACCTTGGCGTTGGGGTAGCCCTCGGACTGCAGAAGAGACGCGACCTGTGCCTCGCTCACGTTGCGCGTGAACGCGGTCTGGATGCGCGTGCCCGACTTGAAGTCGATGCCGAGGTTCAGGCCTTTGCCGCCGATCGCCAGCGCTCCGATCAAGAGAATCGTCCCCGACAGAGAGAAAAACCACCGCGAGGCGCCCATGAAGTCAAACGTCCAGCGCCTGTGCCGCAGCCCCGCGCCGAGCAGCGTCGCGCGCGAGATGAAGCGCGAATGCCCTATCACGCCGAGCGCCGCCTGCGTGGCGAGCACCGCGGTGAACAGCGACACGAGCGTGCCGATGCCGAGCACGAAGGCAAATCCCTTGACTTCGGCCGTCGCCAGCGCGAACAGGATGAACGCGGTCAGGAACGTGACCACGTTGGCGTCGACGATCGCGGCAAAGCCGCGTTTGTAGCCGGTGGCGATGCCCGAGATGATCGACCGCCCGCCGCGGATCTCCTCCTTCACGCGCTCGAAGATCACGACGTTGGCGTCGGCCGCGACGCCGATCGTGAGGATCAGGCCGGCGATCCCAGGCAGCGTCAGCGTGATCGGAATCAGCTTGATGAGCGCGAAGAAGTAGATGGCGTAGATCACCAGGCCGCCGACGGCGATCGCGCCAAGGACGCGGTAGAAGAGCAGCAGGAACACGCACACCACCGCGAAGCCGATCAGGCCCGCTTCAAGGCCCTGCTGGAGCGCGGTTTTGCCGAGCGTCGCCGAGACCTGCGAGTCCGAGATCAGTTCCAGGCGCAGCGGCAGCGCGCCCGACTGCAGCTCTCTGGCCAGTTCCTGGGCGCTTTCCAGCGTGAACCCGCCCGAGATCTGTGAGCCGTTGGAGGCGTCGATGCCTTCCGGATACTGCGTGTAGTCGATCGAGGGAACCGTGATCAACTGGCCTTCGAGCACGACCGC
>DASZFR010000048.1:0-5112 GCA_035939635.1 Solirubrobacteraceae bacterium
AGATGACGGTGCCGTCACGCACCACTCGCACGTGAGCGCCGCGGGTGACCTTGCCCTCCGTAACGAAGGAGCCCGCGATCGTGCCGATGCGCGACGCGCGGAAGAGCTGGCGCACCTCGGCCTGCCCGAGCGACGTCTCCACCTCGGCTGGCTCGAGCATGCCTTGCATCGCCGCGCGCAGCTCTTCGATCGCGCGGTAGATCACCGAGTAGGAGCGAATCTCCACGCCCTCGCGCTCTGCCAGCGCGCGCGCGTCGCCGACCGGCCGCACGTTGAAGGCGAGGATCACCCCGTCGGAGGCCGAAGCGAGCATCACGTCGGACTCGTTGATGCCGCCGACGCCGCGGTGGATCAGGTTGACCTGCACCTCTTGCTGCGGGAGCTTGGCGATCTCGTCCTCGATCGCCTCGAGGGAGCCCGCGACGTCGGCCTTGACGACCAGCGAAAGCTCCTTGACCGTGCCCTCCTGAGCAAGCTTGAACACGTCCTCCAGCGACACCTTGCGCCCCGAGCGGCGTGCCAGCGCCTCGGTCTTCAGCCGGTTCGCGCGCTCGCCGGCGAGCTGGCGCGCGCGGCGCTCGTTCTCGACCACGCGCACGGTCTCCCCAGCCTCGGGGACGCCATCGAAGCCCAGCACCTCCACGGGCTGGCCCGGCGTGGCGCGTTTCATGCGCGCGCCGATGAAGTCGTGCATCGCGCGCACGCGGCCGAAGTGGGCGCCCGCCACGAGCGAGTCGCCGACGCGCAGCGTGCCGCGCTGAATCAGGACGCTCACCACCGGACCGCGGCCGGGGTCGAGCTTTGACTCGATCACCGTGCCGGAAGCCGGCGCGTTGGGGTTTGCTTTGAGTTCCTCGAGGTCGGTGACCAGCTGGATCGTGTCCAGCAGCGAATCCAGACCCTGGTGCGTCTTGGCGCTCACGTCGACAAACTCGATGTCGCCGCCCCATTCGGAGGGCTGGAGGCCGTGCTGGGTCATCTCCGTGCGCACACGTTCGGGCTGCGCGCCCTCCTTGTCGATCTTGTTCACGGCAACCACGGTCGGCACCTCTGCCGCTCGGGCGTGGTCGATCGCCTCCTCGGTCTGCGGCTTGACGCCGTCGTCGGCGGCCACCACGATCACGGCCAGATCGGTGACGCGCGCGCCGCGGGCGCGCATCGCCGTGAACGCCTCGTGGCCGGGGGTGTCGAGGAACGTGATCACGTGATCGCCGTGGTGTACCTGGTAGGCGCCGATGTGCTGAGTGATGCCGCCGGCCTCGCCGGCGGCCACCTCGGTCTCGCGGATGGCGTCCAGCAGCGAAGTCTTGCCGTGGTCGACGTGGCCCATGATCGTCACCACCGGCGGGCGCGGCGCGAGGTCTCCGTCGTCGTCGACCGGTGCGGGCTCGAGCTCGACCTCATCGGCGGTGTGCACGATCTCGATTCGCTTTTTGAACTCGTCGGCAAGCACCTGTATCGCGTCATCGGACAGCGTTTGCGTGAGCGTGGCCATCTCGCCGAGCGTCATCAGCTTCTTGATGACCTCCGGTACCGCCACCCCGAGGTACTCCGCGACGTCCTTGACCGTGGAGCCCGAGTTCACGCGGATCAGGTCGGTTGCCTCCATCGCCGCGGTGTCGATCGGCGCGATCGTCTCGTCGTAGGTTCCGCGCCTGCGGCGCCCGCGCCGCGGGCGGCGCTGCGGCAGGTTCGCGGGACCGCCCTGCTGGCGCCGCGACGCCTGCGAGTCGATCACCACGCGCCGGCGGCCACCGGGGCCGATGTCGCCGGGCGTGCGCTCGCCCGTTCGCGAGTCGCGCGTCGGACGCACACGCTCGGCGGCCGGCGCCGCAGCCGAGGCCGCCGGCGCGGCCTGGGGCGGGCGAGGCGCGGCCGCTGGGCCCCCGGGCGCCGCGCCAGGCTGGGCGGGCGGGCGAACCGCGGCCGGCGCAGGAGCGGGCGGCGCTGAGGCTGTGGGCGCGGCGCCGGCGGGCGCCGATGCCGAGGGCGGGCCAGAGCGCGCCTGGGCCGCGGGGGCCGGGGCTTGAGGTTTCGCAGCCGGCGGCGGCGCGGCTTTCGCGGACGCGGCCGTCTCGGCGTGCGAAGGGGGCGCCGCTGCACCGGCGGGCGCGGGCGCCTTGGCCTGCTCACCGTTGCCTTGGATGCCGTCGGACCCCATCACCGCGAGCGCCTGCGCCTCGTCGACTGTCGACGCGGCGGCCCGCACGGTGACGCCCGCGGCGGACAGCCTCTCCAGCAGCTCCTTGCTGGACAACCCGTGCTCCTTGGCGATCTCGTAAACGCGCTTCTTGCTCATCGGCCCACCGATTCTAAGAGCTCGTCGTCGATCGCCACCGCGACGCGCAGCGCGCGCGGGATCGCGCGGCGGCTCAGCGCCCGCTGCAGACACGCTTTGTGGACTGCGCCCGACCCCGGCTCGCGGCATAGATATGCGCCGCGCCCGGGCATCGTGGCGCGGCCGTCAAGCACGGCTCGTGCCTTGCCTTCGCCGGCGTCGCGCACAGCGATGCGCAGCAGCTCGCTCTTTGGCGCCACGCGCCTGCAGCCGATGCAGCGGCGAAACGGCAGCGCTACTGGCCCGGCCCTTCGACTGCCTCCGGCGCCGCGGCCGCCGGCTGCTCGACGCCGGGCGCGATCGCGGCTTCCGCGGCCGGCACCTGAGCGGACGCCGGCTCCTCGTCAGCCTGCTCGCTCGTGGCCGCTGCCGCGTGGGCGTCATCTGCGACGGCGGGCGCCGCGCTGTCCGCATCGGGCTCGTCGGGAACGCTCTCGAGCGGGGCGCCTTCCGCGGCCGCGAGGTCTTCGATCTTGTCGCTATCGATCGCCGCCAGCGCCTGATGGGCCTCCAGACCGCAGTAGCGCGAGCCGGGAAGCGAGGCGTTCGGACAGCGGCGCCCGTTTGACAGGATCGCCGCGCAGCGGCCCTGGACCTCCTCCTCCTCGTAGCCGTGCTCGGCCTCCTCCGCTGCAAACTCCGTCTCTGAGCGGATGTCGACCCGCCAGCCGGTCAGTCGCGCGGCAAGGCGCGCGTTCTGGCCTTCGCGCCCGATCGCCAGAGACAGCTGGTCGTCTGGCACGATCACGGTCGCCTGCTTGGCGTCGTCGTCCACGAGCACCTCGCGCACGCGCGCGGGCGAGAGCGCCTTGGCGACGAAGCGCGCGGGCTCCTCGTTGAACGGGATGATGTCGATCTTCTCGCCGCGTAGCTCGGAGACCACCATGCGCACGCGCGAGCCGCGCGGGCCGACGCAGGCGCCCACCGGGTCGACCCCGTCTGCGTGGGAGATGACCGCGATCTTCGAGCGATAGCCGGGCTCGCGGGCGACATTGGCGATCTCCACCAGGTGGTCGGCGATCTCGGGGACCTCGAGCTCGAACAGCTTCTTGATCAGCTCGGGGTCGCGCCGCGAGACGATGATCGCCGGGCCCTTGGTCGACGGCGAGACCTCCTTGATCACGGCCTTGATTCGCTGCGAGTGGTCGTAGCGCTCGCCCTCGACCTGCTCGGACTTGGGCAGCAGCGCCTCGACGCGTTCGCGCAGCTGGACGAGGGTGTACCGGGAGTCCGACTGCTGCACGATCCCGGTGATCAACTCGCCGACGCGGTCGCGGTACTCCTCGTACATCATGTCGCGCTCGGCCTCGCGAATGCGCTGCAGGATCACCTGCTTTGCGGTCTGGGCCGCGATACGGCCGAAGTCGTCGGGTGTGACGTCCTGTTCGGCGATCTGGTCGCGGTATTCCTCGAACTTGCGCGGGTCGATTTCCGGTTCCTCCGGTTCGCGCATCTCGCCCGTCTCGGGGTCGATAGTCGTTTCCTCGTCGATCGTCTCGACGATCAGGTGGGCCTCGAGGCGCTCGGGGATTTTCAGTTCGATCACGCGAAAGTCCGCGGTGTCGCGGTCCATTTCCACGCGGGCGTACTTCGCCGAACCGGGCTGCTTCTTGTATGCCGACAGCAGCGCGTCCTCAAGCGCCATCATCAGCTTCTCGGGCTCTATGCCCTTCTCGCGCGCCAGCGCGTTCATCGCCTCGAGGATCTCGCGTGACATGGCGCTAGTCCTCGAGCAGGTTCGAACGGCGGATGTCGGCGTAGGGGATCGCGATCATGGCCCCGTCGGCGGCGAGCGTGACCTCCTCGTCGGAGGCCGCGATCAGCTCGCCCGTGAAGCTTCTGCGCTCGGGCGCGACAGTCGAGCCGCGCTGGGGGGAGCACTCGGCGCCTCGGGGCTCGCGCGTGCGAACGCGCGCGCGGCGGCCAACGAAGCGGCGGTAGTGCGCGGGCTTTGTGAGCGGGCGCTCGCTGCCGGGCGAGGAGACCTCCAGCGAGTACTGCTCGCGCAGGTCTCGGAGCAACACGCTCACGCGCTCGCACAGGCCGAGCGTGACGCCATCGGGATGGTCGATGTAAACGCGCAGGCGCTCGGTGCCGACGACCTCGGCGAGCAACACCTCGACTTCGGGCTCAACTGGCGCCAAACGCGCCTCGATATCTGCCTGCAACGTGCTCATGAATCTGGTCCTCTACGTAAAAAAAGCGGGCGGGCGCCCACTTTCGGTACGACCGCCGGCGCTTGCGCACCGGCACGAAAGCTGTGGGTCGAGGATAGCATCGGCGCGCCCGCGAAATCGCGGTGGGACGGGCCCGTCTGAGAGCGTCGGAGCCGCCTTGCGCACGTCTCAGGAGCCGTGTGCATCGCGGCGCGCGCGGTCGCGGTAGAGGCGGTAATCCTCGCGCTCGGGACGCAGCGAGCAGGCGAGCGCGAGCGGCTGGCATGCCTCGCGGTGGCGCCCCAGCAGCTGCATCGAGCGGCCGAGGCAGAAAAGCGCGTAGTCGTTGGTGGGCGCGCGGTCGGCGACCGCGTGAAACTCCGCGGCGGCGCGCGCGTAGTGGCGCGCGTGAAACAGGGCTCGGCCGAGCGTCTCACGAATCGAGGCCTTCTCCGGCTCAAGATCGCGAGCCCTGCTCAGCGGCACGATCGCAGCCTGGTAATCGCCGTGGTCGAGCAGCTCACAACCGCGCTGGTAGAGGTCATACACGCTGTCCATGCGCGTGAAAGCTTAACGGCCCGCCGTTGCGGCCCCGCGGGGTCAGGATGCGGGCGCAGA
>DASZFR010000049.1:0-6374 GCA_035939635.1 Solirubrobacteraceae bacterium
GCCGCCGGGCAGGCGAATGCGCTCGGATACCTCCGCGACCGTGCCGACCTCGAGAAACTCGTTGTCGTGGCGGGGCACGAGCACGACGCGCTCGTCGTCGCCCACGTCGACCGTGAGCGTGATCCCCATGTTCGGGAACACAACCGTGTCGTCTAGGGGGATCAGCCGCAAAACCTGCTTTGCCTGTGGCGAGGGCCTAGTGCTGTCGTTGGGAGGTGAAGGGGACATTGGTATCAGCTCCATATCTGCTTACGAAAGTGTAGTTAGTATAGCGCGGGGTAGTTGACTGCGCAAGGACTTTGGACCGACGGCCAGGACGCCCTGCGGCGTGCCGTCGAAGCCGAGGCGCGATCGAGCTGCGAGCGATACGGCCAGCGTCCAAATGGAGCGAGTGCGGCTACCCGCCGACTTGACGATCCTCGCCAAGATGTCTTGTGCGCTCGCCCAAGTGCGAGCCGTGCCGCTCGCGGCTGAGCGCGCTGCGGAATACTGCGTAAGCGATGTCGCAGGAGAACGTTGAGATCGTGCTCCGTGGTGTCGCCGCGATGAACCGGGGAGACGCAGAGGCCTTCAATGCGCTGTGTGATGCTCGATTCGAGATGCGCCTCGTGGGTGTCGTTGGCGAGCCTGTGAGCTACGTCGGAGCAGACGGCGTTTTCCAGTTCTTCCGCGACATGGGCGAGACTTGGGCCGACTGGGGATTTGAGGTCGAACGGGCGCGTGATCTTGATCAACACGTTCTGATCACGGGCAGGCAGCGCGGACGCGGGCGCGTGAGCGGCGTTGAGGTCGACTCTCCGCGAGCCTGTGTTCTTGCCGTTCGCGACGGGGCGGTGACCGAACTTCGCTACTTCACCGAGCCTGCCGAAGCCCTCAAAGCCGTGGGGCTCGAGGAATAGCCGTGGCGAGTTCCGCTAGTCGTTTCGCTAGACGCTGCTAGGGCGGGGCCGGCCCTTTCGGCGGCGGGAAACTCACGTCGACGTCCTCTTCGGGGACCCGCTTCTGTGCCTGTGCCGATTCGGCGAGCGCGCGCCGATCGGCATCGGTGAGCTCGTCGGAGAAGAGGCTTCGAGGCCAGAGGCGCCTTGTTCTGACCACGTTGGCCTCTGCTGCGAACACCGTGAGCTGCGCTCCGAGGTACAGCCACGCAAGCAAACCGAGCACCAGCGCGAAGACCCCGTACAGCGGGCTCGTTTTCTTGAGCACGTGCGCCACGTAGAAGCCCCCGACACCCTGCAGCACCTGCCATCCGATCGCCGCCGCGAGTGCGCCCGGGAGCAGGTCGCGCCAGGACAGCTCGGCGGCGGTCAGCAGGTTGAAGGCCGCAAGGAACAGCGCGACGTTGAACAGCAGGGAAACCACGACGCCGGCGATCACCGTGAGCGCGTCGTGGCTGGCGGTGCCAACGAACCCCGCCGCGACCGTGGACCCGATCGACAGCGCGCCTAGAACCAAGAGCAGCCGCAGCCCGCGCAGGCGCGAGACGAGGAAGTTGGGCCGGCCCTTGAAGGGCACGCCCCACATTCGATTAAAGGCGTTTTGGCTTACGCTCGTGATGCGCAGGCCGGCGAGCAGCGCGCCGACGATACCCACGGCGAGCGCGATGCCGCTGCCGGACAGGGAATGCAATTTGAGTTGGTCACTCACGATCGGAAACTTTCCGAGCGCGCCGTTCAGGATTTCCTCCTGTTTTGCGGGGTCGCCTTGCAGCACGAACCCCAACACGGTGACGAGCACCAGCAGCAGCGGAAAAAGCGACACGAAGCCGTAGAAGGCAATGAGCCCGGCCAGTTCCGAGCCCTGGTCGTCGGTGTACTTCTTGAGCACCGCGGCGATGAATGCGGTCGGCCGGCGCCGCTGCTGGCGGCGATCCAAGTCGCACAGGACGTCGTGGAGGGTCACGATCGTGCGCCGCGGCTTAGGGCGCCGTGTGGGCTGGGCGGGTCGCCGCGAAATTCGCAGGGGGGGATGTGCGCCGCTCGCGTCGACATCCCTATGTGTCTACTCGATGTCACGGCCAGAGACGACCCGGCGATGCGCAGACAGACCGTGCCAGCCTGCAGGAGGACGCGGTCGCGCGTGTCGCGCAGGCTAAGCGCGAGGTTCTCCTGAGGGCTTATTGGCGGTTGCTGTATCGCGCCGGGCTTCGTCCGATCAGCGAAATCGTGCGCGACAACCCGCTCGCGCAGAGCTACGTCGGGTGGGGCGCGCCGGGGCCGGGTCGGTGGGTGAGCATCTACTCCACTGAACGCCCGACGCCGCACGTCTTCGTCGTAGTCGCTGGACTCAGACTCGACACGTCGCACGCGGGCACGGACGTCGGTCCGAACAGCGGCGAAGACGGCCCGCGCTGGCGCGTTCTGGACCGCATCCCAGAATGGGCGCATTGGTCCGTCCGCCACCCGCCCGGGCTGTGAGCTCACCACGGCGGTCCGCTTGTTAGGGTGGTTTTCGTGGCGCGGCGTACGGTCGAGTACCTGCTGGTCGGCGGGGGTCTCGCGAGCGCTAACTGCGCCCGCTGGCTGCGCGAGGAGGGTGCCGACGGATCGGTGCTGCTGGTCGGGCGCGAGCCCGATGCTCCCTACAACCGGCCGAACTGCTCCAAGAGTTACCTGCGCGGCGAGGAGAGCCGCGACGAGCCGCTGTTTCGGCCCAACGAGTGGTGGGAGCAGCAGGACGTAGAGCTGTTGCTGCGCACCAGCGTCACCGGCTTTGACGTCGGCGCGCGGCAGGCCAAGCTGTCAAACGGGGACGAGGTCAACTTTGGACAGGCGCTGCTCGCGACTGGTGCGAACGTGCGCCGCCTCAACGCGCCCGGGTGTGAGCTCGAGCACATCCACTACCTGCGCACGCTTGGCAATGCCGACGCGATTCGCGAGAGCGTCGCCGAGGCCGAGGAGGTGGTGTTGATCGGCGGCTCGTTCATCGCGTGTGAGGTGGCCGCGTCGCTGACGATGCTCGGCAAGAACTGCACGATGGTGATGCAGGAGAAGACCGCGCTCGAACGCGTCTTTGGGCCTCGCGGCGGCGGTTTTTTCCAGCGGCTGCTGGAGAGTCACGGGGTGCGTCTGCACGGGGAGGACGAGCTCGAGCGCTTCGAGGGAGACGGGCGGGTGGCGAAGGTGGTCACACGCGGCGGGTTGGAGCTGTCGGCCGAAACTGTCGTGGTCGGCGCGGGCGTGAACCCCGACGCGCAGCTCGCGAAGCGCGCGGGATTGGAGATGGGCGAGCGCGGCGGCGTGCGCTGCTCATCGCGCTTGCACACCTCGGCGCCCGGCGTGTTCGCGGCGGGTGACATCTGCGAGTACGACTCGCCTGTTCACGGAGGCGCGCCAGTGCGCATCGAGCACTGGGACGTGGCGTTCAATCACGGCAAGACCAGCGCGCTGAACATGCTGGGGCGCGACATGCCGCACGTCGAGGTGCCGTACTTCTTCAGCGTGTTCGGCGACTGGGGCGAGCTCGAGTCCGTGGGCCCGGCCTACGCGTGGGACGAGGAGATCGTGCGCGGATCGCTCGACGAGGGAAGCTTCACCATCTGGTATCTGCAGCAGTCTGTGTTGAAGGGGGCGCTCACGTTCGGGCGCTCAGACGACCTGGACCACGCGCGCAGGTTGATCACCGACGGCGTGTCACTCGGCGATGGCGCGGGCGCGCTCGGCGACCTCGACCACGACCTTGCGAGCGTCGGTGTCGAGCCGGACGTCCGGCGAGCCGCGCGCTAGCACGTCGGGTAGGATCAACGGCTCATAGGCCGGTGGTACAGGGAAGCCGGTGAGAATCCGGCGCGGACCCGCCACTGTGTTCGGGGATGCCTCCCGCAGCGTGCGTCGCACGCAGCCACCGGCGCGCTTCCGGCGCGCCGGGAAGGCGCGGAGAGGTAGGCCCGCAAGTCAGGAGACCTGCCTTCGGCCCAAGCCCACAAGCCCTCGTGGAAAGGGGTCGGCTCATGCTCGCACCGTCTCGCATCCTCGCCGCTTCGGCGGCATGTCTCGCAGTCGCGCTGCTCGAGGCGCTACCCGCGCTCGCGGCCGGACCGACCACCGTCTCGGTCCGCGTCGAGGGCGCCGGCGAAACGAAGCTGCCGCTGACGCAGGTCACGACCAGCGCCCAGCACGTGGTGAAGGACGCCAAACCGGAAGATTGGTGCCCGGGCACCAACGCCGTGGGAGCGCTCGAGCTGGCGACGGGCGGGAACTGGAGCGGAAAGTGGTTCGGCGGGGGGCTCAACGCCGAAGGCAAGTTCAAGGGCCTCGGCTACTCCGTCGAAACCGTGCTAGGCGAGAGCCACGCCTTCGGCAGCGGGGCGTTTTGGGACACCTGGTACGGCCACCGCGAAGCCTCAGAAGGCCTGTGCGAATACGAACCGCAGTCCGGCGAAGAAATACTCGAGTTCCCGTGCCCCGAAGCGGGCGAATGTCCTGCGCCGCTCGGGATCCAAGCCCCGACGACCGCCAACGCGGGGGAACCAGTTCAGGTTGAGGTCCGCAAGTACGCACCCGCCGGCGCAAGCTCGCCGGTGTCCGGCGCGGTCGTCTCCGGCGCCACCGAACCGACGGACGCCAACGGTCACGCCACGCTGATCTTTTCAACAGCGGGCGAGTTCACGGTGCGTGTCAGCGCTCCGGAAACGGTTCGCACCGAGGCGAACATCTGTGTCCATGTCGCCAACGACGGCGGCTGCAGCACGGCCAACGCCGTTCCCGGCACGAGCTCGGCGACCTCGTCGGCACAATCGGGCACTCTCAGCTCTCAGAACAAAGCCGCGCCTGCCTACAAAGGCCCGTACGCGATCGTCGCCCAGATCACCGGCGTTGGCGAACACCACGTCTATTCGCGAAAGACCGCTCCTCGCATACTGAGCGGAACGGTCAGCGCGCACGTGTCGGTTGCCGGCGTGAGCATCGCGCTGCGCCGCAGCTACCGCAACCGCTGCTCTGCCTACAGCGGCGTGCGCGAGCGCTTCGTGCGCGCGCGCTGCGGGAGCGCGCCGTTCTTCGCGGTGTCGCGGTCGGCGAGCTTCTCGTATCTGCTGCCCGCCGCGCCGGGGCCGGGGCGTTACGTGTTGGACGTGCAGGCGGTCGACTCGGCCGGCAACCGCACCACGCTCGCACGCGGCACGTCGCGCATCGTGTTCTTCGTGCGATAGCGATGGCGACCACGTGCACACGCGGGCGCGCTCACAAAACGTCAGCCTGCTGCTCGATCGTCGTCTCGCTCGCGCTCGGCACCTCGCTCGCCGGCTGCGGGCTTGGCGCCGGGCCAGCGCCCGGTGGGGTGCAGCTGGTCGTGACGCGTGACTTCGGCAGCGCGGTGTTGCACTCGTGGGGGTCTCCCGCTGTCGTCGGACAGGAGACCGCGATGAGCCTGCTGATGCGCAACGCCACGGTCGCCACGCGCTTTAGCGGCGGCTTCGTGGAGGGCATCGACGGCCTTGCAGGCGGCAGCGAAGGCGGCCGGCCCGTCGATTGGTTCTATTACGTAAACGGCGTCGAGGCTCCCCAGGGCGCCGCGTCCACCAACGTTCGGCGCGGCGACCACATCTGGTGGGATCGCCACGACTGGAGTCAAACCGACCACATCCCAGCGGTGGTGGGCTCGTTTCCCGAGCCGTTCCTGAACGGCATCGGGGGCAAGCGCCTGCCAGTGCGAGTCGAATGCTCAGACGTCGGCGGCCGCCCCTGCCGGACCGTCACGGCGACGTTGCGCGCCGCGGGGGTTCTCGCTGCGATCGCGGTTCTTGGCAGCGGCGCCGAACCGACGGTGCTGCGCGTGCTCGTGGCGCCCTGGTCCCAGCTGCGCACCGATCCCCAAGCCGCAGCGATCCAGCGCGGTCCAGCCGCCAGCGGCGTGTATGTCCGCTTCTCCTCCGACGGCCGCACCCTCACCGTGCTCGATCGCGACGGCACTGCCACAGGCTCGTTGGGCGCCGGCGCCGGCCTGATCGCCGCGACTGCGACCGAAGAACACGTGCCCACGTGGGTGGTGACGGGGCCGGACGCAAGCGGCGTCGAACACGCCGCCGGCGCCTTCTTGCAGGCGACGCTCAGCCACCGCTTCGCCGTCGTGGTGGACGACCGTGAAGGACGGCTGGTCGTAAGCGGGGTGCCGCAGTGAGAGCGGCGCCGCGGCTCTTGTTCTACAGGCCGCTCGCGAGCCCGCTGCACAGTGCCCGCGCCGGGGTGGCGGCCTGCTGGGCGCTCTCGCTCACGGCCGCGGTGCTGATCGTCGATCACCCGCTGGCGCTGCTTGCACTGCTGCTCGGAGTGCTGCTCACCGGCGCTCTGTCTGGTGTGGGACCCGAGCTGCGCCGCGCGCTGGCGCTGGCGGCGACGATCGGCGTGCCGATCGTCGTGATCAACGTGCTCGTCTCG
>DASZFR010000050.1:0-20122 GCA_035939635.1 Solirubrobacteraceae bacterium
CCGGACCGCGCCGTTCGCTTGAAGGGGACGCTGGCGTTCAAGCTCTAACGCCATGCCGGACAGAGGTGTCGCAATCACATCAACGGAGTGATACGTCGGCGATCGGATCGGGCGCAGACGCGGTAACGCTGGTCACAGCAATCAACCTGAGCCATCACGTCGGCGAGAGGCGTGCCGCGCGCGGATCGGCAGGAGAAACCATACGATCGCAAAACCCGCGACCACGACCGCAGTCGTCGCTCCGGCGACGACCGGATCGAACAGGTAGTTCGTAACGAGTAGCACGGCAAGCGTCATCGCGGCGGCGAACACCGTCAACCCAACGATCATGAGCCTGTTGGCGGCCCGCACCACATATGCCTTGTCACCTAAGCGAAAGTGCAGCCGATGGACGATCGTCGGCGCAATAAGCAGGACGCACGCCGCCCACGTCAACAGCAGGGTCACGAGATAAAGGTCCCGCTCGAAGATCGAGACGGTGCCAAAACGCTGGTTGAACGGCACTACGAGCAGGAACGCGAACAACACCTGCACCCCTGGGAGCGCCACACGCAGCTCGCCCAACAGCTCGGTCAGGTTGCGGTCGTAACGCTCGAACTCGGTCTCGTTTCGCAAGTCCGCCGACGGCGCGGCGATCTCACTGTTTGCCTCCGTCGTTGCGCGCGACGACACCGTAGCTCCTCTAGATCGTGCTCGTTGGCGGCGACCAGGATCTGTTTGGGCTAAACGATCGGTGTTCGATCAGCTACTGCTCTTGCGCCCACCACCCGTGCGCCCGGCAGCCGCCTTCGGGGCTTTGGTGCCACCCTGGTTGGTCGAGCGTCGCCGGATACCGCCGCCCGAACTCTTGCCGCCGCGTGAGGACGATCCAGGCGAGTTGGCGATCCTCGCGGCCCGTTCCTTACTTACGCCTTTTTTTCGCAGGCCCTCGTACTGCTTGTCGTTCTTGATGCTGGGTCCGTGATCCTTTGCCATCGCGACGTCTCCTTTCTGGTGCGGTTCACCACCACGGCCTTTACCTGCCGAGCCACGGTTCGCGAGCACATCGCGGTTGGTAGCGACCCGCTCTATAGCGGCAGGTGCGGCCAGGCTCAGTAGGCGCCGGCGCGCCGCGCTCCACGTCCGCGGGCAGGACGCGCCGGCGTAGCTCACCCGACGCGATCTCCCGCATTGCGGTGGAGGGCGCGGGCTTCCTCTTCGGCCGTGTCGCCGGTGTCCGGGTCGACCGACCGCGCGCGTTCGTGCTGCTCGCGCGCCTGACTGGACGCGTGCTCGGCGCTCAGCAGCTTCTCTTTCGCTTCTGCCTCCGCCTTGCGCGCGCGCGCAGCGCGCTCGTCGGCTTCTGCGCGCGCGCCCTCCGCGGCGAGGGAACTGGCCTCCGCCTGGCGCCGTATGCTCCCGGCCTCCGCGCGCCGGCTTTCAAGCCGGCGACGGCGGGACGCCGTGCTCGCGACGATGACAAGCACAGCGACGACGATCGCGCCGACGACGATAGCGACTATCGCTCCGGTGCTCATGCTGTCACCACCGTCCGTACCAGCGCCGGCGCCCACCCACGTCGGTACCGCCAACGAAGAAGCCGATCAGCCACAGCAGTACCGCGAAGATGAGCACGTACCACAACACGTGGGCGGCGAATCCGAGGCCGCCCAGCAGGGCAAGAAGTAACACTAGAACGACAAGCGCAACCATTTGGGGTCACCCTCTCCTTTCACTCGTGTGTTCACGGTTTCCTCCTGTAGCCCAGGGCGAGCCTGGCGCCCGCGCGCAGCAAGGCGAGCAGCGTGGGCGGCTAACGGGCCGACCCTGCGGCAAGCGCTCGCAGGGGTCGCTCGGACACTAAAAGCGCCGTTCTTCATAAGGTCCGCCCCCACCAAATACGCGGCCCCGAGCAGTAGCCATGTAGATCACCGACAGCACGACGCCGACGACGCCGGCGATGATGAGGATCAAGCCGATCACCGGCCGCGACACGCCCGACACTTCAAATGTCACCGCGTAACGGATGATCGCGCCAACGGCGATGAGGAAAATCGATGTGCCGATCGGCATACCTAGATCCTCCCGCCTCTGCGGTAGCCGAATCCGCCGCCAGTGAGAAAGACCACGAGGGCTACCAGCAGCAACAGCCAAAGCAACGGGCTTAGTCCGATCCCGCCCGCGACGGCTGCGATTACAAGGACAATCAAAAGAAACTCTAAGAGCCCCATACGATCCTCCTTTACGTTGCATGTTTCTCCTCTTTGCGAGCGGAGAGAGCCCTCTTTCTATCACAGAGCGAGCGCTCTTTCTAATGCTAAGCTTCCAGGGTGCTCGAGACCCGCCAAGAAGCGGCCGAGGTGGGGTCCAGCGCCCGCGAGCGGATTCTGGATGCCGCGTACGAGCTGTTCTCACGACGCGGCATCCAAGCAGTTGGGGTCAACGAGGTGACTGAGCGCGCGGGCGTCGCGATCGCGACGCTGTACCGGCACTTCCCCTCCAAGGACAACCTCGTGCTCGCGTTCCTCGACCTCCGCGAACAGCGCTGGACCAAAGACATCATTGAAGCCGGGGCCATGCGTCGCGGCTCGAACCCCGAGGAGCGACTACTCGCCATCTTCGATGTACTCGACGAGTGGTTCCACCGCGACGACTTCGAGGCGGGCTCGTTCATCAAGGTACTGCTCGAACTCGGCGTCAACCATCCCGCAGGCGACGCCAGCGTTCGGCATCTCGAGCAGATCCGCGCGATCGTACGCCGCTTAGCCGAGGAAGCCGGCCTGCGCGACACCGATTCGTTTGCGCGCTCGTGGCACATCCTTATGGAGGGGTCGATCGTCGTAGCAGCCGAGGGCGATGCGCAAGCCGCGCGGCGAGGCAAGTCGATGGCGCGCCAGCTGATCGATCAGTACCGATAGCGCTCTCCCCCACTCGAGTGGAACGAGTCCCCGGAATGGACGACCAACGCAAGCGCCGCATGGCGCAAAACGAGGCCCTGGCACGCCGGATAAACGACAGGATCGAGTATCAGCGTCCACGCAACGGAGAGTCGGCCGACAGCTTGATATGCGAGTGCGTCCGCGTGGATTGCGGTGGGGTACTCGACCTCTCGATCGGGGAGTACGCACGCGTGCGATCCCATCCGCGCCGGTTCGTCGTGCTTCCAGGGCATGAGGAACCGGCCGTCGAGTCCACGGTCGAGGTCTACCCCGGTTACGTCGTGGTCGAAAAGCGCGGCGAGGCGGGACGGATCGCGGAAGCCGAGGCGAGCAGCTAACGACAGCCCGCACTCGCGGCATGCGAGAGTCCAAGGCTGGCGGAGTCGGGCACCCGCCACCTCAGCGGTCTAATCCCATCCCCTCACTTTGCCGCCATCCCGGCGGCGAGGGGCGTCTCTAGCGCGCGGTCGCGTCGGGAGGGACGAGCAGCACCGAGCAGCGCGCCTGGTGCGCGACGCGTCGGCTCACACGACCCATCGCGCGCATCGAGTCCGCGCTGCGGCTGCCCATGACAACCAGCGACGCGTGCGCGGCGGCGGCCGCGGACTTGATTACGTCGGCGGTGCGGCCTTGCTCGAGGATCGCCTCGCTCGTGCCGGATGGCTGGGTTCGCTCGAGGCGCTGCTCCTGCTCTTGCAGCGTGCGCTCCTGCTCGCGCGGCCGGCCGCGCTTGATCGGCGACTCGCGTCCGAGCGCGTGCACGAGCGTCACGTGAGAGCCGAGCGTTTTGGCCAGCCGAGCGGTGAAATCGACGAGCCCGTGCGAGGACTCCGTGGCGTCGCTCGCCACGACGATGCGATCTCCAAAGCGCTCGTCGCCTTCGAGCGGTCGCGCGACGAGCAGCGAGGTGGTGAACGCTTCGAGTGCTTTGTTGCCGACGCCCACGCTCAGCATGCGCGAAGGCCAAGAGCTCGCGGGCGCTCCGAGCGCGAGCAGGTCATAACGCGCGCTCCAGTCGAGGATGACGCGCGCAGGGGGGCTGCCCGGGTCGACCTCGCTCTCCCACGGCAGCCCGGCGTCGCGCGCGATCCCTTCGGCGCGCTCGAGAATCCCCGCCGCGGCCAGCGGTCCGATCGCGGGAGGCCGATGGGCGCCGCCGGATCGGTAGGAGGTAACGGCTAGAAAGGTCAGACGGCCCTGCGGCGCCGCGAGCGCCGCCGAGTGCTCCACCGCGTTGAAGCCGCCCTCTTTTCCATCGATCGCGCAGAGCACGTCCGGGAACATCGCGGCTGCACCCACCGGCACCGCGCGGCTTTGGATCTCCGTGTTCTCGGTGTCGGGCATCGCCGCAAAGTGGATCGTACGCCCTCGCCCGCGCGCGGTGCATCCCGCGCCGACCTCTGATGGGGTGACCGACCCCTAGCCGAAGCTTTTGGCCTGCGCGGCCACCGTCTGCACGAGGTTGCCCAGCGCGACGTTGACGTCGACGAGGTGCAATCCCCACTGCGGGCCTTTGGTTTCCGCGACGAGTTCGTGACGCGCTTCGCGTTCGGCGAGCACGGCGCCGGTGTCTGCGGGTGCGGGGCTGACCTGCAGCCAGGTCGCGCCGTTTTCGTGCTTGCACTGGCCGGTCACGAGGCCGAGCTCCTCGACCCAAGGCGTACTCGCGATCGGCGGTTCGATGCCTTCGCCGAGTTTGCCCGGCGTACGCGCCGTGGGTGCGTACGGGAGCAGTTCGCCGACCCCTCCGTTCTGCGTCGCCAGGGCGGGATTGACGCACAGCACTTCCATCCCTTCGGTCGTCGTGCCACCTTCCAGCAGCGAGCTGCCCGGCCGGCCGAAGAACGCGTTCGCCGGAGGTTCTCTTGCAAACGAGGAGTACGCGATCACGCACCCGGTCTGCGTCTGCGATTGGCAGGAAGGCACGTTCTGGAAGGTGCCTCCCACCGTGCCACCTTCGGGCACGAGCACGTTGCCCCCGAGCAGGATCGCCGACACCAGCTGTTTGCGCAGCGCAGGGTTTGGGTCGATCACGAATTTGATCAGCGTCTCGAGCATCGCCGCGCCTTGCGAGTGGCCGATCAGCACAAACCCGCGGCCGTTGTTGGCGCGGCCGAGGTATTCCTCGAACGCGCCCACGACGCCCTCATACGCGGTGAGCTCGTCACCCGGCGAGATCGCGCCGGGTTCTTCGATCGCCTTCAGCGTGAGCTGGCGATACACCGGCGCGAACACGCGACAGACCTGCGAGAAGCGAGACGCCTGGGCGACCGCGACCGCGGTCTCGTTGGCTTCGATTTCCAGGTTCGCGTTGATCGAGTTCTGTTCGCTGACCGTGGGGTACACGTAGAAGCAGTCGATCGCTGGTTTTTTGGCGTGCCTCTGGCGTTCCACCGCTTCGTGGCGGGTTTCGCCCGCGTAGGAGACGACGGTCGCCGTGCGCGAGCTCGTGCACGGGTCGGGCGACTTGCGCGGATAACACAGCCAGGTGCTGTGACTGCGGCTGGCCGCCGCGCTGCCGGCAAACGCGCAGGTTGCCACCGCGATCACGAAAACGGCCAGCAGCGCCTGTACGCACCGCTTCCCGGCGCTGGTCGCGCGCGGACGTCGACGCCCGCCTGCGCGTTCTGCGCCGGATGCTGCTGCAGCGCTGTGTCTCGTAAACCTCACCTCCGCGACGCCACGGCGGGCCGGCTCAGGCACGCTATAAACCCGCCACTTCTCCGTGTCACGTTAAGGTTTACCAGAACAGACAGGCGGCGTGCGGCGCGCCAGCCGCCGGCTCTGATCAGCCGCCCGCCGCCGCGCCCAGCTCGGCGTCGATGCGCTCGCGCACCGCCGCCGCGGTTGCGCTCGTGCGGGGCCCGGGGCCCTCGAGCCGCAACTGCTCGATGCGTGCCACCGGAAGCACCTCGCGCACGCTGGAGGCGATAAACGCCTCATGCGCGTGCTCCAGTTCCTCTACGGAGGTGGCGTGCTCGCGGACGTCGGTGACCGACATGATCAGGCGGCGCGTGATCGAGTCCAGCACATGGTCTGTGAGGGGCGGCGTGAGCAGCTCGCCGTCGCGCACCCAAAAGAACGCGGCCGTGGGACACTCGAGCACGCGCCCCTGCGGCGTGATCAGCAACGCCTCGTCGAAGCCGCGCTGGCGCGCAAGGCGCCCGGCGAGCATGTTCGCCGCGTAGGACAGCGACTTCACGCCGTCGAGCACCAGCGTGGGCGAGTAGGTGACGTGGCCGAGACCGACGCGCGCGGGAAGCTGCGGCAGGGACTCCAGCAACGCGATGCGCCGCCCGCCGCGCGTGACGAGCATGCGCAACAAGGCGTCGTGCGCGTCGCACGCTGCGAGCAGCGCACGGACATCGTCTTCAATCGCGCCGCGATCGAGCTCGAGCAGCAGGTTGCGCGCGGAGGCCTGCATGCGCGTGAGGTGCGCATCCAGCGCGAAGGGGCGGCCGGCGTACAACCGCACCACCTCGAACACGCCGTCCCCGCGCAGCAGGCCTTCGTCGGCGACCGGGATCTGCGCTCGCTCGGCCGGCATCAGCTTGCCGTCGACCGTGGCTGGCAGCTCTGAAGCGGGCTTCTGTGCGTCGCTGCCTTCGCTGTCCACGCGCCCATTCAAGCAGCGCTCTGGGCGCGGGTCGCACCCTGCAAGGTCAGACTTCGCCAGCGGCTACAGTGCGCGCGCATGGGTCGCCGAGCTGTGGGAGCGGTGCTGGCCGCCGGCGCGCTCGGCGCGGTCGGACTGCTCGGTGGTTGTGGCAGCTCCTCATCGGGCAACGGAGTGGCTTCGAAAACGCCCGAACAGATCGTGGCGGCCAGCAAGGCGGCCGCGGACGCGGCGAGCTCTGCGCACGTGTCGGGCTCGATCGTGACGAGCGGAGGGCCGATCGGGCTCGATCTAACGCTGTCCGCGGGCGGCGGACGCGGCCAGCTGTCGCTGGCGGGTCTGGGCTTTGAACTGATACAGACCGGCTCCACCGTTTACATCAAGGGGAGCGCGAACCTCTACCGCCACATCGCCGGCCCCGCGGCGGCGCAATTGCTGCAGGGCCGCTGGCTGAAGGCGCCGAGCAGCTCGCCGGAATTCGCCTCGATCGCATCGCTGACAAATCTGCACGGCCTGGTCGACGCGACGCTCGCCGATCACGGTGCGCTTACCAAGGTCGGGTCCTCCACCGTCAATGGTCAGCCGGTGGTCGGGCTGCGCGATGCGGCGCTCGGCGAGACGATCTACGTGGCCGCCGCCGGCAAGCCCTACCCGGTGCAGGTCACGCGCAGCGGCTCGGGCGGCGGCACCGTGCACTTCGACAGCTGGAACACGCCGGTGTCGATCGCGGCGCCGGCTAACGCGATCGACCTCACGCAGCTTCGTAAGACCCATTGAAGAGGCCGCCGACGCCATCGGCAATCTGTCCAAGGCCCCCTGAACCCGGGGCGTTGTCGCTCGGCAATCCGTCGAAGGGCCCTTGCGCGATTCAAGCGGACAAGCCACCAAGCCGACGCCCAACACCAGGCGGCAAGAACGACTTGGGCTACTCGTGAACGGACTTATTCAGGCCAGCTTTCGCAGGCCCGCTCGGCGCGGGGCCCGCTCGACACACGCTGATGGGTCCCGCTCGGCGCTTGCCGACCAGCCGCCGCAGCGTTCCACCCTCACCGCGCCGGCAAGCCCGGGCCTCAAGCCGCTTCAGGCGGCCCCCTCCTCGGGCGCGCACGCCGCACACGTCAAGCGCGACCACCGCCGCGCGACTACGCGCTCGGCGCCGGGAGCGCTCGCGCTGCGCGCGACCGTGGTGCTCGTGCTCGGCGCATCCGCCGCCGGTTCGGTGCTCGCGAGCTCGACGCCGGTTGTGGCGATCTGCGTGTTCGTGCTCGCGTGCGCGGCCACCGCGCTTGGTTGGCTGGTGGGTGAGCGCCGGCGCGTGTCGTTGAGCGAAGAGATCGAGGGCCGCTCGAGCGAGCTCAAGCGCGCGCTGACCGAGCTCGAGATCTCGCAGGCCGAGATGGTGCGCCGGCTCTCGATGGCCGTGGAGTTCAGAGACGAGGACACAGGCGCGCACATCGAGCGCATCGGGCGCTTCTCGCGCCTGCTGTCGGAGCAGATCGGCATGGAAGCGGAGTTCTGCGAACGCATCAGTCACGCAGCGCCTCTGCACGATGTGGGCAAGGTGGCGATCCCCGACGCGATCCTGCTCAAGCCCGGCCCGTTGACCCCGCAGGAGCGCGCAATCGTCGAGACACACGCGGAGGAGGGCTACCGCCTCGTGCGCGGATCGTCCTCGGCGATCCTCGAGATGGCGGCGACGATCGCGCTGAGCCACCAGGAGAAGTGGGACGGTTCGGGCTACCCGCGGGGGCTGGCCGGCGAGGCGATCCCGCTCGAGGGGCGGATCGTGGCTATCGCCGACGTGTTCGACGCGCTCACCAGCGACCGCGTGTACCGCAAGGCGTTTCCGGTGGACGAAGCGATCACGATCATGCAAGAACAGCGAGGCCGTCACTTCGACCCGGTGCTTTTGGACGCGTTCATGGAAGTGCTCGAGAGCTCGGGCGTGGACGCGCGCCCGCCGACGAGCGCAGACCCGCTCGAGCTCGCGGAGCGCACCTTGCAGACGTTCGTCATCGCGCTCGAGCGCGGAGACGCAGAGATGGCCGAGGGCACGATCGCCGAGGCGATCGAGGAGGGCATGTCACCCGCGGGACTGCACGGCGAGGTGATCGCGCCGGCGGTGCGCCGCACCGAAGAGATGCTCGCCGGCGCAGAGATCGAGCCAGACCGCGCGCAGCTTGCGCTGGGCATCACACGCAGAGTTCTGGCAACACTGCACCGCTACATGCTCGGCGGACGCGATCCCAGCCGCGAGCGGGTGCTCGTGGTGGCGCCCGAGGGCGAAGAGCACCCGCTGGAGCTGCAGATGATGCACGACCAGCTCTCGGCGGCCGGCTACCGCACGGTGCTGGAGTCCCACATGGTTGCGCGCGAGATCTCGGCGGCGGTCTACATCCACAACCCCCAGGCGGTGCTGGTGGGAGCGTTTCCCAAGGGCGCGCAGGACGAGCTTGAAGATGCAATGGCCGAGCTGAGCGCGCTGCACGGGGGGCTGCCGGTCGTGTTGGTCGACGGTCCCGGCGCGCAGGCGCTCGCGCGCGAGCACCCGGACAGGCGGCTGGTGGAGCGCATCGACGAGGCGGTGCCGGCGGTGGAGGAGCTGCTGTCGGCTCAGGTCGCGCACGCGGCCAGATAGATTTCCGCGGCGTGAGCACCGCGATCGTCACCGGCGGCGCCGGCTTCATCGGCTCGCACGTCGTAGACGCGCTTCTGGCGGCGGGCTCGCAGGTGGTCGTGATCGACGACATGTCAAGCGGCGACCCCGCGCGCGTGGCGGCCGCGGCGGAGGTGCGAGAGCTCGACATCGTGCAATTCGACGAGCTGCGGCGCGTGGTCGATCAGGCGGCGCCGGAGGCGATCTATCACCTCGCCGCGCAGGCCAGCGTGGTGGCTTCCGTGAAGGACCCGGGGCGCGACTGCGAAGTGAACGTGCGCGGCACGCTGAACGTGCTCGAGGCTGCCCGCGGCTGCGGCGCGCCGGTCGTGTTCACCTCCACCGGCGGCGCGCTGTACGGGGATGACGCGCCGCGGCCCACGCCCGAGACGCAGCCGCCTCTGCCGCTGTCGCCGTATGGCGCGTCCAAGCTCGCGGCCGAGGCCTACGTGCGCACCTGGGCGCTGTCGTCGGGCATCCCGCACACGGTGTGCCGCCTGGGCAACGTGTACGGCCCGCGCCAGAACCCCCATGGCGAGGCGGGCGTTGTGGCGATCTTCTCCGACCACCTGCACACCGGGCGGTCGCCCACGCTGTACGGCGACGGAAAGCCCACGCGCGACTATGTGTACGTGTCAGACGTGGTGGACGCGATGCTCGCGGCCAGAGGGCGCGCGGGCACCTACAACATCGCCACCGGCGCCGAAACCGACGTGCTCGCGATCTGGACGGGCCTGCGCGATGCCGCCGCGCGCGTGGAGCCCGGTCTGCAGCCGCCCGAGCCCCAGTTCGCCGATCTGCGCCCGGGTGAGTTGCAGCAAAGCTGCCTGGACGTATCGCTCGCACAGCGCGAGCTCGGCTGGAGCGCGCGCGTGCCGATCGGCGAGGGGCTCGAGCTGACCTACCGCGCGCTGGTGGAGGCGTTTCAGAAAGCCTAGGACGGTCGGCCATCCGTCCAGCGCGATCGCCGCCGCGGGGGGGTGGCTGTCGATAAAGGCGTGTGGCACTTCTCGTCCGCAGACCTGTCCTGCGTCACGTGGCGACGCCCGCGCTGGGCTTGGCGCTCGCGCTGACCACCGCCGCCGCGGCGCAGGCGAGCTCCGGCGCGGCGCAGGCGCCCTCGGCGCCGCGCTCGGGCGGTAGTGAGTACGGCGTGGTCGCGGCGCCCGCGACGGTCGAACGCCCGTTGGTGGGCTTGTTGAGCGTGCCCGCCTCGGCGACCCCGGGCGCGCCGCCGCCGGTGCACCTTCGCATCGAAGAGCCCGGGCAAAGCACGGTGAACGTGCGCGTGACAATCACGAGCCTCGCCACGCGCCGCCCGGTGCTCGTTGTGAGCCTCGGCTGGGTCCGCACGGGGCGCACGGTGAGCGTGCGCTGGCCGGCTGGGTCGCGCCTGACTGCGGGTAGCTACCACGTGAGCCTCGTGGCGCGCGACAGCCACTCGGCGCCGCTGCTGCGCCGCGCGCATGCCTCGGGCGTGGCGAGGCTTGTGGTGGCCGCACCTGCGCCGGCACCCGTACCGGTACCCGCGCAACCCCCGAGCGCCCCGGCGAGCACGCCGCCGGGGGTGCCGACGCCGGCCCAGCTCGCGGCCGACGGCGCGGTGTTCCCGGTGGCTGGGCCGCACAACTTCGGCGGCCCGGAAAACCGCTTCGGCGCGCCGCGCAACGGCTACACGCATCAGGGGCAGGACATCCTGACGAGCGAAGGCACGCCGGTTGTGGCGCCGCTGGCGGGCACGATCCTCACCACCGGCTACCAGGCGGGCGGAGCGGGCTACTACGCAGCCGAGCACACGACCTCCGGCTTTGACTTTTTCTTCGCCCACTGCACGGCCGGCTCGCTGGCGGTCGTGAAAGAACAGAGTGTGTCCGCCGGGCAGACGCTGTGCAATGCGGGCCAGACCGGCGACGCCACCACGCCGCACCTGCACTTTGAGATGTGGGTGGGCGGCTGGCGCAGCGAAGCGGGTTATCCGATCGACCCGCTGCCCTACCTGGAAGCGATCGAACACAGCGGCTCTTCGGGCTGAGCGTCCCGGCGCCCCCAAGCGGGCAGCTTTTGCGCACGATCGAAGAGTGACCGGCGCCCGGGTTCGCCGCCTGACCGCCCGCATGCGCGGCGGCGTGAAAGGATCAGCGCCGCGATGACCGACGTTCGCGAGGCCACGCTCGAGCTGCTGCGCAGCCGCGGCATGACGACGATCTTCGGCAACCCGGGATCGACCGAGTTGCCGATGCTGCGCGACTTCCCCGACGACTTCTCCTACGTGCTGGGACTGCAGGAGCTGGCGGTGGTGGGCATGGCCGACGGCTACGCGCAGGCCAGCGGTCGCCCCGCGCACGTGAACCTGCACACCGCGCCGGGGCTGGGAAACGCGATCGGCGGCATCGGCAACGCGCAGGCCAACCGCGCGCCGCTGCTGATCACGGCCGGCCAGCAGGTGCGCGCGCAGATCACGATGGAGGCGAACCTCACCAACCGCGACGCGACGCTCGTGCCGCTGCCATACGTGAAGTGGGCGCACGAGCCGGCGCGCGCGCAGGACGTTCCCGCCGCGATCGCGCGCGCGATCCACCACGCCACGCTGCCGCCGAAGGGCCCCGCGTTCGTGTCGGTGCCGATGGACGACTGGGACGCCGAGGTGGATGAACACATTTTTAGAAGCGCGCTTGCGCGCGCTGTGAGGGGTCGCGCGCTGCCCGACCCGGTCGCGCTCGAGGACCTCGCCGGGGCGCTCGAGCAGGCGCGCAACCCGGTGCTGGTTGCGGGCCCGGACATCGACGCCAGCGGCGGCTGGGACGCGGCGGTGTCGCTGTCCGACAAGCAGCGCCTGGCGGTGTGGGCCACGCCGGCGCCCGGCGGCGGGCGCCTGGGCTTCCCCGAGGACCACGCCTACTTTCAGGGCGTGCTCCCGCCCGCGATAGGCCCGTTGTCAGAAACGCTTGCCGGCCACGACCTGGTGCTGGTGGTGGGGTCCTCGGTGTTTCCCTACTACCCCTACATCCCTGGCGACCTGTTGCCCGCGGGGGCGCGCCTGGTGCAGCTCACGAGCGACCCCGCGGAGGCGTCGCGCGCGCCGACGGGCACCGCGATCGTGGGCGACGTGGCGCTCGCGCTAGAGCATCTGCTCGAGCTGGTGGGGCCGAGCGAGCGCGACGCCCCACAGCCGCGCGCGTCCGCCGGCGAGCCGCCGCCGAGCGAACCGATCTCCGGCTCTGAGGCGATGGCGGCGCTCGCGGAGGTGTGGCCGCAGGACGCGATCGCGGTGGTGGAGTCGCCGTCGAGCACCGTGGCGTTGCGCAACCGCCTGCGCCTGTCGCGGCCCGGCAGCTACTACTTCTCCGCCAGCGGAGGGCTGGGCTTCGGCATCGCGGCCGCGGTGGGCGTGCAGCTCGCGCAGCGCGAGCGCCCGGTGGTGTGCGTGCTGGGGGAGGGCTCCGCGCAGTACGGCATCACCGCGCTGTGGACCGCGGCCGCGTATCGCGTGCCGGTGACCTACCTGGTGCTGCGCAACGAGGAGTACGCGATCCTGAAGTGGTTTGAGCAGCTGGAGCAGATAAGCGGCTCGCCCGGCCTTGACCTCAAAGGCGTGGACGTGGGGGCGGTGGCGGAGGCTTACGGAGTGCCGTCGCTCCAGGCGAACTCGCGCGAGGACCTCGCCGAGGCCCTGCGCGCGGCGATAGCGGTGCAAGACGGCCCGCGCTTGGTGGAAGTGGCGGTCGCGCCCGGCATGTGGCTCGAGTGAAGGCGCCCGGGCGGCCACCGACGAGCGAGCGCAACGCGGCGAATGCCACGCCAAACCCATCAGCTCCCCGACCCGCCCGCGTCGCTTGACGACGAGCGCGCCGCGCAGCTGAGCGCGGCCACCGAGACGGCGCTGCGGCGCCAGCGCCGCGAGCTCGGCGAAGCGCTGGCGCGCGCGCTGGATCACATCCCGAGGCCGCTGCGCGGCGCTGTGCGGCGGGTGGTGGGACTGTGAGCGCGGCCGCAGAGACGCGCTCTGAGATCGTCAAGCTCGCCCGCGTGCTCGGTGTGGAGGACACGCACGAGCTCGACTACCTGCAGAAGGTCCCCGCGGCCGAGCTGCGCGCCTACCGCGAAGCGGTGACCGATCTGATGTACGACGCGGACCGCGAGCGGCTCGGACGCACCGCCGACGCGGCGCGCCTGCTGCCGGCGCGCACGCTGGCAAAGATCGGCGAAGCGGCGTTGGGGCCGCTGATCTGCGCGCACCTCTCCGGGTTGCTTGAGCCCAAGCGAGCGGCCGAGATCGCCGAGCACTTCTCGCTGGACTTCCTCGCGCAGCTGGCGGCCGAGCTCGACCCGCGCCGCGCGGACGAGGTTGTGGTCTCGACGTCACCCGAGCGCGTGGTGGAGATCGCGCTTGCGCTGGCGAAACGCGGCGAGTACGTGGCGATGGGCCGCTTCGTGGCGCACCTCGACGAGGCCCCGCTCGCCGCGGCCACGGGGAGGCTGAGCGACGAGGATCTGCTGCGCATGTCCTTCGTGCTCGAGGGAGACGGCGCGCACGAGCGCCTGTTCGAGCGCGCCGGCGCGCCGCGCATGCGAAAGCTGCTGGCAGCCGCGCCAGACGGGCTCGACGAGGAGCGTGCCTACCTGCGCGACCACCTCAGCGCCGACCAGCGCAAAGCGCTTCGCGCGCGATCGAAGATGTGAACGCAGCTGCGAGGAGCAGACGTCGAGCGAGCGCGCGCCGCTGGGTCGGCCGGCGTCACGCGGGGGCCTGGACGAGCTCGCCGCCCTTTAGCTCCTCCACCAGCTCGATCGCTTCCTGTGCCCCGGTGAAGGGTGCGATCGCGATGTAGGCGAGCTGCGGAAGGTGGGCGGGCAGCAGCGCCCAGCGCTCCTCGGCGACGAGGCGCTGGATGATCTCGAAAATCGCGCCGGCGATTGCCTGTGAGGTCAGGCGCGGCAGCGCGCGTGCCTCGGGGCGATGGAGGTAGCCCTCCTCCAGGAAGATCCCGAACGAACGCGTTACCCCCTCGGCCCGCCGTATCGCCTGCGGTCCAGCCGCGTAGCACTCGACCAGGCGCAGGTGCGACAGCGGCGGGTTCTCGACGATGAGACGCAGCAGCATCTGCAGGTGCCGCCAGATCCGCTGCGGCCACTGTTCAGCGGAGAAGTACGCTTCGGCGCAGCGATCGATGATGAACTGGGTGGGGTGGTGCTGCGCCTCTAAGAAGGCGCCTTCCTTGTCTGTGAAGTGTTCGTAGAAGACGGGCCTCGCCACGCGCGCCGCGCCGACGATGTCGGCGATTGTCGCCGCCTGGTAGCCCTTGACCCTCATCACCTGCGCGGTCGCGTGGATCAGACGCGTGCGCTGGCTGCGCGCGACCACGCTTGGCGACAGCCCGCTCGTGCCGGGTGGCAGGGTCTCCGGAGAGAAGGCTGCCACCGGCGGGACCTCGGCGGGCACCAGGAGCGCGTCTGGCGAAGTGCTCCAGCGCACAGAGCCGCCGGGCGCGACGTACGAGGACAGCCACAGCAGGCCGTCGTCCAGGAGCGCCGGCAGCTGATCCTCGGTGCGCGTGCGCAAATGGCGAGAGATGATGTGCCGCAGGGCGCCGACCACCGCCATCAGCGGTACGTCGAGCGTCGGCTGTTCAGGCGGCGTGCGCTCGAGCAGCTCTTCGATGCGCCGCTCGAACTCTGAAAGCACGCGCGCGCGCTCGGCGCGCAGGGCAGCCCCTGCGCCCAGCGCCTCGATGAACAGGATCCGCCCCGCGTCGGGGTCCTCTTGCAGCGCGCTCAGCAGCGAGTCCAAAGCTTGCCGTGTCGCCCCGGGCCAGTCGCCGTCGGTGGCGGCCGCGCGCATGGGCGCAAAGACGCCTTCGGCGCACGCGCGATATGCCGCCAGGAAGCAGTCGTCCTTGCCGGAGAACTGGTCGTAGTAGGTGGCTGGCGAGACGCCCGCGTACGAGCACAGCTCTGTGACCGTGACGGCGTGGTAGCCGCGCGTGGCCGACAGTTCGATCATCGCGTCGACCAAGCGTTGGCGCTGGCTGCGGCGCGCCCGGCGCGGGGTGTCCCGGCCGCCGCGTCGTGATTGCGGGCGCGCGCCTGGCTCACGCGGCGCTGCGGCGGACGACCGTCGGCTTGCACTCATGGGTGCCGAGTATATGGAAGCCCCGGTACGCAAAGGCTTGCATACGAGACCTTACATAAGAAGTTCGCCACTCCTCCAGAAACAAACTGCGAATGACCCAAACATGGACGCCATCTGGTCCGGCTCACACTAAGCAAAAACGGACCCAGGAGGCAATGTGACGACGTGGTTGCCTCCATCCTTTCTAGCGTGGAACTTGACATCCGACGCTCCATCTGCTTCCATCACGCGCCGACTCACCCACTGGGAGATCCGCACTCGCAACCACCTGAGGAGAGGGAGGACGCGTGGAGCTCCCAAGGCCACGTCGGAACACTGGATCACGGCGCCTCGCGCTGGCGCTGAGCGTAGGCTCGATCGGAATCTCTGCTCTGGCGAGCGCGTTGCCGGCGCAGGCGCACGAGCCTTACGGGGCCCAGGCGTGGGGATCGAACAAGTTCGGTCAGCTCGGCGACGGAACCAGTACCGGACCCGAAGAATGCGGCGTGGAAAAAACGCCGTGCCACACGACGCCGGGGCTCGTGAGCGAATTGAGCGGCGTAGCCGCGGTAGCCGAGGGCCGCGGTCACAGCCTGGCCCTGCTCGAAAACGGCGCGGTGATGTCGTGGGGCGAAAACGTCTTTGGCCAGCTCGGCGATGGCACGACAGGGACCCCGCAGGACCTGGCTGTCACCGTCACCGGTCTGAGCGGTGTCAAGGGGATCGCGGCGGGGTCCGCCCACAGCTTGGCTCTGCTCGGCGACGGCACCGTGAAGGCGTGGGGACGCAACAGCCAGGGTCAGCTGGGCGACGGCACCAACACAGACCGCGACGCGCCGGTGTCGGTCTGCGCGCCCGCGCCAGAACCGTGTCCCGGCTCGCATCTCAGCGGCGTCGCGGCGGTCGCGGCCGGCGAAACCTTCAGCCTTGCTCTGCTGGAAAACGGCACCGTCGTGGCATGGGGAAGCGACGAAGACGGGCAGCTCGGCAATGGGTCGATGGGAGGAAAAAGCGAGGTTCCGGTACCCGTGAGCGGGCTGAGCGCAGCGATCGGGATCGCTGCTGGTGAATCCCATGCCCTCGCCCTCCTCAGCGGCGGCACGGTCAAGGCTTGGGGTTTCAACAAAAACGGACAGCTCGGCGACAGCAGCGAAGCATCCACCGATCTGCCCGTCAAAGTCGCGAAGATCGGCGAATCGACCGCGCCGGCGACCGCGGTTGCCGCCGGAGCAGAACACAGCCTCGCGCGGCTCAGCGACGGCACCGTCGTCGCGTGGGGAAGCAACGCAGCCGGACAGCTGGGCGACGGCACGAGCACCGGCCCTGAAATGTGCGGCCTGCCGCCCACTGCTGCCTGCGCGAAGACTCCAGTCGCGGTCGCCACGCTGAGTGGTGTCAGCGGCATCGCCGCGGGTAAAGAAGGCAGTCTGGCGGTTGCCTCGGGTGCCGTGTTCGCGTGGGGGCGCAACGACCTGGGTCAGCTGGGTGACAGCACGAGCATGGGACCCGAAGCTTGCCCGAACCCCTGTAGCACCAAGCCGGTGCAAGTGAAAACTCCTGACGTCAAGGGCGTCGGCCCGGGTGCGATGTCAGAACATCGCCTTGCGTTCGGCCCGACCGCGCCGACCGTGACCCGCGTGAGCCCCAGCGAACCGCGTAAGAAAGGCACCACCAAGGTCACGATCACGGGCACGGAGTTCGAAGAAGCGACCGAAGTCAAGTTCGGATCGGCGAAGGCGAGCCGTGTGGTCGTGAGAGAAAACGGCACGATCATCGAAGCAACCGCCCCGGCCGGCAAAGGCACGGTCGACGTCACGGTGACCACGCCGGCGGGTACCAGCGCGACCGGTGCAGCCGATCGGTTCTTCTACTCGCGCCCAACGGTCAAGAAACTGTCGCCGAGAAAGGGCCCCCAACCGGGCGGTACCACGGTGACGATCACGGGTACCCACTTCTCAGGAGTGACCGCGGTCAAATTCGGATCGACCGAAGCTTCGAGCTTCAAAGTCAAGTCCGAAACAGAAATCGTCGCTGTGTCGCCCGCGCACGCCAAGGGCCGAGTTGACGTGACAGTGAACTCACCCAACGGCATGAGCTTGGTCTCGACCAAAGACCGCTTCCGGTACGCCTGAGGAGGCCCTGACGCTCATCCGCAAGGCGCGACAGGCGTAGAGCTGAAGGAGGCTTCACGCCAGGGATGGCTCTCAAGATCCAGATAAGCATGAAAGCGGAGGAAATATGAAGCGACTCATTCTGTTGGCAAGTCTGTGCGTGGGAATCGCCGCGCTGGTGCCGGTCGCGTCGGCGAGCGCAGCTGAAGACGCGTGCACCATCGAAGGAAACGCGGAACTCACCCCGCATCTCGGTGCAGAACTGAAATCCACCAAATTTAGCTTCGTCGCCACGCCGGGTACGTCTTGCTCCGTTTCCAAAAGCACGATCACGGAAGCGACCGTCACGGGCGAAGGTGAACTGTCTTGTCCAGCGGGTGAGAACATCGTTGGGTTGAACGGGAAAGTCAGCGGCGAAGGCACCATCCGGCGGTCCATCGACCCCGCGGCCAAGCACTTCAAATTCGAACTCGTCGCGACTGCCGGAGTGGTGAGCTTCAAAGCCAGTGGCGAAGTGACGGGCGGCGGAGCGGCCGAGTTCCTCACCCACAAAGAAGCAGCGGAAAAGTGCGCAAAACTCAATGCCGGCGGTCTAGAATTCACCGCGCTCGTCGCGGGTACGTTCTAATCGGCCCGCGTTAGTCCTGTCTCCAGGCGTCAAAGGCCGGGGCGACTTCGCCCCGGCCTCTCGCTGAGCTCGCTATCTTAGGTCGAGGGTGGACGAATCGGTGGGCCAGGTCGGAGGCGAGACGCGCTCGACCGGGACCTAGTGGGATCGGCGCAGAGCTGCTGTCGGCCGCGGCTGCTCACCCACGGCGAGATCCACCGTTGCTGGCGCGGAGGAGGCGAAGGCGTGTGATCCTCGCACGAAGGCAGAACTCCGAGCCGCGACTCATCTTTCGGCACTGTCCACGCTTGCCCAGCTCTGACATCGGATGAATCGCGGCGCTCTTGCTCAAGAGCGCTCGCGGCGCCGACGATCAGCAAGGAATGGTGCCGACGGACGCGCACGCGACGCATGCTCCGAATGCTCGGTGGTCTTCCGAGCCGGCCGTCATGGCGCGAGCCCTGGGCTGGCTGTATGTGGCGGGAGCGACGATCGGCACGGTGTCTCTGCTTCTGCCCCGGGCTCCCGGCACCAATGTGGGAGCGCTGGCGAGCAACATCGCACTGGCGTATTTGGGCGGCGTGGTCGTGCTCGTCGCCTTCCGGCGCTTGCCGGCGTGGGCGTATCACATACCGCTGCTTACGGGCACGGTGCTGATCACCCGCGCCGTGTACTACAGCGGTGACGGCGTCAGCTACTACGGGGTCTGGTACCTGTGGGTGGCGCTGTTCGCCTTCTCGTTCTTCAGGCGCAATGTCGCCATCCTTCACGTGGCCGCAGTGGGCGTCGCGTACGCGCTCGTGCTCGGCGCGAGGCACGAGTCGATAGCGGCGGGGCGATGGGTGACGACGGTCGCGTCGCTGATGATCGCCGGTGTGTTCATCGACGCGCTCGTGCGCCGCGTACGCCGCCAACGCGAGCACGCGGCTGAAAACGCTGCGCAGCTCGCGGCCGTGGTTGAAGCCACACAACGCATCTACGAGCAGCCCTCCGCCGAGATGACGCGCCTCGACCTGTGCGAGACCGCTCTGCGCGTGACCAGCGCCGACAGCGCCGTCTTGTGGGAGCCGCGCGGAGAGGACCCGCTCCTGGTTCCGGTGACGGCGGCGGGCGTGCATGTCGGGGCCGGCACACTCACGCTGGGCCACACGCTCGAGTCCGCCGCCGGCGTGGCGCGGGCGTTTCAGAGTCACGAGCCCGACTTCACCTGCGGCGACAAGAACGCTCGCGACAACGCCGATCTGGACGGAGCCGACAGGATCAATTCGGCGTTTTGGCAGCCGGTCATGCGAGACAGGGAGCCGGTGGCGGTGCTTGCTCTGTACTGGCAAGCGCGAGTCCCTGCGCCGGACGAGAACGTGTGCTCGACGATCGTGCTGCTCGCCGCTCAAGCGGCGATCGCGATCGAGCGAGCTGACCTGCTCGCGCGCCTTGAACGCATAGCGCGGACCGACGAGCTGACCGGCCTTCCCAACCGGCGCGCGTGGCGAGAGCAGCTCCCGTCGGAGATGGCGCGCGCGAAGCGGGAAGGCTGGCCGCTGTGCGTGGCGGTGCTGGACGTGGATGGCCTGAAGCGGATCAACGACACGCTCGGCCACCACGCGGGCGATCAGCTGCTCAAGCAGAACGCCGCGGCGTGGAGCTCAGTGCTGCGTCCCGTCGACCTGCTCGCTCGCTATGGCGGCGATGAGTTCGCGGTGATGCTCACGGGTTGCAGACTCGCGGACGCGCAACAGCTGATTGACCGCCTGGTAGACGCCACTCCGTCGGATCGAGGCTTTTCAGTCGGCCTTGCCGAATGGGATGGCGAGCACGACGCAGACGTGCTCGTGGCCGACGCCGACCGTTGCCTCTACGAAGCGAAGGCCGAGCGTTCGTGGCTTGCGCGACCCGACACGCGCCCGCAAGCGCTGCCAATCGACTCGTGGGACGGCGAGCTTCGGCTTCGTCCGGGCAATGGGCTCGAACAGGGCGGAGGCTCAGAGCCACAGGTCGTGCGCGGGGCGCACGAGCCGGGCGGCCTCATGTTTGTCAAAGGGCCGTCCGACACCTGACGCTTGACATCTGACGCTTGCAACGGGCGTCCACATTGGCGTGACCGTCTT
>DASZFR010000051.1:0-2229 GCA_035939635.1 Solirubrobacteraceae bacterium
GAGCGAACGACATAGCCGGAGGAGAAGTCGATGAACGGCTGCTCGCCGATCGTCGGATCACGCTTAGGCACCACGCTTGAGTAGCCGCGCGCGCTCATGTGATTGAGCACACGGCACACGTATTCGCTGGTGAGGTCCGCCTTCAACGTCCACGACGCGTTGGTGTAGCCGAATACCACCGCGAGGTTCGGCACGTCGCTGAGCATCATCCCGCGGTAGCTCATCGTCTGCCCGAGCGCAACCTCGTCGCCGTCTACGACGACCTGGACCCCGCCCAAGGGCAGCATGTTCAGCCCGGTTGCCGTCACGATGATGTCTGCCTCCAGCTGCGCGCCTGAGCGAAGCGCGATCCCACTCTCGGTGAAACGCTCGATCTCGTCGGTCGCCACCGACGCTCTCCCGTCGCAGATCGCGTCGAACAGGTCCCCGTCGGGGACGAGGCACAGGCGCTGCTGCCACGGGCCGTAGCTCGGGTTGAAGTGCGTGTCGATGTCGTATTCGGGGGGCAGGCGTCGCTCGAGGCCTTTACGGAGCATCGCCTTGGCCAGCGCGGGGCGCCGTCGCGACAATTGAAAGCTGAGGAGAGTGAGCAGCACGTTCTTCCAGCGAACGATCGGGTACACCAGCCTCTCGGGGAGCACCCGGCGCAGCCGTCTTGCAATCGGGTCTTCCCCAGGCAGCGAGACGATGTAGCTGGGCGACCGTTGCAGCATGGTCACGTGCGTGGCGGTCCGCGCGAGCGCGGGAACGAGCGTGACGGCGGTGGCGCCGCTGCCGATCACCACGACGCGCTTTTTCGCGTAGTCGATCTCATCGCTCCAGTGCTGGGGATGCACGATCAAGCCACGGAAGCTCTCGCCGCCGGCGAACGACGGCGTGTAGCCCTGGTCGTAGCGGTAGTAGCCGCTGCACATGAGCAAGAAGCTCGCGCTGAACGTCTTGGTTTCCTCGCCGCCTGCGACCTGCACCTCTACCGTCCAGCATGCGCGCTCGGAGGACCACTCGGCCCGCACCACCCGGTGGCCGAATCGGACCTTCTCCTCGATGCCGTTCTCTCTTGCGGTGTCGCGCACGTACTCCAGGATCGAGGGCCCGTCGGCGATCGACTTTGCGTCGCGCCACGGCCGGAAGCGGTAGCCGAGCGTGTACATGTCTGAGTCCGAGCGGATGCCGGGGTAGCGGAACAGGTCCCAGGTGCCCCCGATTCGATCGCGCGCCTCGAGGATCGCAAACGTCTTGCCCGGGCACTGCGCCTGCAGGTGATACGCCGAGCCAACTCCCGACAGCCCGGCGCCCACGATAAGCACATCGAAGTGTTCAGCCGACATCTCGCAAACCTCCAGCCGGCCGCGGACGGTGCGACCGGGTGCTTGAGGTTAGTCGACGCCGCGCGTCGGGCGCCACGCACACCCAAACAGCGCGACCGGCTGCAAGGCCGGGCCCATCGCGCAGACGCATAAAGCAACGCATAAAGGGGTAGACACAACACGAGGGGGTTTGTGCGTGGGCTCGCTCTGGGGGTTATGGATGACGGCACCAGGCAAGGCAAAGATAGTTGTGGCCGCTGCCCTGACGGCACCGGTCCTGGGCGTGTGTTGCGCGCAGGCGGCCGCGCTGAACGTGGGGGTTGCCCTGCCGCTGCCGGCGGCGACCGCGCCGGTCGCACTCACGCCACCGCCGATCCAGCTGCCTTCGTCTGGCACGAGACACCTGTCCGCGTCGCTGTCACTTTCCCCGGTCCCAGCACCAGGAACGCCCGTGGCGCCCGCAGCTTTGTCGCTGGCGCCCACGTCGGTGCACCTCCGTGCAGAAGCCACCCAGCCGGCCACCCGCGCCGGCACCGGCACGGCGGTGGCCGGCGCCGGCGAGCGGGCGCCACAAGCCCTACCCCCCGGCGGCCGTTCCCACGGCGCGGTCGCGGCGTCTGCCGGGAGCGCGGCGCCCGCACCTCCGACGCCCGCAATCCGCCTCGGACAGGCCCCGGGCCGGCCCAGCAGTGGCACGCGTCCGGGCGTCGAAGAAGCACACGCACAGTCCGCCGCGCGCCCAGGCGCCGGCGCACATTTGCGCCCGCCGTCAGGGGCGGGGGCCGGCGCGGTGGCGCACGCGACGACGCGCGCGGCCGCAGCGCAGCGCCCGATCGCCCCCACGCGTACCAACCCTTCGGCGCTGCCCGCGCTGCCGCCCGCTGCCGCGCACTTCTCCTCGGGCGGCGGGCAGGATCTGCCG
>DASZFR010000052.1:0-1980 GCA_035939635.1 Solirubrobacteraceae bacterium
CGCCGGCGGCGCGTGCTACCTGTACCGCGCACAGGCCCACGGGCCCGAGCCCGAGCACCGCAGCGACCTCGCCGGGGCGCAGCCCGCTTTCTACAACCGCGTGATAGCCGGTGCCCATCACGTCGCCGGCGAACAGCGCGACCTCGTCGCTCATGCCGGCCGGAACCCGCCGCAACACGAGCTCGGCGTTGGGCACCAGCGCGAGCTCGGCCTGCGTGCCGGGCAGAGAGCCGAGCGTGGCGCCGTGGCCGAACGTGCGCGAGGAGTCGCACTTGTGAAACCAGCCGCGGCGGCAGAAAAAGCAACGCCCGCAGGCGGTCTGAAAGCAGCCCAGCACGCGGTCGCCGGCGGTCAGTCCGGTCACCTGCTCGCCGGTCGCGACGACCGTGCCCACGTACTCGTGGCCGATCACGAACCCCGGTTCGATCTGCACGCGGCCGTGGTAGATGTGCAGGTCCGAGCCGCACACGCCGCTCGCTTGGATCTGCACTATCGCGTCGTGCGGGTCTGCGATCTGCGGCTCGGGCACATCGCTGACGCGCACGTCACCGGGCGCTTGAAAGGTCACTGCGCGCATCGCCGCCCAGCCTAGACGACCACCGGCTGGCGCGGCGAGCGCACAAGTATGCTGCGCGGGATGTCCGAGCCCTCCAAGGCGGTGCTGATCACCGGGTGCTCGTCGGGCATCGGCCGCGCCACCGCGCTGCGGCTCGGTGGCGCGGGCTGGACCGTGTACGCCTCGGCGCGGCGGCTCGATTCGCTGCAGGAGCTCGCCGCCGCTGGGCTGAAAACGCTTGCGCTCGACGTCACCGATGAGGGCTCCATGCGCGCGGCGGTCCAGCGCGTCACGCAGGAGTGCGGTGCTGTGGGCGTGCTGATCAACAACGCCGGCTACAGCCAGAGTGGCGCGATCGAGACCGTCTCGCTGGAGGCCGCGCGGCGGCAGTTCGACACCAACGTGTTCGGCGTGGTGCGCCTGACGCAGCTCGTCCTGCCCGGCATGCGCGCGCAGCGCTGGGGCAAGATCGTCAACGTGGGCTCGATGGGCGGCAAGCTCACGTTCCCCGGCGGCGGCTACTACCACGCGACCAAGCACGCTCTGGAGGCGATCTCCGACGCGCTGCGCTTTGAGGTGCGCGGCTTTGGCATCGATGTGATCCTGCTCGAGCCGGGGCTGATCACGACCGAGTTCGGCAACGCGGCGGTGGCGAGCATGGCACAGGCGAGCACGCCGCACGACACCTCCGACGGCGAGGATCCCTACGCGCAGTTCAATGCCACCGTGAGCGCGGCAACACAGGGCGCGTACGAGGGGCCGATGCGCAGGCTGGGCGCCGGGCCTGACAAGGTTGCGCGCACGATCGAGCGCGCGTTGCGCCGCCGGCGCCCGCCGACGCGGATCGCGATCACGCCTTCGGCGAAAGTGACGATCGCGATGCGCCGTATGCTGCCCGACCGCGCCTGGGACGCGGCCATGCGCCAGCAGTTCCCGCAGCCCAGCTAGACGCACGCCGGCGTGTCGGCGACCGCTCGCCCCCGGCCCCTGGGCGGGCTTACCGCGGCGCCACCGCGCTGGGGCGCCCGAGGTGAAAACCCTGCGCGTAGTCCACTCCGAGTTGCGCGACCAGATCCTGGGTGCCCTGGTCTGCGACGAACTCGGCGATCGTGGCAAAGCCCATCCCGCGCCCGAGCCGCACAAGCGCTTCGACTACGAGCCGATCGTCGGCCGAGCTGGTGAGCGCGGTGATGAAGTCGCCGTCGATCTTCAGGTAGTTGAAGGGGAGGTGCTTGAGGTAGTGGAGCGCGCCGAAGCCGGCGCCGAAGTCATCCAGCGCGACCTCGCAGCCGAGCGCACGCAGTCCCGCACAGAACTCCCGCGCCTGGCTCAGATCGCAGATCGAGGCGGTCTCGGTGATCTCGATCACAAGGCGCGACGGACGCACCCGGTGGCGCTGCAGGCAATGGTGAACGTGCGCGAGC
>DASZFR010000053.1:0-5280 GCA_035939635.1 Solirubrobacteraceae bacterium
GAATCCGCGCCCGCGCGACGGCGCGGCGGTTGCCATGCCGCGAACCCGCCACGAGCCCGCATCGTGTTCGGGGTCCGGGCCGATCAGACCTACCGCTACCAGCTGGTCACCTTCGAAGGCGCCCACGGCGTGGGCGCGCTGCGGCTCGGAGTCCGGCATCTCGTCGAGCCTTTGGTGAGGACGAAGGACCGCGCGGCGCAGCGCCCTCGTCTGCGCGGCCGGCACGGCACGGACTTGTATCGCTGCCACGACTGGCCTCCCCACGAGGTTACATGTGGCTCCACCGAGCCAATCGTCTCCCCCGATCTGCGCCGCTCGGGGCAGCGGGGCCTCTTCCCCGCCGCTCGCGAGCTCGGCGCTGAGCGCGTGCTCGGGCTCGAGCCGTAACGCAACGCCGCGGTGTAGCCTGAGCCGCCAACCAGACGCATGCCCCGCTTTCCGCCAGTCGATGCAGAGCAGGCCCCGGAGCCTGCTCGTCAGATCCTGCAGACCACGCCGCTGAGCCTGCTGGGGATCGTCGCGCACGCCGAGTCGGTGTTCGAGCGGTGGCTGAGCTACTCCAACGCGCTGCTCACGCGCCTGGCTCTCGACCCGCTGCTGCGTGAGCTCGCGATCCTGCAGGTCGCGCACATGTCGCGCTCGCAGTACGAGTGGGTGCAGCACGTGGCGATCGCCAAGGCCGTGGGGGCGAGCGACGCGCAGGTCGAGGCGATCGAGCGCCAGCGACTGGACGATCCGTCATTCAGCGCCGAGCAGTCGCGGGTGCTCGCGTTCACGCACGAAGTCGTCGAGCAGGGCGAAGCCTCCGAGCGCGCCGTGGACGAGCTGACCCCGCAGCTCGGCGCCCGCGGCGTGGTCGAGCTGCTGCTTGTCGTGGGCCACTACATGGCGATCGCGCGCGTGATCGCCACGGCCGGGCTCGAGCCCCAGCCGCCGGTGTTCGCGGGCGATGGCCCGCTGCGGCGCTGACCGTGGCCGCCGAGCCGACGCAGCAGGAGGGCGTCCGGACTGAGCGCCAGGCGGGTGGGCGCTTGGCGGGAAAGGTCGCCCTGGTGGCCGGCGCGGGACAGCTCCCGGGAGAGAACATCGGCAATGGCCGCGCCACCGCGATCACGTTCGCGCGCGAGGGCGCGCGTGTCGCGCTCATGGACCGCGAGCGCGACGCTGCCCAGCTCACCGCCGACGAGCTCGGGCGCGATGGCGCGGAGGCGCTCGTGATCGAGGGCGACGTCAGCGTCGAAGCCGACTGCAACGCGGCCGTGGAGGCCTGCCGCGAGCGCTTCGGCGCGATCGACATCCTGCATCACAACGTCGGCATCGCGCTGGGCGACAACTGGTGCGAGGCCATCGAGCTGCCCGAATGGGAGCGGATCATGCGCGTCAACGCCGGCGGCGCGATGCTGATGGCCAAGGCCGCACTTCCGCCGATGCGCGAGCAGAGCGCGGGCGCAATCACGTTCGTGTCCTCCATCGCGGCGCTCGTGGCTGGCGTCGACAGAACCAACAACCCGCCGCTGGCCTACAAGATGTCCAAGGCGGCGATGGACGCGCTGACGGTTTCGCTCGCGCAGTCATACGCGCAGCACGGGGTGCGCGTCAACGCGATCCTGCCGGGCCTGATCGACACGCCGATGGGCGTCGACAGCGTGGCCCGCGCGCTGCGCATCCCGCGCGAGCGCTACGCGGCGATTCGCGACGACAGCGTGCCGCTGAAGGGCGGCATGGGCAGCGCCTGGGACGTGGCCAACGCCGCGTTGTTTCTGGCGTCCGACGAGGCGCGCTTCATCACCGGCGTACTGCTCGCCGTCGACGGCGGACAGAGCACGCGAAGCGGATGAGCGACGCGATGCCGGCGGCGCCTGCGTCCAGCGGAGCTGCCAGTGGTGTCACGATCGACGAGCTCGTGCTCGCCGACGATCCCGCGCGCTGGCGCGAGCTCGGCTTTGTGGTCGACGGTGACTGCTCACAGCTGGGGCGCGTGCGCGTGCGCCTTGCGGGCGACGGCGCCGGTCATGGAATCGTCGGCTGGTCGCTGCGCGGTGTGAGCACGCTCGCGCTCGACGGGCTGCCCACCACCCGCTCGCAGTCGCCCTTGCCCGACGTCGCGGCCGAGCACTCCAACGGCGTCGTGTGCATCGACCACGTGGTGGTCTTCTCGCCGCAGCTCGACCGTACGGTGCGCGCGCTGCAGGCCGCGGGGCTCGATCTGCGGCGCATCCGCGAGGAGCCCACGCCGGCGGGGGCGCCGCGACAGGCGTTCTTCCGGCTCGGATCCGAGATCCTCGAGGTCGTGCAGATACCCGAGCGCAACGTCGAGGCGGCCGGAGGATCAGACAGCCCGGCCCGGCTGTGGGGCCTTGCCTTCACGGTGTCGGATCTCGATCGCGCCGTGACGCAGCTCGCCGGCCACATCAGCGCGCCGCGCGACGCCGTGCAGCCCGGCCGGCGCATTGCCACGCTGCGGCGCTCGGCGGGGCTTGCGGTTCCGGTGGCGCTGATGACGTCGGGCGCGCACGCCGCCTGAGAGCCCGCCGGCGAGCCGCGGCCGGCGAGCGGGGCGTAGGCTTCTGGCAGCAAAGACAAGACGCCGAGCGGGAGGACGACAATGAGCTGGGACTTCAGCACCGAGCCCGACTTTCAAGCGCAGCTGGATTGGATGCGCGAGCTGGTGCGCGAGGAGATCTGGCCGCTCGAGACGGTCTGGCGCGAGCTCTCCAACGACGGCCTGCGGGAGGCGATGGCGCCGCTGCAGCAGCGCGTCAAGGAGCGCGACCTGTGGGCCGCTCACCTGCCGCCGGAGCTCGGCGGGCAGGGAATGGGCCAGGTTCGCCTCGGGCTCATGCACGAGATCCTCGGCACATCGCCGATCGCGCCGCTCGCGTTCGGCAACGCGGCGCCGGACTCGGGCAACTCCGAGATCCTCGCGCTTGCCGGCACCCCCGAGCAGAAGGAGCGCTGGCTGTACCCGCTGCTCGCCGGCGACCTGCGCAGCGCGTTTTCCATGACCGAGCCCGAGACCCCGGGCTCGGACCCCACGCAGCTGCGCACGCGCGCGGTGCGCGACGGCGACGAGTGGGTGATCGACGGCCACAAGTGGTTCTCTTCAAACGGCTCGATCGCCGACTTTTTGATCGTGATGGCAGTCACCGATCCCGACGCGCGCGCGTTCCAGCGCGCCTCGATGTTCATTGTGCCCCGCGACACGCCGGGCGTGGAGATCCTGCGCGACGTGCCCACGATGGAGCACCCGTCGGAGCGATCCGGCGAGTACGGTGGCCACGCGGAAATCGTGTATGAGGGCGTGCGCGTGCCAGGCGACGCGCTTCTCGGCGCGATCGGCGAGGGGTTCGTGATCGCCCAGCATCGCCTGGGGCCGGGACGTATTCACCACTGCATGCGCTGGCTTGGCGTCGCCCGGCGCGCGTTCGACATGATGTGTGAGCGCGCCACCTACCGCCGCTCGTTCGGCTCGCTGCTGGCGGACAAGCAGACGGTGCAGAACTGGATTGCCGACAGCGCAGCCGAGATGCAGGCCGCGCGGCTGATGACGCTGCACGCCGCGTGGGTGATGGACACGCAGGGCGCGAGCGCCGCGCGCGTGGACATCTCGCTGATCAAGTTCTACGGCGCCAAGGTGCTGCACGATGTGATCGACCGCGCGTTGCAGGTGCACGGCTCGCTGGGCTATTCGACCGATCTCCCCCTCGAGCAGATGTACCGCTTCGCGCGCGGGGCGCGCTTCTACGACGGGCCCGACGAGGTCCACCGCCAGACCGTTGCCAGGCGCATCCTCGCCGGCTACGAGCCCCCGGCTGGGGAAGTGCCAAGCGAATACCTGCCCGTGCGCCGCGAGCAGGCACGCGAGCGCTTCGCACACCTGCTGGGGGCGCTGACGGCCAACGACTGAAACGCTCCAGCTAGCCCGCGGTGGGCTGGTTGAGATTCCACTCCACCCAGCCCACGCCCGCGCGCCCGTCGGCGCAGCGCACGCGGCACATCGCGCGGGGAAAGTGGCTCACGCGCCCGTCGGGCGCCACAAGTCGCAATGGCCCGAACGCGAGCGGCTGCACCTGCAGTCGCAGATCGCCCGGCTGCAGTGCCAGCTCTGCCTCTGCGACCAAGCCGGCCTCATCCACCCGCTCGCTCGCGCCGACCGCCTGCAGCTCGAGTAGCTCGCGGCCTGGAGCTTGGACGTAGCCGACTCCCAGCGGCGGCAGGTTGGGTAGGCGCAGCTGCACCGCGTGCAGCCGCGTGCCGTCCTGCAGGCGCGCCGCGCTCCACACCCAGTCCATCGACCACCAGTCGCGCAGCCCCCACGAGTGGTCGCGCTGGCCCGGTGCCCCCGACAGCTCCAGGCGCTGCTCGCCGGCGCGGATCCATCCGTTGACAAGGCACGGGATCTCGTAGCGCGTGGTCATGCGATACGTGAACGGATCGCCGTCGGTCTCCCACCGCAGCGCCAGCTCGAGCGGCGTCGCGTCGCCCGCGCCGCCGTGCAGGAGGGCCGCGGCATCGGCATGCGACTGAGCGGTCGCCGCGAGCGCGATGTCAAACAGTCGCAATGGCACAGCGCAGCGGTGGCTTGCGTGCAGTAGCGGCGTGCGCACCTCCAGCTCCTCGCCCGCAGGAGGCGGCGCCGCAAAGTCGATCACCGCAAGCGTCGGTTCGCCCGGCCGGCAAACAAGCGCGGTGTACCAGCTGACGCCCAGATTCGGGTAATGGCCCAGGCGCACGTAGGCGCCGAGGCTCGCGTCGGGCGCAACCACGTCGAAGTACCAGCTCTCATTCCACAGCAGCTCTTCGCCCGGCTCGTGGCCGCGCTCGTCCTCCCCGCAAGTCCGCGGGATCGCCACGTCTGGGCCGGCTTTGGCCAGCAACGCCTCTGACTCGAGCTCCAGCGCCTGCTGGCAGTGGCGCGCGAGCATCGCCATGAACATGTCGTCGCCGCGCTCTGTGCGCTGTACGACCACCGCGGCTATGAGGACCATCAACACGCCACCGAAGCACTGCAGGCGGTACTCGTGCCAGCACTGCTCGGCATCGGGTGCGGCGGCGCCGTATTGGCGCAGCGCGTCGTGGTAGCCGTCGAACAGCTCACGCTCGTGGCTGCGCCGCTGCGCAACGGGCAGGCTTCCGCCGATGAAGTACGCCGCGTCGGCTATCGCGCTGCCCCAGCCGACCGTCTGCCAATCGACGACGGTGACCGGGCGCGCGCTGTCGGGGTGCGTGAACAGCAGGTTGTCCAGGCGGTAGTCCCCGTGTACCAGACCTTGCGGCGAG